>JBBPZY010000297.1:0-6602 GCA_038276315.1 Mycobacteriales bacterium
CGCCACCCAACACCGAGCCTTCGAACTGATCGGCGCCCCCATCCCACTGAGCCTGAAGTAGACAGACCAAAACCAGCCTCAACAGCGAAACCCCAGCTCAGCAGAGATCCGAACGCCCAAGATCAGGAAACTTCGGCTTAGGACGTCTTGCGTCCTCCCGTGGGAGCGGTCCCGGACGCCTGGGCGACGGCCTCCGCCAGCTCGTCGCGGGTCATCTTCGAGCGGCCCTCGATGTCGAGCTCGCGGGCCATTTCGGTGGGGGGCGAGCCAATAGGCCTTCTGGAAGTACACGGGGTCGATCTCGTCGGAGTCTATGAAGCTGGTGATGTCGATGCTCCGTGACCGCCCGGGGGCGATGTCGTCGAGCTCCTCCGGCTCGACGATCACGTAGTCGCCGCCGCCGACGTCTCGACCCTTAACGATGTCGGCGTTAGCAGCCTTGCTCACCGGCCCGCTTCGCGGCGGCGTTACGGGCGGCGGTGAACTCCTCCCGCGGTAGCGAATACAGCTCATCGGCTACCGACCCGAGATCCACACCGCAGGGTGTCCCGACTGGTCCGGGGGAAACAGAGCCGCCGACGATCACCCGGAGTCGGACATCCGCTGCTGGAGGAACATGAGTGTTTGGCGCAGTACCCGTGAGACGTGCATCTGCGAGATGCCGACCTGCTCGGCGATTTGAGTTTGGGTCAGTTGATGGAAGAACCGCAACATCAGGATCATCTGCTCCCGGGGGGCGAGCTCGGCCAGCAGCGGGCGCAGCGCCTCGCGATCGTCGATCAGGGTCAGCTCGTCGTCCAGGCCGCCGATGAACTCGCCGAGGGTGAAACCGTCCCCGTCGCCGAGCATCTCATCTAAAGACGAGCTTCGGTAGGCCTCGCCAGCTTGCAGCCCTTCGATCACCTCCGACACCGGTATGCGCAACCGCTGCGCGATCTCGCTGGGTTTCGGCGCCCGGCCGAGCTGCTGGGATAGCTCCGCCAGCGTGCGTCTGATGGCGAGGTGCAGATCTTTCAGTCGACGCGGCACCCGGGTCGACCAGCCGTGGTCGCGGAAATGCCGACGTACCTCGCCGGTGATCGTTGGTACCGCGAAGGAAAGAAAATGCGAGCCGCGGGCCGGTTCGAAGCGGTCCACGGCATTGATCAGTCCCACGGTGGCTACCTGGATCAGGTCGTCCAGCGGCTCGCCGCGGCCAGCGAACCGGCGCGCGATGTGTTCGGCCACTGGCAGGTAACCGCTGATCAGTCGGTCGCGCTGGCGCCGCCGGTCAGGATCGTTGGCGGCAAGTTCGGCATAGCGGCGTTGCAGCGGGATCAGATGCGTGTATCCACCGGGTTGGGTTGCGACCGACGCGGTAACGGCTGTTGTAGGGGTCTCGGTCATCCGCTGTGCGCCCCCCAGCCGTTGATCCCCCGACGAGCGCCAACGCCCGATCTCAATGTACTGCGGGCTGAGACTGCTGACGAGCGGGGCGGTCTGGACGCTGGGCGAGCAGCTCGCGGCAATCCGCCACCGCCCGCTCGAGGAGTTCGCAGAGCTGCTCATCGTGGCGCGGTCCGCGGAACCGGTGGGTGTGCCGCAACACGACGCGAAGGGTGGAGATGACTGAAAGCACCCCTGGTTCGCACCCCACGTTGCGCAAGCGCGCCCACCGGCGGCCGTGCTGAGCCTCCAGCCGGTTGCGCTGGGCATCGATGCGCTCCAAGGCTAGCGGCAGCTCACGGCCTTGTGGGCGAGCCGCTACAGCGGCCCGCAGGCAGCACGCCATCACCGTCAACGTAATGCGCGGATCCCGGCACCGGGTGCCGATCAGGTCGGGAGCCAGCACGGCCAGCCGGGATCGGGCTGCGGGATCGGCGATCTCGTCGTTGACCACGCGGGCCAGCTGGGCCAGGGCCGGATGGGTACACCTGGGATGGTCGCTGAACCGGGTGCCGGCGAGCACGGAGACGTATTCCATCAAACATGCACCCTGCTCCGGGCTGCGGTGGCCCCCCCGATCCAGTATCGGCAGCCCGTCCGGCCTGCGCGCGAACGTCGCGGACAGTCGTCCCTCGGTCCAGCTCATGGTGTCGATCCTTCCGCTGAGTGGGGGCAGAATCGATGCGCCTCGCCCGGCGGCAGCCGTTCGCGATTAGCACCTTAGGAGTCGGCTATCCACAAGGGTGTCAAACAGTCGATGCAGTGATTCGGATCACATCTCCCATTTGAGTACACCACTGCCTTGCAAGGCGGCCGCTCCCCGTCCCGTTTCGTGCTGTGCTCAGAGCTCTCCGACGATCCAGTCCATCATCACGGTCAGTAGGCAGATGTAGCTGTCAGCAACAGTCCAATTCGTGCTTGCTTTCCCATGATTACCTCCCGACGCCACGAACTTCAGACCCTACCGAACTCTTACGCACTTCACGGATCTAATTCGGCAGCAAGGACGTCCATCCGATGTGGTTGGGAGTATGCACGGGATCCTCGGTAAGCTCGCTGAGCGTTCCGAAACCGGATCCTCGGCCGATCAGGGGAGTGGCGCCGGGTGGGCTAACTGATGACCTCCCGCAGCCGTTCGCGCTGCGGAACGATCGTGTACTTGGGGTCGGTGGCCGACTGCATGCCGGCGTGGAAGATTCCCCACCGGGTCGCGGCCGACGCGGCGATCAGGGCCGCGCCGGACACGGTGCTGAGCACCCGGCTGCGCCTGCCGAGCAGCGTCCCAGCCAGGCCGACCATCGAGAGGATCTTGCCGGCACGGATGTATCCGCCGCCACGGCCTTGGGAGTAGGGCTCGGCGGTCATCCCGATGCGGCGCTTCATCCGTTCGAAGGCGGCCAGCTCGGTGCCGACCCCGAACACCGCCATCGCCCGCGAGGGTCCGTTCTGGTTGACCGGCGCGGTGAGCAGGCCCAGCCCGGCCGCGGCCGTGGCACCGGAGCCCACGAACACGAACGGCATCTCCGGGTAGCCGTCGTGCCAGGCCGGCACAGCGGTGTCGCTGATCAACGCCGCGGTGTAGGACGCCACTGCGGGACCGAGCAGCGCCGACCCGGCAGTCGCCGCCATCCCGATTCTCGGCGCCTTCCCGAATAGTGAGCTCGCCGCAGCGATCCCGGTCAGGGGGACGTAGCCGGCGAGGATCCAGGACCCGACGCTCATTGGTGAGGTCACCTTGAACACCCGCAGCATGTTCAGAAACCGCGACGGCCGGCCCAGGTCGTGGACCAGTCCGACCAGCGAGAGCACCCCGGCGCCGAATGCGCCGACCTTACTGACCCGGGCCAGTGCCGGGCGCCCGGTAGCCTGCGCGCCCGCGCCCAGCAGCGACGCCGCACCCGCCAGCCCGCCGAGGAACAGGTAGCCCGCGATGTCCAGCGACGACCACACCGGCTTGTTGATCACCGGTAGGTTGTAATAGGAGGTGAACTCTGCGTCGGGAACGGTCGGGGCGCCGTCACCCTGCCTGCCGCGCCCCTTGCCGCTGCGCTTGCCGCGCCCCTTGCCGCCGCGCTTGCCGCGCTGGCCGGTAGCGACGCCGGTGACGGCGTCACGGTCCGGGCGCGCGCCCCGCAACCCGTTTTCGGTCACGTCCGACGAGCTGCTGGCGATCTGCTCGGTCATTACAGCCGCCTTCCCGCCACGAACGCCGCCAGCGCCCCACCGACCAGTGTCGCCGCCGCAGCCGCGACGTGCCTCCACATCGAGGGCAGATCTCGGGTGGTCACCACCGGGTCCGGCGGCAGCCCGTAGACCTCCGGTTCGTCGAGCAGCAGGAAGAAGGCGCCGTCGCCGCCGACGCCGTCATCAGGATCACGGCCGTAGAGCCGCGCGTCGGCGACCCCGGCTTCGTGCAGCCGCGCCAGCCGGGCGTCGGCCCGTTCGCGCAGCTCGTCCAGCGGGCCGAACTGGATGGAGTTCGTAGGGCAGGCTTTGGCGCAGGCCGGCTCCTGCCCGACGCTGAGCCGGTCGTAGCACAGCGTGCACTTCCATGCTCGACCGTCTTCTTTACGCTGGTCGATGACCCCATAGGGGCAGGCCGGGATGCAATAGCCGCACCCGTTGCAGATGTCCTCCTGCACCACCACGGTGCCGAACTCGGTGCGGAACAGCGACCCGGTGGGGCACACGTCCAGGCACGCCGCGTGCGTGCAGTGCTTGCACACGTCGCTGGCCATCAGCCAGCGGAAATCCCCATTCGCCCCGGGAGTTGTCGGCGTCATCGCGGACTGGTCGGGGGAGGTACCCGATCCCTGTCCGGCCAGTGCCAGGACGTCCTGGTCGTGGAACACACCCGGGTCCTGTGCAGCCATCGGCTTTCGCTGCTCGATGAATGCGACGTGGCGCCACGTGCTCGCGCCGAGTCCCTGGCTATTGTCCATCGACATTCCAGTGAATACCAAACCATCCTCGGGAATGGCGTTCCACGTCTTGCACGCCACCTCGCAGGCCTTGCAGCCGATGCACACGCTGGTGTCGGTGAAGAACCCCATCCGTGGTGGGTGGTTTTGGTAACCGCCCTGGGTGGCCGGATCGGTATCGCCGAGCACCGCACCGCCGAGGTTCGGCCTATGTCCGATCTGGATGTCTACCGGGGCCATCTCACACCTCCGTCCCGGTCTTCTCGGTGATCCCGGCCCGTCGCTGGTACTGCTCGACGAGCTCGTCACGGGCCCGGCCGCGTGGCCGCCGACCCGGTTGGATGTCGCAGGCCAACGCTTTGACCTCTTGAATGTGCACATTGGGATCGAGTGACAGATGCGTCAGCTCGTTGGCCGGATCACCGGTGGCCAGGCCGTTGTTGCCCCAGTGGTAGGGCAACCCGACATGGTGCAGCCGCCGACCGTGCACGGTCATCGGCGTCATCCGCTCGGTGACCAACACCCGCGCCTCGATCGCGCCCCGTGCGGTGATCACGGTCGCCCAGCCGGTGTGCTCCAGGCCGCGCTCGGCGGCCAGCTCGGGGGAGACCTCGCAGAAGAACTCCGGCGCGAGCTCGGCGAGGTAGGGCAAAAACCGGCTCATCCCGCCCGCGGTGTGATGTTCGGCGATCCGGTAGGTGCTGCACACGTACGGGAACACCGCCGCGCCCGGCTCATCGCCGCTGGGCTGGAACCGGTCGTTGCGGTGCACCATCGTGGTGATCTGCCGGACCGGGTTGCGCTGCTGGCGGTACAGCAGGTTGGCGACCGGGGACTCCTGCGGCTCGTAGTGCGTCGGCAGCGGACCGTCGGTCAACCCGGCCGGGACGAACAGCCAGGACTTGCCGTCGGCCTGCATGACGAACGGGTCCACCCCGGACAGCGCCTCCGCGCCGATCGCGTTGGTCGGCGGCCGGTAGTGCGGCGACTTCGCCGCGCTGAAGTCCGGGATGTCATGCCCGGTCCACAGCGCCTTGTCCTCATCCCACCAGACCAGCGCCTTGCGCTCGCTCCAAGGTTTGCCGTCGGGGTCGGCCGACGCCCGGTTGTAGAGGATCCGGCGGTTGGCCGGCCAGGCCCATCCCCACTCCTTGGCCACCCAGTTCTGCTGTACCCCGGGCTTGCGTCGGGACGCCTGGTTGATCCCGTCGCTGTACACCCCGCAGTAGATCCAGCAGCCGCAGGCCGTCGAGCCGTCCTCATTGAGCTGCTCGTAGGACGACAGCGGTCCACCTTCGGCGTCCCAACCGTTGATCTCGGCCAGCACCGCCTCGGCCTCGGGCTCGGCGATCTCGGGGCGGGCGGGAGAACTCTTGGTGGGGTAGTCCCAGGTGAGGTCCAGAATCGGGCGGTCCATCTCATCGGTACTGCCAGCCAGCTTCTCCCGGATGATCCGGCCGAGGTGGAAGGTGAACCACAGGTCGCTTCGCGCGTCACCGGAGGGCTCGACGGCCTGGTGGTGCCACTGCAGCATCCGCTGGGTGTTGGTGAAGCTGCCGTCCTTCTCGGTGTGCGCCGCGGCCGGCAGGAAGAAGACCTCGGTGCCGATGTCCTCCGTCGTCAGCTCGCCGGACTCGATCTCCGGGCTGTCCTTCCACCACGTGGCACTCTCGATCAGGGAGAAGTCGCGGACCACCAACCATTCCAGATTGGCCATGCCCAGCCGCTGCATCTTGGCGTTGGCCGAACCGACCGCGGGATTCTCGCCCATCAGGAAGTAGCCCTTGCAGTCCCCAGCGAGCTGCGCCATCACCGTCTCGTAAGTGGAGTGGCTGCCGGTGAGCCTGGGCAGATAGTCGAAACAGAAGTCGTTGTCCGGAGTGGCCGCCGGGCCCCACCACGCCTTGAGCAGGCTGACGGTGTAGGCCCGCATCTCCGCCCAGTAACTCTTCTTCGGCGACTCGCCCTTGATGAATGAGTCGAGGTCCTCGTGGGAGTGCGCATGGGGCATCGGGATGTAGCCGGGAAGCAGGTTGAACAGCGTCGGGATGTCCGTGCTGCCCTGGATCGAGGCGTGCCCGCGCAACGCCATGATCCCGCCGCCGGGCCGGCCGATGTTGCCCAGCAACTGCTGCAGTATCGCCGCGGTGCGGATGTACTGCACGCCCACCGAGTGTTGAGTCCAGCCCACCGAGTAGACGAACGCGCTGGTGCGGTCCCGCCCGGAGTTCTCGCTGAGCAGTTCGCACACCTGGC
>JBBPZY010000298.1:0-15108 GCA_038276315.1 Mycobacteriales bacterium
CGATCTGGCCCAACAGATCGTCCGAGCCGCGCCCGCCGACGTTTTCGCTCCCGCGAACGACACCGACCGGCGGGGAGCGCTACGAGTCGGTCGCGGCGACACTCGGCGCGACACCGCTGACGGTGCTGCGCCGCATCACTGTCCCGTTGGTGTTGCCCGGGCTGGGCTCTGGCACGGTTCTGAGCTTTGCCCGCTGCCTGGGGGAGTTCGGTGCCGCGGCGAGTTCACACTGGATGCGACCGTGCAGGTGGTGCCCGGTGAGGTCGGCCCCGGACCTGCTCCTGCTGGACGAGCCGCTGTCCGCCGTGGATGTAGAGCTCGCGCCCGCGCTGCGGTCGCTGCTGCAGACGGTGTTGGCCAACCGGATCGCGCTCATCGTGACCCATCAGGTGATCGACGCGTTGGTGCTCGCGGATCGCGTGGTGGCGCTCGACGGCGGCCGGGTGGTGGAGCAGGGCGCGACGCGTGAGGTGCTCACCCGGCCGCGCAGCGCGTTCGGCGCGCGCCTGGCCGGGCTGAACCTGGTAGCCGGGACCGCGACGGAAGCCGGGTTGCGGGCCGACGATGGCACCGAGCTATCCGGCCTGATCGATTCCACGGTCCATGGCGCTCGCGCGGTCGCCGTGTTCCCGCCCAGCGCGGTGGCGGTCCACCTCCATCCGCTGACGGGTAGCCCGCGCAATGTGATCCGCGACCGGGTGGCGGCCCTGGAGCCCAACGGCACCATGGTCCGGGTGCGCGGTGCGGCCGGGCTGGCCGTTGATGTAGCCGTTTATCCCACCTAGGTGGCGGTGCCGTCGTCGCGCTCGGCGACCGGTTGAGCCGCCGCGCCGTCGCCAGCCGGTGGCATGACGAAGATGGTGCTACCGCCTGGTTCGCGGTGAAACCAGTTGACCCGGAGAGAATGATTCGTTGGTGCGTTGCCCTCCGCGATGTCTTGCGCGGTCATCAAAGCTCGTCCCTTCGTCACCTGACCCACTGCCACGATGAAGATCATGCTAGCAACGCTGTGTTACGGGCCGCCACCCGCAGTACCCCTGATCTTTAGCAGTCCTGTTACGTAAAGGTCCGAGAGCAACCCGCTGAGCCGGTCAGCCGCGTCGAACTGCGGTATGCGCCACCGCCGGGCGAAGGTGCGTGCGACGTCGTCGATAGACTCGTGAGCGAGCAGCTCGAGCACCGTTGCCGCGTCGTCGCTGACCCAGTAGAGCTGCGGTGGTTGCGAGGGGCGCCCCACCAGCACCCGGTCTGGTGAGCCGTAGCGGCGAAGTTCCAGCGAAGCGTCGATGACGTAGTCGGCGGCGATCGCACCCGAGCAGCTCGTAGCGATCCGCGAGGTGCTCGGGCGCCGGCCGATGAGACCGTCCAGCAGCAGGTGGGCGTCGGTGCCCAGGTGATCACCCTGGTTCAGCAGCCAGTGACCGAGGACCTTGCTTCGCTCACCCGCCACTGGAAGCAACGACTGGGGGCTCAGTGCACGGCTTCCCGCCGTGATGCCGGCCTCGTCGCCGAACCGAGCGAGACACGCGTAGGCGTGGCACGCTGCGAGGGTCTGCTCGAGGGGCCAGCGGCGTTGTGCCGGCGCCCACGGCGGGTGAAACGGTGGGCACTGGTCAGAGTCAGCGGTCAGCAGATCGTGGGTAATGGCCAGGTCGAAGAATTTCTGATGGGCGCCCTCGTGCACGAGCGCCTCGGCCACCTCCATACTTGACTGCGGAGCTTTCAGCAGGACCAGCCCGGGGTAGGCGCGCGGGGATGCGGAGACCAGGCGTCCAGCGAGCTGTGGATCGAGGACGCCGACCAGCGTGATATGCCCAATCAGGTCATCAATCAACCCAGGGCTCACCGACCGAGCGAGCGCAACACCATCGCGCAGGATGGCCAGCGCCGAGGTGAAGCGCTCGCCGTCAGCCTCGGTGAGCAGTGCGGGTGGCCCGAACGTGGCCTGCTGCGCATCCAGTCCCGCCCCGACGGTCCGCAATGCCGCGGCGAGCAGGGTGTTGGCCTCGGTCCGAGACACCACCCGCAGATCATGCGCGGCGCTGCCCGAACCCGCCACCGCGGTGATACCGACCAACGTCGAGCACACCAGATTCGCGTGACCGGCCAGCGCGTCGCCGATGCGGTGACGCGCTAGCGGACTGTCGATAACATCGAGATCGAGCACCGGTGGATCGCCGTGTTCCAGCAGCTCCGCCGCGAGCTGATACAAAGCTCGACGCTCCCGCTGCAGGGCACTGGGTGCGGCGATCGCGGCGTGCACGGCGGGAACGTCACATGCCGCGAGGCTGTGCGAAGGTGGTGTGGTCATTCGAAAAGGGCTTCCACAGTAGTGCGACGCCATGGCCGGGCAGCAGCCAGGAGCGTACGGTGAGCTCCTTGAGCTGCTCCGCCGGGGTCCACGCGCCGGTCGCGATGGCTGAGCGGAACGTGAACGGCACCACCTGGAACAGCCAGGAGGCACCGTCGAACGTGAGGTCTGCGGCGTCGAAGGTGATGCGGTCGACGTAGCACGGGTACGGCGCCTGCCAGAAGCAGAAGCTGTCGTCTATCCGCCCGAGGCTCGTTGACCGCAGAGACAGGCTTTCCACCGAGCCGACAGCGTGGTCGACGTCAGTGAGCTCCCCGAGGTCACACTCGAACATCCGCAGAGTACCTATGTATTGTGCCGGGTTTTGCCGGGGCATCGTCGCCACCGGCTCGCGGAAGAAGGTCAGGAACTCGGGCCACTCGCGGTACCCCACTTCGGTTAGCTGAAGCTCTCCCGGCATGACCTCATGACGTTTCCCGTCGAGATCGGTGTAACGGATTCCGATGTTCACCGAGGGGAGCATCGCATTGACCGATTGTTCGAACAGCGATTGGTCGGGTACGAACCAGGATTCGAACAGAGGGAGTCGACAGGCGAGTGTGATGGAATCCCGAAGTTGCGGGTCGCACATGGCGAAGATGACGAACCTATGGTCGGCCACATTCTCTTTGAAACTGTAGGTCACCGTGGAGATAAGCTCGTAGGTCTGCCGGTCGACTGCTCGTAGCTGGTAATCCACAGTGGTGTGGGTGCTGATGGTGAGATCACCGCCATGTGGTTCGGCGCCCACACCGCCCAGCACGCCTGCGACGACATCGCGGTTCGCCTCGCTGTCGCCGTAGATCTCCGACAGGAAGGTAGCCATCACCTGCTGCGGCAGCAGCGCCCGAACAATTGAGGGCCCCGACAGCCGGAAGAGCTCGTCAGCCAATCGGCCGCGCAGGACCCGACGGTAGGCCACCACCAACAGCATCGCGGAAAGCGAAACCGCGAGGAAAGCGGCCAGCAACGCCGCGAGCGCCACGCCCACCGTCACTAGAGGACCGCCCCTCTGCGCCGTCGATCACACCATCCTGTCGGCACAGTGCCGGGCGCGCCAGCCCGGCGGTCCGCGCTTCAGCGAGGGTGCCAATCCGGTTCGTCCTCACTGCCCACAAAGGTGCTCAGCTGCGCCGGCCGTTGCCCCCCGTCCTGGTCGTCGGCCGCTTGGATTTCGTGGTACACGCCGAGCAGGTGGGTCATCATCGCGACGCGGGCGCCGGCTGAGTCACCCCGCTTGAGGAAGTTGACGACATTGTCATGTTCGGTGCCGGAGCGGGCCGCCACCCCACGCCCCGCGTAACTGCGCCGGCGCCACTCCGTGAGCTCGGAAATCAGCATGCGATACGTCGCGAGCAGTAACTCGTTGCGACTTGCGCGGAAGATGGCGTCGTGGAAAGCCTCATCAGTCCTGATCAGCTCGTCTACGTCCGGGAACGCCGCGAGATGGTCCTTGCTGAGTTTCGCGATGTCGTCGATCTCACCTTCGGTGGCGCGCGCCGCGGCAAGGCTTACCGCCATTCCCTCAAGTGCCATTCGGACCTCGAGCCGCTCCCCGATCCGGAAGCGTCGCTCAGCGAGCCACTCCATGAAGTCACCCGGTAGGTTGTCCGCAGGCTTGCGCCGCACGAACCAGCCGCGCCCCCGTCGTACCTCCACCACCCGGAGCACCTCAAGGCGCTGCAACGCGGTTCGCACCGAGCTGCGCGCTACCCCCATCCGCCTGGCGAGCTCTGGTTCGTTGGGTAGCCGCTCTCCGGCCGGCAGCACACCGCTGTCGATGAGTTCCCGCAGCTTCTCCTCGATCACTTCGGGTAGCGGCCGCCGTTGATCCAACCTCAGCTCCCACTGCGTGTCGCGTGGAATCCGGTCGTTGCCGCCAGGCCCGCTAGTCATGTAATTCGTCGCTCCTCTTCTGGATGTCGCGCCTGAGTTGCTCATCCCGCCGTGCCGCGGGCTCTGGGCATGTTGTGCGCAGTCGACGTGCGCCGTTGCGCTTCCAGTAGTGGTCCGACCGGACTCTACACCGGTATGGCGTCTGACTATATGGATCGGTAGACAGACATCTGATGTCAGGCTACGATACCGTTATCGAACCGTGATGTTGACCGATCGGGAGGACGCCGACCTTCACGGCTGTGCAAGCCGGATCCTTGAGGAGGGATAGTGACATGCCGCAAGCTCAATGGAGTGCGACACGCTTCCCCGCAGCCGGGCCGGTTGACCATGGCCAGGGGATGCGCTGCCGTGGCGGAATACTCCGCGCTGCGCCGTGACCGTGCAGGTGCTGACCGCCGTCCTGCTGGTCTGCCTAGGAGTTCTGCTCGGTGCGAGCTGGACTATCCAGGCGTTGCAGCCCAAGCTTCGCCGGCAGGCCGAGCAGCGTCGCCGGCTTAACGAGGAGTGGTCTGCGGTACGTACCGCCCGCCGGCAGCGACGCGAATGCCCGCGCTGCGGCGCCCTGCTGACCGAGCGGGACTGGTATCTGGCTCCGACGATCGTCGAGGACCCCGCAGACTACGGCTAACCGCGCCATCTCCGGTGACCGGAAGTGCCGGAAAGTGGCTTAGAGGTCGTAGGCTGGACAGCGCGCGTCCCAGGTGCGTTTCGGGGCGCGTTCGTCTTGCTGGTCGCGCGGTCCAGGCAGGCGGTACTCCACGAGGGAACGGTGAGGTCAGTGCCGACCGGCAAGGTCAAGTGGTACGACGCAGGCAAGGGGTTCGGTTTTGTCACCCAGGACGGCGGTGTCGACGTCTATGTGCGGGCCACCGCGCTGCCTACCGGGGTCACCGATCTCAAAGCCGGCCAGCGAGTCGAGTTCGGCGTGGCCGACGGGCGGCGCGGTCCGCAGGCGTTGTCGGTGCGATTGCTGGAGCCGCCGCCGTCAGTGGCGGAGGCCCGGCGCCGGCCGGCTGAGGAGCTGCATGGCGTGATCGACGACGTGATCAGGTTGCTGGAGTCGGCGGTCCAGCCTGACCTGCGTCGCGGCCGCTATCCTGATCGCCGCACGGCCAAGCGGATCGGCGAGATGGTCCGGGCGGTCGCCCAGGAGTTGGATCCCTGACTGTGGCGTGGAGCGTCATCGAGGCGAACGCGCTCCCGACAGCCCCAATGAGCTACCACGGCGGCGCGATCCGGGAATCAGCGATGCTCCCCGCCGGATCAACACAGTTTGCGCCAGGCCCAGGCTCAGCAGCGCTGAGACCGAGGCGAAGCCGATCCAGTAGGTAGGTGGCAGCAGCACGCCCAGCGCGCCGCCCATCACCCAGGCCGTCTGCAACACGGTTTCCGACCGGCCGAACGCCGAGGCGCGGGACTCTTCCGGCACGCGGCGTTGAATCACCGCGTCCAGGCAGACCTTGGCCACCGCGCTGCCCGTCGCCGCCACCAGAGCGGTGACCGCCGCGACGGCGATGCCCGACACCAGCGCGGTGAGCACCGCCATAGTCAGCCCAGCGACCACGCATCCGACGATGGCCTGATCGGGCCTACCGAAATGCATCCGGGCGCCGACCCCGTTGCCCAGGAAGCTGCCTGCCCCGGCTGCCGCGCCGACGATGCCGAGTAGCACCAACTGCCGTCCTGGTGAACCCTCCGTCTGGGCTTTGACCGCGAACGCCACGAACAGCGTGAGGAATCCGGTGAGCAGCCGCGCGGTCCCGTTGCCCCACAACGCGACGACCACCTGCCGACCCATCGGCTGACGGCGCCGCACGGAGCCGAGTGCGTCGCCGGACTCGGTCCGCAGGGACGCTGGAATCTCGCCCTCGGTGACTTCCACCCAGGACGGGATGCGTAGGCACAGGGCGCCTCCCGTCAAGCAGATCGCCGCGGTGAACAGCAGCGCTCCCGGCGACCCGGTCAGCGCCGCTACCCCGGCGGCGGCCGCTCCAGACACTCCCGCAGCGACCAGCCCGAACGCCGTGAGTCGCGAGTTGGTCTTCACCAGAGTGATCTCCGGGGGCAGCACCCGGGGGATCACCGCTGCCTGGAGCACGCCGTAGGACTTGGCCAGCACCATGAAGCCCAGCGCTGCCGGGTACAGCAACCAGTCGTGGACGTGTGCCGCCATCACGATCAGCAGGAAGCCACGCCCGGCGAACGACAGCGCCATCGCCACCCGCCTACCGTGCTGCAACCGGTCCAGCAGTGGGCCGACCACCGGAGCGACCACCGCGAACGGCGCCACCGTGATCAACAGGTAGAGCGCCACATTGGTCCGACTCTGGGCGGTGGCGACGGCGAAGAACAGCGTGTTGGCCAGTGCGACGGCGATCGCGGCGCTGGCCGCATAGTCCATCATCGCCGCGTAGGTCAGTGAGGACAGCCCGGATCGGCCGGCACCGTCGGCCGTGGTGGCCCGGTGAAAGCGCCGCACGCCGTCGCCGACGAGCTGCCTGCTCCGCCAGGCCGCCACCCGGGTGACGGTGATTTTGCGGGGCGGCGGTAGCGGTCGATCCCGAGGAGCAGGGCTGCCGTCTTCCTGGTCGTCCCAAGGATGATGCGCTGAAGCGCCCGGCGGTGACCAATTTCGCTCGTCCGCAGCGGTGGCGCCGCTGGGGGCCGGCGGTGCCCAGGGCGACGGCGGCGGCGCGGCCGGCTGCGGTGGGTCGGTCCGGCCCGGACCGGCGCGGTGGTCGTCGGGCACCCACCGTCGCCCACGGCGGGTCCGACGGCGCCCCAGGGCGCCGGAGTGTCCGGCGCCGGATGGAGATGCGGGCCGCTTCACGCGTTCATCCTGCACCACACGCGCCATCTTGGCGGTTATCCCCGCTGCCCACGCGCCTTGATCACCGGTTATGTGCCGTGGGCGACAGACCGTGTCGTTTGCGGCACCCGAAGCGCGATCAAGCTGCGGCGGCTACGGCGGTTGGGGGACGAAGCGTACCCGAAACAGTGACGGCCAGTGCTTGCCGGTGATCAGAAACTCATCGGTGCCCGGGATCGACGCGATGCCGTTGAGCACATCGCCAGCGGATTGCGGCTGGGTGCGCAGCAGACCGGACGCATCGACGACCCCGGTCACCGCACCGGTGCTGGGATCGATGCGCACGATGCGGTCAGTCTGGAAGACGTTGGCCCAGATGACCCCGCCGGCGCACTCCAGTTCGTTGAGCTGGCGCACCGGCTCGCCGTCGAGGCGGACCTCCAGCTGGCCCGACGGGGCGAAGGTCTCCGGGTCCCGGAAGGTCAGCCGGTCCGAGCCGTCACTCATCAGCAGCCGGTGCTCGTCGTGGCACAGTCCCCAACCCTGCCCTGGAAAGGTCACTCGGCGGCGCTGCACCAGCGTCGCCGGATCCCGCTCGATCGCTATCCCGCTGGTCCAGGTGAGCTGCCACAACCGGTCGTCGGTGACGGTGAGGCCCTCGCCGAAAAGGTCAGCCGGCAGCATCACCTCCCGCAGCATGGCGCCGCTGGCCAGCGCGGTGGCCCGGAGCCGGGACTGCCCGGCCAGCCCGCTGCCCTCGTAGAGCACCCCGTTGTGGATTTCCAGGCCCTCGGTGTACATCGTCGGGTCATGCGCGAGCACGGCCAATACCTGCACATGCAGCTGTTGGGCACTCGAAGCGGTGCAACCGGCCAGCATGACGACCACCAGCACCACGGTTGCCAGCGCGGTAATCGCCATTGCCGGCATCGGGATACCACGTCGGCCCGACCGGGTTAGTAGTACAGACCGCCGGTGCGGCACAATCGGAGTCGTGATTGCCGACACTACCGCGCCAGGCTCTGCTAGCTATGGGGCCATCCACGGGGACCTCGGTGAGGCCGCCGAGGTGGCCCGGCAGGCGGCGCAGGTTGAGGCCGGCGAGCACCCGGTAGGCGAGCATGTCGAGACCCAGACCGAGGACGGCGGCGCGGTCACGCACCTCTTCGATGCCGACCTGCCCGGCTACCGCGGCTGGCGCTGGTCGGTCACGATGGCGTCGGCGGGCCCGGGAACCCCGGTGACAGTCAGCGAAGTGGTGCTGTTGCCCGGTCCGGAAGCGCTGGTCCCGCCGCCCTGGCTGCCCTGGACCCAGCGGCTACGGGCAGGCGACCTCGGGGTCGGCGATCTGCTGCCGACCGATCCGGACGACCCGCGGCTGGTGCCCGGCTACCTCATCGACGAGGACCCCGCGGTGGAGCCGCTGAGTCCCGAGCTCGGGCTGGGACGCCTCCGGGTGCTCAGCCGCGATGCCCGTCTCGCGCTGGTGCAACGCTGGCACGACAGTGACCGCGGCCCTGACTCGGAGATGGCCCGCAGTGCTCCCGACCGGTGCGTCGGCTGCGGCTTCTACCTACCGCTGGGTGGCCTGCTCGCGGCCGCCCTCGGCGTCTGCGGCAATGACCTGTCCCCAGCTGACGGCCAGGTGGTGCACGCCGAGTTCGGCTGCGGGGCGCATTCCGAGGTCCGGGTAGACACCAGTCCGAACGTGCCGGTGGCCGAGCTGGTCTACGACGACGCCGAGCTGGAGATGCTGCCCCGGACTCCGGTGGAGTGACGCCTGCTCGTCAGGGCCACATGAACGTCGTCGAGCCATGAACACCATCGCGGACCCGTTCGGTACTGCCGCGCTACGGGCCGGGGTGCTGGCCGCCTGGCGGGGGTCCCCGACGCGGTTCCGGGAGGACGCCAATGCCGAGTCCGACCTCGCCCTGCTCGGTTACGCAGACCGGTTGCTCGTCGAGCTGGCGCAGAACGCTGCCGACGCCGCGCAACGCGCGGGGGTGCCGGGGCACCTGCGGGTCACCGTGCAGGGCCGCGAACTGCGGGCCGCGAACACCGGCGCGCCGCTGGACGCCGCCGGGGTGGCCGCGCTGGCCGCACTGCGTGCGTCGGCCAAGCGGGAGGGTGACAGCGTCGGTCGTTTCGGGGTCGGCTTCGCGGCGGTCCTCGGGGCCACCGACACCCCGCAGGTGCTGTCGCGCTCCGGCGGCGTCGAGTTCTCCGCGCAGCGCACCGTCGACGCGGTGGCCGACGACCCGGCACTGGCCGCGGAGCTGGCTCGGCGCGGCGGCCGGCCGCCGGTGCTGCGGTTGGTGTGGCCGGCGGTCGGGGATCCGCCGGCCGGCTTCGAGACCGAGGTTCGCCTGCCGCTACGCCCCGGGATCGATCCGGAGGCCGTGCTCGCGGCGTTCGTCGCGGAGGCCGGTGACCTGCTGCTGGCGCTGCCGTGGTTGCAGCGCATCGACATCGATGATCGGGTGCTGCGCCGCGAAGGACAGGACCCGGTGCTCGTGCACGACGGTGCTGAGTTGCGCCGCTGGCGGGTGGTGCGCCAGACCGGCCGGTTACCGGCGACCGCGCTGGCCGGGCTCGGGCCCGAGACGAGGCCGCAGTGGAGCCTGTGCTGGGCATTGCCGGTCCGCGCCGACGGTGCGCCGTCACCGTTGACCGCCGACGTGCTGCACGCGCCCACCCCGACCGCGGAGCGCCTCAGCCTGCCCGCGCGGCTGATCGCCACGGTGCCCGTCGACTCATCACGGCGCCACGTCCATCCCGGGCCGGCCGTTGAGCTCGTGCTCGGCGCTGCGGCGCAGGTTTACCCGCAGCTTGCTGCTGCGCTGGTACCGGATCAGCGCACCGCGCTGGTGCCGGCCCCGGGGT
Source organism: Mycobacteriales bacterium (assembly GCA_038276315.1). Taxonomy (GTDB): domain Bacteria; phylum Actinomycetota; class Actinomycetes; order Mycobacteriales; family Pseudonocardiaceae. The sequence continues at coordinate 9,942 of JBBPZY010000298.1, forward strand.
TCCCGGCCAGTGAAGTCGACGCGGTGCTGCGCGAGGCCGTACTCGAGGCGCTGCGCCACACGCCCTGGTTGCCCAGCGCCGCCGGCGGCGACATCGCGCCGGCCGACGCCCTGGTGCTCGACGTGCCGCTGCCTGAGCTGGCCGAACTGCTCGCCGACGGCACCCCGCACCTGCTCGATGCTGAACTGGCCGGTCCGGCGCACACCGCCGCACTTGCCGCGCTGGGGGTCACCCGGTTGCGTCCGGCGGCCATCGCCGAGCTGCTGGCCGGGCGCAACCGGCCACCGTTGTGGTGGCGGCGCTGTTATGCGGCGCTTGTCGGCCTGCTCGACGCCGACCCGTCGGCTCGCGAAGAGCTCGGCGCCCTGCCGGTGCCGCTGGCCGACGGGCGCACCGTCACCGGCCCGCGTGGGGTGCTGCTGGGTGACGTCGACGTTGCCGGCGGTGTCCCGACGGAACTTCGGCTGGTGCATCCCGATGCCGTGCATCCGCTGCTGGAGCGGCTCGGGGCGCGCCCGGTGGGCTCCGCGGAACTGCTGGAGGCGCTGCGCCCGGCGATCGAGGCCAGCGTCGATGACGCCGAGGACGGCCTGGACGTCACCGCACTCGCGCGGGCGGTGCTGTCGCTGGCGGCCGTCGCGGCATGCGACAACTCCGACCGGCCGTGGCTGGGCGCGCTCGCGTTGCCTGACGACACCGGGGTACCGCGGCGCGCCGACGAGCTGGTGCTCCCTGATGGGGCCTTGCGGGAGCTGCTCGCTCCGGACGCGCCGCTGGGCGTGCTGGATCCCGCCGTCGCTGCCGAACAACCAGTGGACGCGCTGCGGGCAGTCGGGGTGCTGGATTCGTTCGCGGTGCTCGACGACCCGAACCCGAACGGCCCGGATCATGATCTCGATGGTGAACAGCAGTGGTGGGCGCAGGCGCACAGCGCCGATGGTGAGCCGCCGGCGCGCCTGCTCGCAGTCCGGGACCTGGACCTCGTCGACGATCAGTGCTGGCCGGTCGCGCTGCGCCGGATCGCGGCCGAGCCCGCTGGTCTGGCCGCGCTACGCCAGCCGGGCGGCTACACCGGCTGGTGGCTGGCCCGGCACGCCCGGCTAGGCGGCCACCCACCGCCGTACTGGCGGCTAACCGGGGCCGCCGCGCTGGAGGGTCTCTATGACGTGGTGCCCCGCTGCGACACCGGCGAGGCGCTGCTCGCCGCCGCCGGGGTGCGCACCGGGTTGAGCATCGTCAGTGCCGCGGATGCTGCTGATCTGCTGGCCCGGCTGGCGGACCCGGCCCGCACGGTCACCCCCGCGGTGGTGCACGCCGCGCACACCGTTCTGGCCGGCGCGGATCTCGATCCCGCCGACGTGGAGCCCCCGGCCAGGGTGCGGGCGGTGACCGGCGAGGTGATCGAGGCCGACCGCGCGGTGGTGCTCGACTCGCCGTGGCTGGCCGGGGTGCTCCCGGCCGGTGAACTGGTCTCCGGTGGCGACCCCGGTGTCCTGGCCGACTTGCTGGACCTGCCGCTGGCCTCTGAGCGGGTGGCGCCCGAGCTGCTCGACGCCGCTGGGGCGACGACGGTGCGGTGGGTCGAACTGGTGGACGTGGTGGCGGTGTGCGCCGCCGCCGGGCTGGTCGTTCCAGACGGCAAGCTGCGGCTGCACGAGCAGCTGCTGGTACGTCACGACGGTGCCGAGTACGCGGTCCCGTTCTGGGTCACTCCCAATGGCACCGTGCACGCCGCTGACCCGGTACGCGCCGCGCTGCTCCTACCCTCGTCAATGGCCCTGCGTTTCCCACCGCGGTCGGTCGGTCTTTGACGCCTCGGGTACGGTGAGGAATCGATCGAACACGTGACGTAAGTGCGTCCGTAAGCGTTCTATGTCGGCCCCCGTCACATCCCGAGCACGCGCTGGAGTTGACCACGGGCCGAGTGCGGCATGAGACGGTAAGCATCGTGGAGCCAACCGCGGTGGAGGTTCGGGAACTGGTCAAGCGCTATCCGAAAGCGCGGACCGATGCGGTCGACCGGCTCACCTTCGCGGTAGCAGGTGGCGAGATCTTCGGGTTGCTCGGCCCGAACGGGGCCGGCAAGTCCACCACGATCGGGGTACTCACCACTCGGGTCCGGCCCACCGCCGGGCAGGCGCTGATCGCGAACGTGGACGTGATGGTCGCGCCGCGGACCGTGCGCAGCCTGCTCGGTGTCGTCCCGCAACGCAACAACCTCGATCGGTCCCTGTCGGTCCGGCAGAACCTGCTGTTCCACGCCGCCTACCACGGTGTGCCCAAGGCCGTCCGCACGCGGCGGGCCGAGGCGTTGCTGGAGCAGTTCTCGCTGACCGACCGGGCCAACGAGAAGCCGGAGCTGTTCTCCGGCGGTCAGAACCAGCGGATGATGATCGCCCGAGCGTTGATGCACGACCCAAGGGTGCTGTTCCTCGACGAGCCCAGCACCGGGCTGGACCCGGCCGCCCGGCTGTTCGTGTGGGACCGCATCCGGGAGTTGCGCGAGGCCGGCGTGACGATCGTGCTGACGACGCACGACATGGACGAGGCAGCGGCGCTGGCCGACCGGGTCGGGATAGTCGATCTCGGTCGGCTCCTCGCGCTGGACACCCCGGCTGCCCTGGTCCGCGGGCTGGCCACCGGAGCGAGCCTGCAAGTCACGGTAGAGCCTGCCGGCGAGCTCGGGGTGGTGGGACTGCTCGACCGGCTGGGTGCGCTGGCTGGGGTGCAGCGGTGCGAGCAGGTCCGCGCCGAGGAGGCTGTACACACCATCCGGCTCTTCCTCACCGGGGAGGCCGCAGCGATGGTCGCCCCGGTCGCCGCCGCGGTGGCGGAGGTCGGCGCCCGACTGAATGGGGTGGAGATCGGCGAGGCCAGCCTGGAGGATGTGTTCATCGACCTGACCGGCAGGAGCCTGCGCTGACGACGACAACTGCACCGGCACGCACCGGCCACTCCGCTGAGGTGGTGCGGGGGCCATCCCGGGCGCTGATGCTGCGCTCGTTCGGCTCGGTGCTGCGCCGTGACATCGTCGTCACCGGTAAGGATCTGGTGGCGTTTCTGGCCCAGGTGCTGTTGCAGCCGGTGTTCTTTCTGTTCGTCTTCGGCAAGCTGTTGACCAGCCTCGGCTACACCAGCAGTGGCTACTCCAGCCTGCTGTTCCCCGGCCTGGTCGCGCTGACCGCGACGGTGACCGCGATCCAGGCGATGGCTTTTCCGCTGGTGGCCGAGTTCGGCTGGACCAAGGAGATCGAGGACCGGTTGCTGGCCCCGCTCCCGCTGTGGGCGGTGGCGGCGGAGAAGGTGGTCTTCGCCACGCTGCGGGCACTGGTCGCCTCGGCGGTGATGTTTCCGATCGGCATCGGCGTCCTCGGGTCGATCCCGTACCGGGCAGACGGCCTGGGGCTGCTGATCGGCGTGTTGCTGCTCGGCAGCCTGGTCGGGGCATGCATCGGTATGACGATCGGCACTTTCGTGCCACCAGCCAAGATCAACATTGCCTTCGCGCTGATCTTCACGCCGTTGCTGTTCACCGGCGCGACCCAGTACCCGTGGCCGTCTCTGGCGGCGCACCTGCGCTGGTTCCAGGTACTCAGTGCAGCCAACCCGATCACCTACGTCTCTGAAGGCATGCGGGCCGCGCTGGTGCCGAACATCCCGCACATCCCGGGTTGGATCTGCCTGCTGGCGCTCGCCGGCTCGCTGGCGCTCTTCGGCACCGTGGGCATGATCGGCTTTCGGCACCGCGCCATCGACTAGCCATACCCGCTCCGAGCTACGCGAAGAAAACCTCAGATTTGGACTGAAGCCGTGATCAAATCCGCTAATGCGGGTAGAGCTGGCTTGTTTTCGGCGGTTGTGCGTCTACCGACGGCGTGCGAAGCGGGGCTACCCGGGACAGGTGTACGGCGGTCCGTCCGGGGCTTGTGCGGCCGCACCGCCCCATCGTTCGCAGGGAGAGCATGGGATGTCCTTACCCGCAGCGGCCCCTGCCCTTTCGACCATGAACGGTGTGATGTGCTGCCCGACGTGTGGGCGCCCGGCAATCGTCGAGGGTCGGTTCCGGGTCCACGGCGCCGGTGGTTCCATCGGGCGGTTGCGCATCTCTTGTATCGACGGGCACGGTTGGCTGCTGCTCGCCGATCGGGTCAGGCAGGTCGAACCGTGGGAAGGTGTCGACGATCAGCCTGACCACAACGCGACGCTCGTGGCGCAGCGGTCAGAACAAGTGACGCTGGGCGCCGCGGGCTCCGCGCCGGACGGCGCTGCCCTGCCAGTGAATCATCACAAAGCCGCTCAAGCCGAGTAAGCCGCCGGTCAGGCAGGCCCATACCCACACCGGCGGTCCACCGGCGATCAGCAATACCACTGCTGCGGCGAACCAGACAACCGTGCCGACGCCGACGACCGGTCGGGGATCGGCAAGACTGTGCGGCAGCGGAGGGACCATAAGGGCACGCTACGCGTGCTCACAAGTTCATACTAACGGTATGAGCATCGTCGACGAGTTGGGGCTGGCCAGCCGGCTTCGACTCGCCGTGGTCCGGCTCAACCGGCGATTGCGCGCACAGCGCGATGTCGAGGCGGTGGCAACCCTCACGCAGCTTTCCGCGATGGCCTCGCTGCACCGGCACGGCCCGATGAGCCCCCGCGAGCTGGCGGAGCGCGAGCGGGTACAACCGCCGTCGATGACTCGGGTCATCGCCGCGCTGACCGAAGGCGGTTTCATCGATCGCAGCCCGCACCCGACCGATGGCCGGCAGACCGTGGTGGCGCTCACCGAGACCGGCCGCCGGTATGTCGATGCTGAGGTCAGCGCTCGGGAACGCTGGCTAGACGCCCGCCTAGCCGAGCTCTCCGCCGACGAGCGCGCCGTCCTGTGCCGCGCGGCCGAGATCATCGACCGGATGGCAAGCACCTGAGTGCCCTCGGTTACATAGCCGCGGTTGACAGTTATGCAAGGGTAGCCTAACTTAAGCGTTGCCGGCTTCGTGGTGGGAGTACTGGCAAACGCAGTTGGGACACGTCGGGCCCGCCCTGACGTTTTCCGGTCGGGCCCCACGGCGGGTGCGCGCGAGGCCGGTGGCCCCGAGTGCCCCGGCTGGTTGGAGTGCATGTGCGCGAGGTAGCCGCGCCGCATGCCGGCCAACGCGGTCGGCCGGGCAGC
>JBBPZY010000299.1:0-2849 GCA_038276315.1 Mycobacteriales bacterium
CCAACTCGCGGACACGCGCGAGCAACCGCTCGACCAACGCCTCCAACGACCCGGAATCCGACACACCAAGATCATCCCAGGCTACGGCCTCAGCACCTGTAGCGACACACCACGACCATCAACCAGCTGAACAGCTACCTTCCTACCTGTCGTTGATTGCGACCAGCGCCCAGGTCCGCGATCTGATCGAGCAGCTCAAGGCGGCCCCTGTCGGGCACTACAAGGCCAAGGACATGTTGCGCGCCTCTGGGCTCGCGCTGTTAGCCCCAGACAACCCGCATGTGGCAACCGACCTGGCCAAGGTGGCGAACGCCAAGGCACTGTCCCCGGTTCTGCTGGTTCGTGGCGATGTGGTCCGGGGAATTGCCCTGCAGATCGCTGATGGCTACCACCGGGTGTGTGCCAGCTACCACCTCGACGAAAACACCGACATTCCCTGCCGCATTACCGATCACCCTCGCCACCCTGATTCACCAGGCCAGACCACCGGCTGACCCCGACGGTTCGACACCCGAACCCCCAGCAAGTTAAAAGTCCTCTGTGCCTGGCGATCGCCTCATCTTCGACGCCCAGTGTCCGCGCTTAGAGGACTTCGTTTCCGCCGTGTCGACGCGCTGTCCGCGCTGCTTGCCGTGAGTGCCGGGACCGCTCTGCGCACCGCGACGCGCAACCTCGTCGGTCGCTGGTGATCCGCTGTGCGACCTGTTGGATGTCTCGTCCAGCGCGGTGGCGTTCCTCGGCGGTCCCCCGCTTTCAGCTCACCGCGCTCCTACCGATATTCAGCGGTGGCCGTCCGTACCGGCGCCACGCCCAGTTCAAGGTCGTCACCACAGCTTCGATCCATCCCGGCCGATGCTCTATCCAGGTAGGCACCGGTCGGCACGCAGCCAGCTTCTCCGCTGCTAAGCATTCCGCCTCGATCAACTCTTCGTAAGCTACGTCGGTACGTTCCGTTACCGGCGACCGTGCGAGGCGTCCCGGACCGCCGGTCTCCGATCTGGGGATCGCGTTCGCCAACCAGCGGCAGGTCTCCACCACACCAGCGCCATACCAATCCGGTACACCCCGCCGGAGTTGCTCGTCGTGGAACCGTTCCGCCCGCTGCCACAGCGCCACGAACTCAGCCCGCGGAACCCGCACATTGCCCGCGGGAACCCTGGCGATATCCGCAGCCGAGACATCCACACAGCCAATGGTCACACGCGGGGCGGACAATCCCAAGCACAAGCCGCAAGCGTTGACCGTTAGTAACAGCTTCGACCCGGACCATCGGGACTTGCAGAGTGTGGTGTCAATGCTACTTTCGGACACCATTGTCTCATCCGGTGCTGGCACACATGGAGTCGGTTGCGAACGGGTAATCGCGCGATCGCTCAGTGTCTTGGCGCGACCAGTACAAGAGAGGGTGGCGTGACCCAGATCGTCTCGGTGATGTGGTCGGCGCCTATAAGGCAGGATCCCGGCACCAGCGCGGCGCGGTGGTCACCGCCCACTTGGGTTGGTACGTCGGGATGGTGGCAGTCCAGCTCCCAGATCCGGTGGTCAGCACCCGACGCGGCTGATGCAACGTCCGCCGTCGACGCGGCGCTGCCGGGTGTCACCGTCACCCCGCGGTGGCTCGTCGGCACCACGACACGATCGACGCACCGGCACCTGCTCGCTGACCGCTCGTCATGTCGTCACCGGCATTAACATAACCGAAACATAAGCTCTTCACTTTTCTGGTGACGTTTTAGCGGATAGTGCACAGCACGTCCGACTGGCCTCGGCGAGCTGCCTGGTGTACCCGTCAGTATGTGAGATAACACTGTGTGCAGCGACGACTCTTCCTATCGGGCCTGATTTACGCTAATCAGGTGATATATAGCGCCGGGCAGCGGCGGATGGTTTACGCTAGGCACGCGTCAGAGTTGCGATTCTCTCCCCGAGGGAAACCCGCCGGCAGCTCCCCCCTCCTGGCCGGCGGGTTTTCTTCGCAGCCGGACAACGTCACGTTTCGCTGCGATATGGCATCCGACTCTTGGCCAGCCTATTCCCATCCCGGTACGATTCAGCTCAGCAACCGTCTCGTCGCATCCTCCACGGCCGCCTCAAGACCGCCTCAAGACCCGGACGCTCCACAACGAGCAGACCGCGTAGGGCCACCACCACAAGATTAAGAGGCTGCTTGACGAGTGACGAACGCTGGGCCTGCGATGGTTGATTAACGTGAACTCACCACCCACACGGGGATCACGGTCACGGCGTTCAGCGGGTTATCGGTGCGCAGCGCATACTCGGCGAATAGCCTGACGTGCATACCCGATCGTGCGGCGACCGTGCAAGAACTCACGGCAACTGAATTCCCGAGCTATGGCAGCGGATTTAACGGTGTGACGGGGCATACTACCGTCAACAAGTCTGTGTCCTCAATAGTAAGAACGTCGCAATTCACATGCGTCCGTCGTTAGGTAGTCGCCGGGTGCGGGCATCTCGCCGCAGCCGCGACAGGGCGATGCGGGTAGAGCGCGGGATTGGCTTGTCACTCGCCGCCGCAGTTGAGGCGGCGCCGGCTGATCTGGCCATGTCGTCATGGGGCTGACGCCGCACACGGCGGCAAGGATGCCACGCTGCGCAGCCGGTCGGGGTTGTGCACCGGCGGATGAGGGTGTTGCTCCCTTAACGGCACCGTCCAGCGTCGACCCCGCGTAGCCCGCCGTAGCCTCGAGGGGTGGGGCGGAGGCCGTTATGGGACAGGCTTGTCTTTCGGCCAACCCTCACTACGCCCTTTCGCCGACCCAGTAGCTCGATCGAAGGCACCCCTCCGGCCGCAGCTGTGGTGAGGGCGTCGGGGATGGTGGCATGTCGTC
>JBBPZY010000300.1:0-8989 GCA_038276315.1 Mycobacteriales bacterium
CCTGTATCGGATCGTGCCGCGGGAGAAGCTCGGTGCCGCGATGGGCCTGTACGGCCTGGGCATCGTGTTCGCCCCGGCGATCGGCCCGACGTTGGGCGGCTATCTCGTCGAGTACGTGGACTGGCGGCTGATCTTCTACATCAACGTGCCGGTCGGGATTCTGGGTGCGGTGGCCGCGGCGCTGGTGTTGCCGCAGTTCCCGAGGGTGGCCGGCCGGCGCTTCGATGTGCTGGGTTTCGTCACCATCGCCACTGGTTTGTTCGCGGTGTTGCTGGCGCTGTCGGAGGGTGAGTCCTGGGGGTGGAGTTCGTACCGGGTGCTGATGTTGATCACTTACAGCGTGCTGAGCCTGGCTTTGTTCGTGGTGATCGAGCTGCAGGTCGCTGACCCGTTGCTGGATATCCGCATCTTCCGCTATCGGGCGTTCACCTACACGCTGCTGTTGATCTCGGTGCTGATGGTGGTGATGTTCGGGGTGCTGTTCTACATCCCGTTGTTCCTGCAGCAGGCCCAGGGGCTGGGGGCGTTCGACGCCGGGCTCACGCTGCTGCCCCAGGCGCTGGTGATGGGTTTCCTGATGCCGATCGCCGGGCGGGTCTACGACCGCATCGGGCCCCGCTGGCCGGCCGCGATCGGCTTGGCGATCGTGGCGGTCGGTACCTATGAGCTGCACACGCTGACCCTCGACAGCTCTCGCGAGCACGTCATGTGGTTACTGGTGCTGCAGGGTGCCGGTCTGGGGATGGCAATGATGCCGATCTTCACCGGAGGTATCGCCGTCATCCCGATGGCCCAGGTCAATGCCGCCAGCGCGTTCAACAACGTCGTGCAGCGAGTCTCGGGTGCGCTGGGCTTGGCCATACTCACCGCGATCCTGACCACCCAGCAGGCTCAGCAGTTGTCCGGGCGTGCCGCACTGATGCCCGCGGGTACGCCCACTCCAGATCTCGGTCCGACCGCGCCCCCGGTAGCGGGTGTGTACGCCACCTACCGGCTGACCCAGCTGCAGGTGTTCGTCGGGGCGATCGACGACCTGTTCCTGATCGCATCCGGTCTCAGCGCGCTGGCCGCGGTGGGCGCGCTGGTGCTGCTGCGGTCCGGACCCGCTCCCGCGCCTCCGGCCGGCTTCACCCAGCCACAGCAGGCAACCTCCCCGTCAGCATCCCTGAACACCGGCCCGACGGGCAACGGTGCGGTACCCGATGGCGCAGCTCAGGACGGGGCGCGCGATGACGCCGGCTCACAGCGCGATGGTCGCAGTCGTAGTACCTATGTTCGGCGCTAATCAGACCCAGTGGCCGCCCGGCCGCCGGCCTCTGGCGTGACAACGTCGGCTCTCGGTTTAGCGGAGCAGGGTGAGTGCTTGCTCGGCGGTCAGGCAGCCCGCCGTCGTCAGATCCAGATTGGTCAGCGAGGCGCAGTGGACCGCGTCGGTGGCTGCGGCGATGCAATCACTGAGTGGGTGCACGGTGAGACCGAGGTCGGTTCCGTGCCGGGCTGTCTGCTCGACGGTGAGATTGGTGGCGACACCGGTCAGGAACACCGTGTCGATCCCACGCCCGGTCAGCCACTGGGAGAGGCCGTTGCCCGCGAGGGTGAAGATCACCGGCACACCGGCGGCTCGAACCGACCTGTGAAAGCGCGCCGCGCGCTCCACCACACCACTACGAACTATTGGCTCGCTCAGCACCGAACCGAAGAATCCCTCCGGCTTGATCACGTTGACCTGCCAGTGCAGCGCCAGGACCGCAGCTCGTTTCGGATCGACCACCACTGCCACCTGCCATTGGATGCCTCCCTTTGCGTGCGGAGGGACTAGCGGATTCCTAACCCGGGCCGGCCGTCAGCGTCACTCATCGTTCGTCCCAGGCGCCCCATCGGGAGGCAGGTGGATGTTCTAAGCATGTGCCGCACGTGGCAACTTTGCCCGAAATGTTGCCGCTCCTGACACATGGCCGCGCTGCGACACCGCTTCCCCGGCGCCGGGGCACGCGCCAACCCCGCCACGTGCCGTACGGGTAACGGGACGTTGCGTGCCGCGAAGATGCCCCGGCCGTAGGACTCCAACGGCATCCCGGGGCCAGAGGTAGCCGGGTATCAGCCGGTCCGGTAAAGACCCTTGGCGTACGCGGGGCCGTAGTAGCGCTCCAGGTCCTCCAGCGCGTCCTCCGGTCGCTCCAGCCGCTGGGCGATGTGGGCCCGGGACGGTGCCGCCTTCGGATCCCACGTCGCCGGCTGCCACAGATTCGAACGCAGGAACGCCTTGGCGCAGTGGTAGAAGACCTGGTCGATGTCGATGACGAGAGCCAATATCGGTCGGTGCCCTTTGACCTTCATCAGATCGAAGAAGGGAGCCTCGCGCACCAGACGCGCTCTGCCGTTGATCCTCAAGGTGTCCTCGCGGCCGGGGATGAGATAGATCAGTCCGGCGTGCGGGTTGGTCAGGATATTGCGGAAGCCGTCGACGCGGCGGTTGCCCGGTCGCTCCGGGATGGCGATGGTCGTGTCGTCGAGCACGAGCGTGAAGCCTGGTGGGTCGCCCTTGGGTGAGACGTCGCAGCTGCCGTCCGCATTCGAGGTGGCGACGAGGCAGAACGGCGAGCTGGCGAGCCACTGCCTGTCGTACTCGTGCAGGGCGAGCCGGGCCTTGGCGGCAACCCGGGGGAGCGGCTCGCCGATGATCTCCCGCAGCTGCGCCTCAGAGGTGATCTCCATCATGTACCCAGTGTCCTGGTCAACTGACCCGCCGCACAGCGGATTACGGTTCGTCACCGCTCAATCACCCAGATCCGCACGCCCCGGAGTAGTTCCCCACTGGCGTCAAGCACCGGTAGTCCCGCTAATCACGGAAACGCCCGATAGCGGCGAGAATAACGGTGCTTACCAGCTTGAATGCCGGCCAGCAATTCGCCGCCATGTCGGTGGTCAAGTTGCTGATCGCCCTCGATGCATTGGCTCGCAATAACTGGGCACTCGAGGATGACGCGGCGCAACAGGAAATACACCAAATGCTCGCGGACAGCGATGACGGGATCGCCGACCGCCTCTGGACCGCCGGCGGTGGCCCCGCCATCGTGACCAGAATGGTCGGCCAACTCGGGCTCACCGGCACTCAGCCGCCGGAGGATCCCGGCGAGTGGGGTGACACGCTGATCACACCACAGGACATGGTGACGGTGTATCGCTATATCACCGAGCAGGTACCCAGCCCCGACCGGGACCTGCTGCTCGGCGCGCTCTCCGACGCCCCACGAATCGCCGCGGACGGCTTCGACCAATACTTCGGCATTCCGGACGGGATGCCGCACACCACCTGGGCGATCAAGCAGGGTTGGGGCACCAGCGGCACCCAAGCGGTGATGGACAGCACCGTCCTGGTCGGGACGGATCTGCGCGTTACGTGGTCGTGGTGCTGGCGTCCGCGCCAGCAGACTCATACTCCACGATCCCCGCGGTGATCACCGCCGGAGCCGGCTGCGCTGGCCGGCTTGGTCAGCGCAGCCACGTCGTAATCCGAGCAGTGCGGGGACTCCGGCGCGGGGGAATGGAAGGCCTCGGTGCCGAGGGCGAGCGCGACGGGGCCCAGGCCGCCGTGGGAGTTGAGGTAGCTCAGCTCCCGGGACATGTCGCCAACGCCGTTGCTGCCGGCCACCGGCGCCAACGCGAGCGAGGTCAGCACACCCAGCGCCTTCCCATCACCGGTCAGCACAGCGCTGCCCGAATCGCCAGGGACGCCGGGCGTCACCGTGTAGCAGGTGTGCGACCAGCCACCGCCCTCGTCGCCGAGGCTGAACCCAATCTTCGGTGAGAGCGGGGAAAGCCCGGCCCGCAGCGGCGAGTTACCGTAGGTCAGAATCCGATCACCGACGTTGATGGCGGTGGTGGAGATGCCGGTCGGCCCACCGAAGAACGGCACGCTCGGGTTGACCTTGCCCCGATCGGCGGGGTCGATCTTGACCAGCGCCAGGTCGTTGAAGGAGCACGTATTGGCGTCCTGCTCATGGTCCTTGACCATGGTGATCCACGAGCTGTATACCAGCGTGCCTGGCTTGCTGGCCCCGCCGATTTTGACCGGCGTGCCCAGCGGCATGGTGGCTGAGGTGCAGCCGCTGGTCTCGGTCGGAGCCCCGGTGCCGGCGCAGTGCGCGGCCTGTCCGATGAACTCGTCGGTGGCGTTGTAGAAGAGGAAGTTGGCCGTGCACTCACCCTGCCCGGTGATGGTGTTCACCCCCGGGTGGATGGTGGCCTGCGCTGCGGGTGCCCAGGTCGGCCCGGCGGCCGCGGCAGTGCCGGGAACCATGACAGCGACCGACACCACCGCCGCGACAGTGGCCAACGCCGTGGCTGCGCTCGTCACAACAGTACGGACAACGCGGCGGGGGCGTTTCACGATGCGGTGGTGCATGCGAGCTTTTCCTCCTGTATGACGCCGACCGGCACGCCGGCTGCACGCGAGTCGCGAGGGCGGGATGAGGGTACACCGCCCGCTACCTCCTGACCGGGCGCCACCCGGGGACGATCAGCGGTACGCGCTGTCGGTACTGGTCGTAGGCACCCCCGAGGGCGCGGTCGAGCAACCGTTCCTCGGCGCGGATCTTCAACCCGGCCAGGAGCACGCCCAACCCGAAGAAGGCCACCCATCGGCCCAGCCCATCGATCGCAGCGGTGCCGGCCAGCATGCCGAGTAGGCCGGTGTAAATCGGGTGCCGGGTGATGCCATATGGCCCATCAGTGCGTAGCGCGTGGTCGTCCTTGACCACGGCCGATGACGTCCACATCGTGCCGAGGGCCCCGCGGGCCCACAGGGTGAAGGCGGTGGAGACGATGAGAACCGCAACACCGAGCCCAACCAGCCACCTGGCGTCCACCGTGATCGAACGCCACCACCGCTCGGGCACGAGCCAGCCGAGCACCAGGACGGCGGCGGGTCCGATGAACCACGGCGACACCGAGACCGACCGTTCCCGCACGGCCGGGGCTCGACGAGAATTGTAGATCGCTCCAGCCAGCCAGACCAGCGCGAACAATCCCCAGCAGACGGAGACGGTCAGCGCTGGCAGCCAGTGCCAGCGCCCGATGGGAGGCATACGTAAAGCCTGCTCTACGCGGCTGCGACGCGCCAAGCGTCACGATATCGTCGTCGCTGACGTGGCACGGACGTGTTCAATGAGTAGTCGGCATTTTCGCATACCCAGGCGTCCCTAGTAAACCCCTTGTGCGCGACGCCGATAACGGGTTACCTCTTAGGAGTGAACCTGCGGGAGGCGTTTCGGATAGCGCTTCGCGGATTACGTGCCCACCGGTTACGCTCCGTGTTGACGATGCTCGGCATCATCATCGGGGTCGCGGCGGTGATTTTGCTGGTGGCCATCGGAAATGGAGTGCAGTCCTCGGTCAATGCAAAGATCCAACCGCTGGCTAACCTGATCACCATTGTGCCGTCCACCGGCAATGTCCCCGGTGGCGGTCCACCCAAGGATTTGATCGACGACGACGCCACGGCGCTGGAGAAGCAAGTACCTGATGCCGCCGCCGTCATCCCAGCCGCTACCGGCCAAGCGCTGGCCGAGACCGACACAACGCAGTTCCGCTCGTCTGTGATCGGTTCCACCGATCGCTGGCTGGAGGTGAGCAACCGGGATCTCGCGGCGGGGTCGTTCTTCGACGAGGCTCAAGCCCGTTCCATCGCCAGGGTGGTGGTCCTGGGACCTACCGTTGCGTCCACTCTGTTCGGCGACGCCGGGGCCGCGATAGGTAAGACGATCCGGCTCAACCACCAGGTATTCAGGGTGATCGGCGTGATGCAGTCGGTCGGGCTGCCGGGCGACAACGATGTGGTCATGCCGCTGGACACCGCGCGTCGCTACGTCTTCGGCGGCGGCGACAAGCTCAACCAGATCATCGTGCAAGCCACCCAAGCGGCCGCCGTGCCCGCTGCCGAGAAGGACGTGATTCGCACTCTCAGCGACCGGCACCGAATCCAAGACCCCGCAAAACGGGATTTCGAGGTTCAATCGCTGCGCAGCCGACTGGACACCTTCAACCAGGTTCTCAGTCTCCTCACCCTGTTCACCGCTTGCGTCGCGGCGATCTCGCTTTTCGTCGGCGCCATCGGCGTCCTGAACATCATGCTGGTCTCGGTCACCGAGCGAACTCGCGAGATCGGTATCCGGAAAGCGATCGGCGCCACCCGCAGCGCGATCCTCCAACAGTTCCTCATCGAATCCGTCGTGCTGGCCGGTCTCGGTGGGATCATCGGTATCGGGGTCGGGGTCGGGCTGTCTATGCTCGGCGCCGCCATCGCGCCCGCCTTCGGCTCCACCGTCGGCACCTTCGCCCCCGCCGTGTCGATCCCTTCGGTGCTGCTGTCGTTCGGGATCAGCATCGTCATCGGACTCATCGCCGGTGGTTACCCGGCCAACCGAGCCGCCCGGCTACGGCCCGTCGAAGCTCTCCGATACGAGTAGACACTGAGCCTTCGGTGGGCTGGCCGGTAGCGTGCGGTCTCGTGGCGGCCAGGGCAGCAGCGGTGATCATGCTCGCGACGGCGACACTGGTCGGGTGCGGGAGTGCGGGTCAGTCGCCTCCGCACGGCCTGGAAGTGGCACGGTCGGCTCGGGCCCGGGCTACGCCGCCCGAGCTGGTCGCCGCGGCCGGCCGAACCGCGCAGGTCGCCTACCTTGTCCTGCTCGATCGGCCGGATTGGGACGCGGCTGTGCTGGTCGGGATTCCGGCACCGTTGCGCCGGCGACCGTCCCAGCCTGGCGGGTCGTCGAGCCGCTCGCCGCGCCGCAGTTGCGGGCGTACTACGCCGAGGCACAGCGGCGTTTCGGCGTGCCGTGGTCGGTGCTCGCCGCGGTCCATCTGGTCGAGACCAGGATGGGCCGGATCGTCGGGTTGTCCACCGCGGGTGCGCAGGGTCCGATGCAGTTCCTCGCGGACACCTGGGCGCGCTACGGCCTCGGCGGCGACGTGTGGAACACCCGCGACGCGATCCTCGGCGCGGCCAACTACCTGGCCGCCAATCGTGGCGCCGACGGCACTGATGCGGGTCTCGACAACGCCCTGTACCGCTACAACAACGACGCTCGTTACGGCCGAGCCGTGCGGGCCTACGCCGCGCTGATGCAGGCTGACGGGCGTGCTTTCCTCGGTTTTCATGCCTGGCAGGTCTATTACCGCACCAGCCTCGGCGACGTTGCGCTGCCGACCGGGTACGCGTCGAGCCGGCGCATGCCGGTGCAGGAGTGGCTGGCCAGCCGACCGAGATGAGTGCGTCGCGCTGCCCGAGACGGTGTTAGGTCCTCGTCATGAGGGGTACGCCCTTGGCGGACACTTATCACGGGAGGTGAGGCCGGTGCCGGCCAAGGACGAGATGCCCAGCACGCTGCAGCGTTCCCCGGACAAGGCGCAGCGAACGTGGTCGAAGGCGCACGACTCGGCCGTCGAGACTTACGGCGAAGGCGAGCGGTCACATCGCACCGCATTCGCGGCGCTGAAACATACGCACCAGAAGGTCGGCGACCATTGGGAGCCCAAGGACGACAAGGGTCCCTCCGACGAGCGCGCGGAGGGTGGCGTCGACCCGGAGACCGGGCGCGGCCCCAGTGGCGAGACCGCCGGCGGTGTCAACGCGAACGCGAGTAAGCAAGAGCTCCTCGACCAGGCGCGCAGGGTCGGCGTGCGCGGCCGCTCCTCGATGAACAAGGACGAACTGGTCGACGCCCTGCGTAAAGCCAGCGACCGCAAGACCCGCCAGGCCCGCGAGGGCGACAAGAGCTGATCAGCGGCCGCACGGCGACCGACGAAGGGACTGGTGTGGAGCAGCGCACGCTGGGCAACGGTTTGGTCGTTTCGGCGCAGGGCCTGGGCTGCATGGGGATGAGCGAGTTCTACGGGCGCAGCGACGAAGGCGAGGCGGTCGCGACGATCCACCGGGCGCTCGAGCTCGGGGTGACGTTCCTGGACACCGCGGACATGTATGGACCGTTCACCAACGAGCGGCTGGTCGGGCGAGCGATCGCCGGGCGCCGCGACGAGGTGGTACTCGCCACGAAGTTCGGCAACGAACGGGGTGCGGACGGCTCGATGCTCGGGATCAACGGCCGTCCCGAGTACGTGCACCGAGCCTGCGACGCGTCGCTGCAGCGGCTCGGTGTGGACCATATCGATCTGTATTACCAACACCGGATCGACCGTGAGGTGCCTGTCGAGGACACCTGGGGCGCGATGGGCGAACTGGTCGCCGCCGGCAAGGTGCGGCACCTGGGTATCTCCGAGGCCGCGCCCGCGACGATCCGCCGAGCCCACGCGACGGTGCCGGTGGCCGCCGTGCAGACCGAGTACTCGCTGTGGACCCGCGATCCCGAGCACAACGGGGTACTGGACACCTGCCGCGAACTGGGCATCGGGTTCGTCGCCTACTCCCCGCTCGGGCGCGGCTTCCTCTCCGGGGAAATCAAATCAATCGACGACCTCGACGAAAACGACTTCCGCCGACACAATCCGCGATTCACCGGGGAAAACTTCGTCCACAATTTCCAGCTCGTGGACCGGGTCCGCCAGATCGCCGGGGAACAAGGCATCACACCGGCGCAACTCGCGCTGGCCTGGGTGCTCCACCAAGGCGTCGTACCGATCCCGGGCACCAAACGGGTGCGCTTCGTCGAGGAAAACGCCGCCGCGGTCGACGTCGAACTCAGTGACGACGAACTGGCCCGCATTGACGCTGCCGCCCCCGTCGGCGCCGCCGCAGGTGACCGCTACCCGAACATGAGCTCCGTACACGTCTAGGCCGTGTCCTGTTTTGCGCTGTTGTCGCCGAGTTCGACGTTAGGGCTGCCCCGTTCGCAAGATACCTTACTAGAGGTACCTATTCGTGCGGTGGCTGCGTTTGGGTCATGGGTTCAGCGTGATGTTGCGGGTGGTGCGGAAGCAGCCTCGAGTTCCACGGGCCAATGCGGCGGAGTCGAGACACTGCCCTTGCTTC
>JBBPZY010000301.1:0-23217 GCA_038276315.1 Mycobacteriales bacterium
ATACCAACCCGCGACGCCGTGAAACGGGTGGGGGCTGGCCTCACCCGCTATGTGCAGGCGGTTGACCGCATCTTGTAAGGAGCGAATCATCATGCCGGTAGCCGCTATATTCACGATCATCCTCGCCGCGCTCACCATATTAGTGCTCGCTGCCTACCTGATCAGTATCGCGCGCGTCCTCGTGCGCGTGAACACCAGGCTCCGCGAAGTCACCACCGGCCTTCACCTCGTTACCCAAAGGACCGAACCAGTCGGATCGATCGTGGGGGACATCAACAAAGACCTAGCCGGAGTGGACGCCGCCTTGCGGGCCGTACTCGCCAAAAAATAGTGAGGGCTGGCGGTCGTTGCGCCGGCCAGCTTTATGCCACCGCTGTTGATGCCACCGCGCTCGCCACGCCATCCGCGTGAACACCGGTGAACGGGGTGCCGGGCTAGTGGCCGGCGGTCGGATGCCCAGGGCGTCGGGACAGTGCCATCAGTATCATCGGAGCCCGCGCTGATGATGTGCAGCGCGATCAGCTGAGACAAAGTCATCTCGGTGCCAGCCCAGGCCGCGGGGCTGGGCTGGCACCGCATTCCGCAGGTAGCCGGCAAGCCAGCGGGCGTCCTCAGTCGTCACCATCGCCGGCAAGGCCGCGTGTCGATTACCCGAATCTGCACTCGTGACCTCCGTTTCGCGCGTTCCTCAGATGGAACCAATGAAAGCAGTCGAATGTTGCACCGTCGTCACGCATCCAAGTAGCCTAAACTCCCCCGAGGCTCATCCCCATCATCGAGGTAACCAACACTCCGCGAAGAAGCCGCGGCGGGAGCTTCGGAGGGGGCTGCGGCATGAGCTGGGGCGGGAGCTTCGGAGGGAGCCGCGGCGTAAACCGGGGCGGGAGCTTCGGAGTGAACCGCGGCATGAGCCGGGGCGGGAGCTTCGGAGGGAGCCGCGGCGTAAACCGGGGCGGGAGCTTCGGAAGGATCCACGTAGGGCGCGGACTTAGCGACGCCGATACGTTCGGCAGCGTCGCACAACAGCGGCAGGGCTCCTATCACTGTTCCACCGGTTTCGTTGATGCGCTCGATAGCAGGACCGATCGCCTTAGCCTGGTAGGCAATGTGCTTCACGTTCTGCGCGCAGTCATCGAGATTGTCGGCGGTGCGGTTGAGTTGCACGCCGATCGTAAAAAGAAAGATCGCCAGAGCGGCGACCAGCAACGCGACGACAACGATTGTCAAAATGACAAGAGTCATTTCACATCCTTTCTAATCGGGATCCCCGGGAAGCTCGGCCACGCTCAACGCGACCCGGTGGGTCACCCCGCTGTTGGCTGCCACGACACCGGCCTTCTGCGGTGGTCCGGATGGCCATCCGGATCTGGGTGGCGGGCAGGCCAGTCATGGGCACAACCCGCGTGCCGAACCGCACCTGTAGTCACCTCCCGGCTACGTGATCATTCAAGCTTATAGTGATGGCGCAGCAGCGGGTAGTCAAGCCTAGCTAGTGCATCCGTAAATACGGAGTGCTAGCCACGACAGCTCAGCAACTGCGGACCCGATGTCCGCACCCGAACTGGTCTCGTGCCGTCAGGTGGCCATTCGACGCCACGGAGGCCGGTCGAGCGCATCTCGGCGTAAGCGGTTCGTCAGCGTCACGTCGACCGCAGACACCGAGTGAACATGTGGGTCCGCTATGCGCAAGGTTGGTCGGTGATCACGGCACGGGTGGTCGCCTGTATTCCGGATTGGTGAGGCGGCCCACTGCTCGGCGTCAGCGATGACACGCTGCGGCGGTGGGCAGACGCCGGGCGCTTCTCCTCCAGGACCACCGAGTCCGGGCACCGAGGGGTGGACGGGGCGGAACGGGCCCGGGTCGCCACCTCGCTGGCCGCGGATACCGAGGACGCCGTACCGCAGCTGCCCGCATCCGCTCGCAACCAGTTACCCGGCCTAGTCACCCGGGTCATCCGCAGCCAGGTGATGGCCCAGGTGGAGATCCAGGCCGGACCACACCGGATCGTGTCACTGATGTCCGACGAGGCAGTGGACGAGCTCGGGTTGGAGCCCGGCGTGCTGGCGGTAGCTACGGTGAGGTCCACCAGCGTCGTCGTCACGCTGCCCCAGACGCCACGGAACGGCCCCGTCAGGACAAACCGGCAAAGCGTTCGAAAGAACGTATAGGGAAAGGCGCGGCAGAGCCCGTTCGGGTGTGTAAAGCCCGTCGATGCACGGCATCCAAAACACGCCGCGGACATTCGGTTGTTGCCGTGAAATACAGGGTTTCGACCGTACCGTGTCCCAGGCGGTGATCATCCGACCAGCTGGGCGACTGTGTCGGCCGTTGGTGAGCGCACCCTTGTCAGGTCGGAGAGTGGACGATCAAGCTAGCTAAGATGGCGACAATCTGTCCGCTGTTGCGGAGATTAATCACTTTAGTCACGCATCATCTATAAAGATGCTGCTATTTCCCCGCAGATGCGGAGTTGTTTATTGACTTGGCGAAGGCTGCGGTGCGAGAGTCGGTGCATGCCTGCGTTCGGCTGCCTAGGCGATCCGGTCCGACGCCGCATCCTGGGAGCGCGCACCGACGGCGAACGAGTCGCCGGTGAAATCGGCGACGTCGCGCAGGGAGAGTTCGTCTACCCGGGCCGGGTAGTTGTTCACCGGGTCAAAAGGAGGGGGGCCGGTGCGCCATCCGCCCAGCCTGGGGCGATGGTTGCGAGCGCGTCGGCGAGTGCTGCTCCCCGCAGGAAGGCGGCCCGGTGGCCGCCGATCACCCGGGCCCACCCGCCTTCCCACGCCACGGGGATCAGGCGGGTGAGCCCGGGCGCGGGGCGTACGTCTCCGGTCACTGGGGTTTGCGGCAGTTCCGGCAGACGTCGGCCCGACAGACCCGCCAGCAACGCGGCGAGCAAGGTGTACGCAGCGACGCGTGCCGCGAAGGGGTTGCCCGGCAGGCCCACGAGCCAACGGCGGGTTCCCAGCCCGGCTAATAGCTGCGGGTGTCCGGGGCGGCAGGCCACCGTGTCGACGACCCATCGTGCGACCAATAAGGTGTCGTACCCGCCGGTCGCGGCGCGTCCTATCAGCGCAAGCCCGATACCGGTACCGGTCGGCGCCAGGGGCGTCCCCGCGGGCGCGTCCTCACCCGCCCGGCGGACGTGGGGTCCCGCAGAGGGCACGGTGCCGAACACGGTCGCCCCGGCCCGCTCACATCCACGATCCGGGAGACGTGAGGCCGGCTCAGCTGGCGGCGAGCAGCTTGCGCATGGTGGCGATCTGCTCGGTTTGGCTGCGTTGGATCGAGGTGGCCAGATGCATGGCGTCCGGATTGTGGCCAGCGGATAGCTCGGTGGTGGCCATCTGCACAGCGCCCTGGTGATGGGCGATCATCAGCTGGAGAAACAGCCGGTCGAAGGCCGGTCCGCTGCTTTTGACCAGTTGGCTCATCTGCTGGTTGCTCATCATGCCGACAGTTGCCGCGCGGTCCATCCCGCCCATCGCAGAGCCTTTGCCGGGGTTGTTCGTGGCCGGTGGGGCGTGCCAGCCTTGCAGCCAGCTGTTCAGGGTCGCGATCTCCCGCTCTTGGTCGGTTGCAATCTGGGTAGCGAGGTCGCGGACCTTGGGGTTAGTAGTCCTGGTTGGGGCCAGCCCCGCCATGGTGATGGCCTGGCGGTGGTGCGGGATCATCTGCTGGGCGAAGGCGACGTCGACGGAGTTATGCGCGCTGGCAGCGCTGGTTGCCGGCAGCGGGGCTCCGGCGGTGGGTTGGGTGCCTGTCGGAGCACTGCCGCAAGCGGCTGCGGTAAGCAACGCGACCACTCCCAAGCCGGCCCCGCGCAAGACACGCCTCATCGCAAGAGTCCTTTCGTGACCTGATCAAGAGTAGGCGCGGCACGCTGCCGCGATCAACACCTAGCCGGCTCGGGCCCACGACGTCTGGCTGCGCTGACGGGCTAGCTCGACCTACGGTCGCGGCCCTGTGAGTGAAGCAGACGTCCGGCAATCACGCAGCGTAAGTCTGGCGGCCACAGTGAGCGATCGAGTGCCGCCGTGGCACCATGTCGCCCGTGACAGGCACCCAGCCCCGCACCGGCCGGCACGCCAAGCCGGAACCACCGCCCGCGGTGCCCGCTGTCCCGCTGTCACCGGTAGAGCTCCCGCAACTTGCCGATGCGTCGCTGGGCGACCTGGTCCGTGAAGCCGCGACACACTTCTCCACCTTGTTCCGCTCGGAGGTGGAGCTGGCCAAGGCGGAGGTGACCCGCGAGGTCCGCAAGGGCGTCAAAGGCAGCGTCTTCTTCGTCATCGCACTGACGATCTTGCTCTTCAGTCTGTTCTTCTTGTTCATCACGGTGGCCGAGATGCTGGCCATCTGGCTACCGCAGTGGGCCGGATTCGGCATTGTCTTCGGACTGATGTTGGCCGCTGCGGTGGGGTTCGTGCTGCTGGGCTGGCGCAGGATGCGCAGCATTCGCAAGCCTGAACGCACGATCAGCACGGTCCGCGACACCGGGGCGGTGCTGACTCGACGGCGCAGCGCTGACGAATCCAGCGCTGACCCGCTCACGGAGTGAGCCGCCCGCCGGATCCCAGCTCGGTCCGGATTCCGGGACCGTGGACGCACCGCGAGGTATCCGCCAATGGGATCAGGCTGCATGTAGCGGAGGCCGGGACGGGTCCGCTGGTGATCCTGCTGCACGGCTTCCCGGAGTTCTGGTGGTCCTGGCGTCACCAACTCCCTGCCCTGGCCGCCGCGGGGATGCGCGCCGTCGCGGTGGACCTGCGCGGTTACGGCGACTCGGACAAGCCCCCGCGGGGGTATGACCTGTGGACACTGTCCGGCGATGTGGCGGGGCTGATCCGCGCGCTCGGCGAGCGTCAGGCTGACCTGGTCGGGCAGGACTGGGGCGGGATCATCGGGTGGTGCACCGCCGCGCTGCATCCTCGGGCGGTGCGCTCGGTAACGGCGCTGGGCGCTGCCCACCCCCGGGCGATGGGTCAGGCGCTGCTGCGCAATCCGGCGCAGCGTTCGGCGGCCCGTCACCTGGCCACTTTCCAGGTCCCGTGGCTGCCCGAGCGCGATCTCGCCCGCGATGGTGCGGTGCTGGTGGAACACATCCTGCGCGACGGGGCGGGCCCGCGATGGCGGACGTCGAGCGAGTTCGCCTCGGTGGCCCGGCGCTACCGTGAGGCCATGCTGATCCCCGCGGCGGCGCACTGCGCGCTGGAGTACTACCGATGGGTCGGTCGCTCGCAGTTCCGCTTCGACGGGCGCCGGTTTTCCCGTGCGGTGGACCGGGCGGCGCGGGTGCCGGTGCTGCAGCTGCACGGTGCCGACGATCCGTACGTGCTGGAGCGCACCGCACGCCGCTCGGCCCGCTGGGCCGGCGACGGCTACCGCTACGAGGTGCTGCCCGGGGTCGGGCATTTCGTGGCGCAGGAAGCACCGGAACACACCACGTCGCTGCTCACCGAGTTCCTACTCAGCCGATGAGCGGCGACGCGACCGATCCGACGCCGCAGTTGATCGACTCGCGGCGGGCGTTGTCGTTCGGCGCGCGAGCCGAGCTCTACGATCGGGTGCGACCGAGCTACCCGCCGCAGGTGCTGCCCCTGCTGTTCGCCGATCTCCCGGCTGAGCCGGGGCGTTATCGAGTGGCCGACGTTGGAGCCGGCACCGGAAAACTCACCACAGTGCTCGCCGCAGCGGGATTGGACGTCGAGGCCGTTGAGCCCGATCCTGGAATGCGGGCCATGCTCACCGCGCGGCTGCCCGGGATTCGGGTGCACGCCGGGCGGGGCGAAGCGCTGCCGCTGCCCGACTGCAGCGTCGACGCGGTGGTCTACGGCCAAGCATGGCATTGGGTCGACGATGTTGCGGGCGGCCAAGAGGCGGCGCGGGTGCTACGACCCGGGGGTGTGCTGGCCATGCTGTGGAATTACGAGGATGACACGACAGGTTGGATAGGCGAGCTAGGGCGGCTCGTCGGGTCGCCCCAGTCGCGGGACATGCCCTACGCGCCGGCGCTCCAGCGATTCGGCGCAGTACAGGTCCGCGGGCTGTCGTGGTCACGTGAGCAGGACGTCGAGGCATTACCCGACTATGCGCTGAGTCACAGCGCAGTCTCGATACTGCCGGCCCAGCAACGGGAGGCGGTGTTGGTCGCCGTGCGACGGCTGACGACCGAGCACCCGGATCTGCGTGGGCGCGACCGAGTCACAGTACCGACGCATCTCGAGTACTGGATCTACCCTCGAGAAGGCGGCTAGCGGCTGGTGCGTGCGCCGCCGTTGACGGCTAGGACCTGCCCGGTTATTTGCCGGGCTGCGGACGAGGCGAGGAAGGTCACGGCCCCGGCTACGTCATCCGGGGTACCTGGGCGTCCGGTGAAGGTAGCCGCGATCAGCGCGTCACGGCGTTGGGCGGTGAGTCGGTCTCGGAAGAACTCGGTATCGGCGATGTAGCCGGGTGAGACGACGTTCGCGGTCACGCCGAGCGGACCGAGCTGGCCGGCCAGGTCGATGTTCCACGAGGCGAGCCCCGCCTTGGCGGCGCCGTAGGCACCGGCACCCTTGTCCGCGGCGATCGAGCCGATGCTGATCACCGCGCCACCCTGGGTGAGCCGGTCGGCGACTACGGTGGTGATCAGCACCGCGGACAGCAGATTGGCCTCGAGGTTGGCCCACCAGCTGGCGGCCAGCGAAGCCAGATCGTCCGAGCGGGTGCGATACAGGTCGGGGTTGCCTCCGGCGCTGTTGACCAGCACATCGACCGTGGTCGGCAGCTGCGTTCGCAGCGCCTCGACCTGGGCGGAATCGGTCGCATCACACACCACGGCTTGCACGGCCGGCCCCAGCTCGGCCGCGGCCCGATGCAGCGGTTCCGATCGCCGGCCGAGGATCACCACTGTGTCGCCGTCGGCGGCGAAGCTCGCCGCCACCGCCCGCCCGATGCCGGTGCCACCGCCGCCGGTCACCACCACATTGCGTGCCATCATAACCTCCTGCCGACTATGTTTAGGCCTATATGTTACCCGCAGGATTCAGAGCTAAACGAGGTGCCGAGATGGATCGCTGGGATGAGGACGACCCGGTTGACGCCACCGCCCTGGCGTGGCTGCGCGAGCGTCCGGGAACCCCGGTGGCGGGCATCGGCATCGTTACCCGGGTGTGGCGGCTCGCCAAGCTGTTCGGTGAGGATCGCCGCCGGATCCTCGCCGTCGCGGGCGCGGACCCGGCCATCCTCGATCTGCTCAGCGTGCTGCGTCGGGCCGGGGCGCCCTACCGGCTGACCACCCGCGAGCTGACCGAGCGCACCAGGGTGACCGCTGGTGCCATCTCGCAGCGGGTGGCCCGCGCGGAGATCTCTGGACTGGTCAACCGGGCGCCCGCCGGCGACGGTTCACGAGCTGTCATCGTCACCCTCACCCCGGCCGGGCACGCACTGGTCGAAAGCCTCGTCGACCAGGTCCTGCACCGGGAAGCGGAGCTGATCTCCTGCTTGGCACCGCACCAGCGCGCCACGCTGACCGAGCTGCTGCGCCTGCTGCTCGGTGACGTCGAAGAGCAGGTGGAGAGCTACCGGCACACCCAGGTCGGATCGCGGTGACCTCTGCTGGTTCTCGCCAACGAGCCTGAGGATTCTGCAGGAGCCGCGCGGGTCTCGACGGCGCGGTGGCCGGACTGCTCGGACAAGCACAAGCCGCCACTGGCGAGTGCGTCGGCGTCCTCGTTTCCGCGTCGCAGAGGCCCACGCTGACACGACCGACGTAGTGCTGCACCGTTGGAGAACGGTGGTGATCACCGTTCGTGTGCCTACGGCGACATAGCATGTCGCTTACGACACACAGACGATGATCTTCCTGCAAGAACCGTGCCGGCCGTGGATCCGCGGTCCTCGGCGAGTTGGCCAGCTCGCGCAAGATCCGAATTTCGGCGAACGCCCTACCGGGCACCACGCTGGGGTGCACGTATTTCCTTGATCAGAACAGCACCGTGCGCCGAGTTTGCGACGGCTGGTTCCGCAGCACCATCGTTCAACGGCCGCGGCGGGCATCGGCGCGCTCGCCGGCCTCGCGGGCTCCTTCGGGCTGCTGTTGTATTTTCGAGGGCTGGCCCGCGGGCCGATGGGTGTGGTTGCGCCGCTGTCGGCGCTCACCAGCGCGGGACTGCCGCTACTGGTTGGCGTCGTCGTGAGGGGGGAGCGCCCCGGGTCAACCACCCTCGGTGGTGTCGGCGTGGCGCTGTTGGCGATCGCGCTCGCCACCGCAGGAACGTGTCGTGACCGCGCCGCGATCAGCGGGCTGTTGCTGGGTATCGGATCGGGTGCCGGCTTCGGCCTCTTCTTCGTCGCACTGCACGCGACCCCATCGGATTCCGGGTTGTGGTCCCTACTGGCGGCCAAGATCGCATCTGTGGCGGTGTTCGGCTCACTGGCGCTGGCCCGAGGCACATTGGGAAGCGCACTACGAACGCATTCCGGCCTGATCGCGCTCAGCGGAGCGCTGGACATGGTGTCCAACATCCTGTTCCTGCTGGCGGCCCGGGAAGGTGCGCTGAGCATCAGCGCCGTGCTCGTCTCCCTGTACCCCGTGGTGGTCGTCGTCCTCGCCCGATTCGTGCTCCGCGAGCAACTCACTGCACTGCAAGCAGCCAGCGTGGCACTCGCGCTCACCGCCAGCGCGCTGCTGTCGGGAAATTGAACACACGCACCCACGGATGCAACCGGCTACGGGCCAGTGGGGTTCAGTACCCGTGCAGCACCCGGAAACCGTGCAGCAGACGAGGAGGTTTGTGATGAGCAAGGCCGGCAAGGTCTTGGAGGTCGAGCTGCCTGCGCCGGCTGATCTCAACTGGTCGGCGGTGGACAGCAAGCTCGATAAGTCTGGGTTCGCGATGACCCCGCCGCTGCTGTCACCTGAGCAGTGCGCCGAGGTGGTCGACATGGTCGACGACGACGCCCGGTTCCGCGCCACCGTCGTGATGGCGCGGCATGCGTTCGGTGAGGGCAGTTACCGCTACTTCGCTGATCCACTGCCGCCGCTGGTGCAGACCCTGCGAGAGAACCTCTACCCGCCGCTGGCGGCGATCGCCAACCGGTGGGCGCAGCAGCTGGGCGAGCGCCGGTTCCCCGAGACCCTCGACGGTCTGCTTGACGAGTGCGCCATGTTAGGTCAGCACAAGCCCACACCCCTGGTCCTGCGCTATGGGCCAGGCGGCTACAACTGCCTGCACCAGGACATCTACGGGGAGCTGACCTTCCCGCTGCAGTTCCTGGTCATGCTCAGCAAGCCCGACGAGGACTTCACCGGCGGGGAGAGCGTGTTCGTCGAGCAGCGACCACGCCAGCAGTCCCGGCCCATGGTCGCCCGCCCTTTCCAGGGTCAGGCGGTGATCTTCCCCGTCCGGCACCGCCCCAAGCAGGGCGCCCGGGGCTACCACCGGGTGCAGATGCGTCACGGCGTCAGCGCGGTGCACACCGGTGACCGCCACGTGCTGGGCATCATCTTCCACAACGCCCGGTGATGCGTGCGTGCGGAGTTGGCGACACAGGCGACCGGGAGCATCAGGGCGAGCAGTTACTCCTGGCCCTGGTCGCCGACCTGGACTCCGGCTTCGCCGAGCTGGTCCGAGCTCACGAGCGGGTTGTCTACTCCGTCGCGCTGCGGCTGAGCAGCCGGCCGGCCGACGCCGAAGACCTTGCCGCGGAAGCCTTTCTGCGTGCTTACCGGGCGCTGCGCGGTTACGACGCCGAGCGGATCGCCTCGCTGCGGTTGCGGCCGTGGCTGCTCACGATCCTTCGCAACGCCGCTCGCAACGCCGCCCGGGATGCGGCGCGGCGGCCGGCTCCGCCGCCGGGGTTCGAGCCGGCGGAGCAGCTCACCCGCGGGCCCAGTGTCGAACACAGCGTCGAGGAGCAGGTCGAACAAGACGACCTCGGGCGCCGGCTGGGCGCGGTGCTCGCCCAGCTGCCGGAGGCTCAGCGGGTGGCGGTGGTGCTGCGCCATGTCGTCGGCCTGCCCACCAGTGAGGTGGCCGAGGTGCTGGGCTGCCCGGACGGCACCGCGAAGTCTCATATCTCCCGAGGACTGCACCGATTGCGAGCGCTGCTCACCGAGCAGCCCAGCGACGGGCTTCTAGCTGGAAGGACGGTTAAATGATGGGCAACGATCTCGACTCGATCACCGGCGCGCTGGCCGACCTCACCGCGCCCGCCGCACCCGGACTGGCGGAGCGAATCTTCGGCAGCTGGCTGGCCGCGCCCAGCCGGCTCGGTGCGGCGTTCGTGGCGTTCACCGGTGCCGGTGTGCAGTTCGTCCGGTCCGCGGAGTCGGTGCGCGGCGACGCCGCCGCGTTCGCCGACGCCTACCGCGACCGGTTCGGCAGGCCGTTGCGGCCGGCGGACCGGGCACCTGCTGGGCTGCTGGGGGCGCTGCGCGGCACGTCAGCGGCATCGCTGCAGCTGGATCTGCGCGGGTTGTCGGACTTCGAACGTGACGTGCTCACCGCGACCAGCCGTATTCCGGCAGGTCAGACCCGCCCCTACGGCTGGGTCGCGAGGGAGGCCGGGCGGCCCCGTGCAGTTCGCGCGGTCGGTACGGTGCTGGCCCGCAACCCGGTGCCGCTGCTGGTCCCGTGCCACCGCGTGGTCCGCGCCGACGGCCTGCTGGGTGACTACATGTTCGGCTCAGCGCACAAGGAGCAGTTGCTGCGCGCGGAGCAGGGCAACGTCGACGAGGTCGCCGCGCTCGCGCGGCAGGGAGTGCACTTCGTGGGCAGCGACACCACCGGCGTGGTGTGCTTCCCGACCTGCCCGCACGCCCGCCGGATCACCCTCGCGCATCGGCATGGCTTCCGCACGGTCGGCGCCGCGATCGCGTCGGGCTACCGGCCCTGCCGGCACTGCCTCCCCGCCCCGACGGGCGGCTGATGAGGGTTAACGTGGTTACTGGTGCGTGCGGAGGGGGCGATGTATGGATGGCGTGGTCGACGACCTGGCCGGCACCGCCGCGCACAACGCGCAGGCGCACTCGGTGCTGGTGGCCGAGCTAGGTGAGCGGCTCGCGAAAGCTCGGCTGGGCGGACCGGCCAGCGCCAGGCAACGGCATGTCGGGCGCGGCAAGCTGTTGCCCCGGGACCGGGTCGACTCCTTGGTGGACCCGTCGAGCCCGTTCCTGGAGCTGTCCCCGCTCGCGGCCACCGGCATGTACGGCGACGAGGCCCCGGGCGCGGGGATCATCACCGGGGTCGGGCGAGTGGCCGGGCGGGAGTGTGTGATCGTCGCCAACGACGCCACCGTCAAGGGCGGCACCTACTACCCGATGACGGTGAAAAAGCATCTGCGCGCCCAGGAGGTGGCGCTGGACAACCGCCTGCCGTGCATCTACCTCGTCGACTCCGGCGGGGCCTACCTGCCCGAGCAGGACCAGGTATTCCCTGATCGGGAGCACTTCGGACGGATCTTCTACAACCAGGCGACGATGTCCGCACGAGGCATCGCGCAGATCGCGGCGGTGCTGGGCTCCTGCACCGCGGGTGGCGCCTACGTGCCGGCGATGAGCGATGAGTCGGTGATCGTCCGCGGTCAGGGCACGATCTTCCTCGGCGGCCCGCCGCTGGTGGCCGCCGCCACCGGCGAGGTGGTCACCGCCGAGGAGCTCGGCGGGGCCGAGCTGCACTCCCGGGTTTCCGGGGTCACCGACCACCTCGCCGATGATGACGCCCACGCGCTGCGGATCGTCCGCTCCATCGTCAGCACGCTGCAGCCCCGCCCACCCCGGCCATGGGAGGTGATCGCCACTGAAGAGCCCCGCTTGGTGGGGATTTACCGGGTCGTGCCGGTGGATTCCCGCATCGCCTACGACGTGCGTGAGGTGATCGCTCGGATCGCCGACGGCAGCCGCTTGTCAGAGTTCAAGGCCGAGTACGGCACCACGCTCGTTACCGGCTTCGCCCGGCTGCACGGTCACCCGGTGGGCATCGTGGCCAACAACGGCGTCCTGTTCAGCGAGTCGGCACTCAAGGGCGCGCATTTCATCGAGCTGTGCGACCAGCGCGGCATTCCATTGATATTCCTGCAGAACATCTCCGGTTTCATGGTGGGCCGGGAATACGAGGCCGGCGGCATCGCCAAGCACGGCGCGAAAATGGTCACCGCGGTCGCGACCACGAGGGTCCCCAAACTGACCGTCATCATCGGCGGTTCATTCGGTGCCGGCAATTATGCCATGTGTGGTCGGGCGTACTCGCCGCGGTTTCTCTTCATGTGGCCCAATGCGCGGATCTCGGTAATGGGTGGGGAGCAGGCCGCTACGGTGCTCGCCTCGGTCCGCCGCCCGGTCGGTCCTGAACCGGAGGCGGCCTTCGCCGAGCGCATACGCCACCAGTACGAGCACCAGGGCCACCCCTACTACTCGACGGCCCGGTTGTGGGACGACGGGGTGATCGACCCGGAGGACACCCGGATGGTGCTCGGATTGGCGCTGTCAGCCTGCGCCAACGCCCCGCTCGAGCCCAGCCGCTTCGGCATCTTCCGGATGTGAAGCGGTGACCATGGCTCAGCCTTACAAGAAGACTTCGCGAATGTTTCATACCGTGCTGGTAGCCAATCGCGGTGAGATCGCGGTCCGGGTGATCCGCACGCTGCGCGCGATGGGCCTGCGCTCAGTAGCCGTGTACAGCGACGCCGACGCCGGCGCTCGTCATGTCCGCGACGCCGACGTCGCCGTCCGGCTCGGTCCAGCGCCAGCGGTTGCGAGCTACCTGTCGATCGACGCGATACTCGACGCCGCCGCCCGCACCGGCGCGCAGGCCGTGCACCCTGGTTACGGGTTCCTCTCGGAGAATCCCGCCTTCGCCCGGGCCTGCGCTCGCGCCGGGCTGATCTTCGTCGGACCGCCTGCCGCCGCCATCGAGGCGATGGGTGACAAGATCCGGGCCAAGGTGACGGTGGCGGCCGCGGGCGTCCCGGTGATCCCTGGTAGCGACGGCCCGGCCTGCGACGATGATGCGTTGGCCGTCGCGGCCGACGCGCTGAGCTACCCGGTGCTGCTCAAGCCGTCCGCCGGTGGTGGTGGCAAGGGCATGCGGGTGGTGCGCCGCGCGCAGGACCTGCCCGAGGCCATCGCCGGTTCCCGTCGGGAGGCCCGCAGCGCCTTCGGTGACGCCACGCTGCTCGTCGAACGGTTCATCGCCACCGCGCGGCACATCGAGATCCAGGTGCTGGCTGACGTGCACGGCGCGGCGGTGCACCTCGGCGAGCGCGAGTGCAGCCTGCAGCGGCGGCACCAGAAGATCGTCGAAGAGGCGCCGTCGGTACTGCTCGACGCCGCGACCCGGGCCCGGATGGGTCAGTGCGCGGTGGCCGTCGCGCAGGCCGTGGGATACACCGGCGCGGGCACGGTCGAGTTCATCGTGCCGGCGGATACCCCGGATCAGTTCTTCTTTCTGGAGATGAACACCCGATTGCAGGTCGAGCATCCGGTCACTGAGCTCATCACCGGGCTGGACCTGGTCGCCTACCAGCTGCGGATCGCTGCGGGCGAGCCGCTCGGGTTGTGCCAGGACGATGTCGCCGCCGACGGCCACGCGGTGCAGGCGCGGATCTACGCCGAAGACCCAGCGCACGGGTTCCTGCCCACCGGAGGGCCGGTTCTCCAGTTCCGCGAACCCGCAGGTCTGGGTGTTCGCGTCGACTCCGGGCTGCGGGTCGGCGACACCGTAGGCAGTGACTACGACCCGCTATTGGCTAAGATCATCGCGCACGGTCCGGACCGGGACACCGCGCTGCGGCGGCTGGACGCCGCGTTGGCCCAGACCAGCATTCTGGGCTTGGGTACCAATGTGGGGTTCCTGCGCGACCTGCTTGCCGATACCGACGTGCGGGCCGGCAAGCTGGACACCGGGCTGGTGGAGCGGCGCAAGCCGCCCAGCGTGGAACTGCCTGTGCAGGTGGTCGCCGCGGCCGCATTGCGTCTCCTGCTGGCACTGGAACCCACCGGCCCGGTGGTGGATCCGTTTGAGCTGCCCGGCGGCTGGCGGATCGGCGAGCCCGCGTGGACCCGTTGGCGGGTGCAGGCCAGTGGCAACGAACCGGTCGAGGTCCGAACCCGGGGTCGGTCCGCCAGCGCCGAGCTCGTAGTGGGCGAAGGCGCCCCAACCTGTGCGTCGGCCAGGTGGGATGACGGGGACCTGGTCGTCACCCTTGATCAGATCACTCGCCGATACACCTGCGCGATCGACGGCACTGTCATGTGGCTAGGCCGCGACGGGCACAGCTGGGAGCTGCGCGAGCAGCAGCCCCTCGACGCCGCGCGGCCCAGCGAACCGGGCGCCGGTGGCGCGGTGCGAACTCCGATGCCCGGCACCATCATCGCGGTCGATGTCGTCGAAGGTCAGCAGGTTACCGCCGGCGCCCGGCTGCTCGTGCTCGAAGCGATGAAGATGGAGCATGTGCTCACCGCGCCGATCGACGGGGTGGTTCGCGAGCTGCGCGCCCGCCCCGGTGACACCCTAGAGCGCGACGCCGTGCTGCTGGTCATCGCCACTCACGGGTTGTCCACAGGGGAGGACACGCCGTGCATGAGGAACTGAACGAGGAGCATGCGGCGCTGCGTGCCACCGTCGAGGAGTTCGCCCGCAAGGAGGTCGCCCCGGTCATCGCGGATCTCTACGAGCACGGCACGTTTCCCTACGCGCTGGTCGCGAAGATGGGTGCGATGGGATTGTTCGGGTTGCCCTTCCCCGAGGAGTACGGCGGGATGGGCGGCGACTATTTTGCCCTGTGCCTGGCGCTGGAGGAACTGGCGCGGGTGGACTCGTCGGTGGCCATCACGCTGGAAGATAGCGTGTCGCTGGGCGCCATGCCGATCTTCCGGTTCGGCACCGAGGAGCAGAAGCAGCGCTGGCTTCCGGAGCTGTGCACCGGCCAACGGCTCGGGGCCTTCGGCCTCACCGAGCCCGGTGGTGGATCCGACGCCGGCGCTACCCGCACCACCGCTCGCTGCGACGGCGACGACTGGGTGATCAATGGGTCCAAGGCATTTATCACCAATTCGGGCACCGACATCACCTCTGTGGTCACCGTCACCGCGATCACCGGCGTCAGCGGGGGCCGCAAGGAGATCTCCACCATCATGGTCCCCGCCCGGCACCCGGGCTTCACGGTCTCCGAAAGTTACTCCAAGGTCGGCTGGCGGTGCTCGGACACCCGCGGGCTGTTCTTCGACGACTGCCGGGTGTCGCTCAACAACCTACTCGGCGAGCGCGGCCGAGGTTATGCGCAGTTTTTGGCCATTCTCGACGAAGGTCGCATCGCGATCGCCGCGCTGGGGGTAGGCCTGGCCCAAGGCTGTATTGACGAATGCGTATCTTACGCGCGGCAGCGGCACGCTTTCGGTCACGCCATCGGCAGCTATCAGGCGATCCAGTTCAAGATAGCCGATATGGAGGCGCGGACCCACGCCGCCCGGCTGACCTATTACCATGCCGCCAATCGGATGCTGCGCGGCAAACCGTTCAAGAAAGAGTCCGCCATTGCGAAGCTCATCTCCTCAAATGCGGCGATGGACAACGCCCGGGACGCCACCCAAGTCTTCGGCGGGTACGGCTTCATGAACGAGTATCCCGTAGCCCGCTTCTACCGAGACGCCAAGGTCCTAGAAATCGGCGAAGGCACCAGCGAAGTTCAACGCATACTCATCGCCCGCCACCTAGGCGTCGTCTAACCTGCCCACACCGCGGTGTCGGTCGGAGTTAGGCGGCGGGGTCGAAGCTGCGCACCCCGGGGAACCGGGCGAACCCGCGGTCGGCGGTCGCGATCTGGCAGCCGTGCGTGCGGGCCAGCGCTGCCAGCAACGCGTCCGGGACCAGGTTGCCCCGCAGCCCACGGTCCTTCCCGACCAGGCGTTCGAGTTCGAGCCATGCCGCATCGCTTGAGGGCAGCCAGCGGGCTCGCCGTGCTGTACGTATCCGGGCAATGAAGTCCAGCGCCGCAGGCATCGGGGCCGGGTCGGCGAAAATTCTCGGGTTGGTGACGAGCCGGGTCACTCCGGCGAGCACGGTGTCGTGCAGCGCGAGCTCATCGGCGCCCGCGACCAAGGCGGTCAGCCAGGCTGCGTAGCGCTCGTGCTGCTCGGCCTCCCGGCGAAACGCATACACCAGGACATTGACGTCCGGAAGGATCACGCGTGCCGGTCCTCGTCAAGGGCTCGCCATACCGCGTCACGATCGCCCAGGTCGACGAGTATGCGTCCCGCCGGGTGCCCATAAGCAGGCAGTGGTTCAGGTGTAGCCGGGCGGGAAACGTCGTGCTGATGCAATACCAGCCGCAGGCCCTCTTCGATCAAGCTGGTGAGTGTCTGGCCGCTCGCCGCCGCCTGGGCCTTGGCTTGCGCCACCAGGCCGTCCGAAAGGTTGAGCGTTGTTCGCATGCAGATCAGCATACCATTGCATGCAGACGTCTGGCTGCCTTAGCCACGGTACGCTTGCAGTTCCGGTCCGGGCGGCAGGAGGTGGCCGTGAGCGTGAACTATTTGGCCAGACCGTGGGAGAGTCGACTGTTCCGGCGGTGCCGCCGGGCCTGGGACCTCGGTGCGCGGGAACGGCAGGACTACGAGCGGATCGAGCCGGCGCAGGTGTTCGACCTTAGCGAGGCGATCCACGACGCGCTCGATGTCTACTACTTCCCCGGCATGTGGGACTGGAGTCGGGCGATCGTGCGGCCGCTGGCCGTCGCCGGCTTCGAGAAGTCGATGCGCCGGCAGCGCGACGCCTACACGCAGACCCGTGATTTATCCGCTGACCAGATCCAGGACTGGGAGCAGCGCCTGGAGCTGGGCACCGGCATTCTTCAGCGCTATTTCGAATGGGCCAGCGACGTCGACCGTTTCACCCCGATCCAGGTCGCCTCGCAGTTCGACATCGCTGTGCCCGACCCAGTCGACCCGGATAGTGGGCTGATCACTCCGGACGGTCGGCCGCTGCAGTACCGGGTGCGGATCGACCTGGTGGTGATCGACGACCATGAGCTGTACTGGCTCGTCGAGCACCGGATCGTCACCGGTGCGCAGTGGCCGGAGCTCGACCAGCTGCGGCTCGACGAGCAGGCGCTGACCCGCAGCTGGGCCTGGCAGCTGGGCTTTTTAGCCGAACTCGAAGGCACCATCCACAACGAGCTGCGCGCCGCGGTGCCCGCCGCAGGCAAGCCTAAGGTCCACGTGCGGGCGGTGCCAGGGGCTGGTGGGATCACGACTCAGCGAGCCACCGAGTCCTTCCGCCGCACCCATATCCCGCGGGCTGAGCTGGAAATCGCTCGGCACGGCGTCTCCGTAGCGCTGGAAATGCAGGATATGACGGATCCGGCACTGCGGATGTACCCGAATCCTACCTGGGATAACTGTTCGACCTGCGCCTACCGGGCGCCGTGCTTGGCGATAACCCAAGGGACCGACGAGCGCCCGATCCTCGATTCGTCCTATCGCAAGCGGGTCAGCGGAGACTTCGAGCTGGGGCGGCTGGGATCGGTGTGGGGATTCGTGCCCGAGATCCATCGGGTCGCGGAGTACCGGGCTCCCGGCGCGGGTCAGTAACGCCGGTGCGCATTCGGGTGGTGAGCTGGAACGTCGATTCCCGACCGACCGGGCTGCTGGACGCCAAGATCGAACTGCTTCGCCGGCTGCAGCCTGACCTGGTACTGCTCCAGGAGATCGGCCGGCCGGTCTACCGCGCGCTGCTGCCGCATCCGTCCGCGCATGAGCGGATGCACCGCAAGACTAGGCAGTTCTCCTGGGGCGCGCTGTCCACCGACCTGTGCAAGCCGCGGGCCAGTGAATACCGGCTGGGATGCGCTGTGCTCGGTGTTTCTGGCACAGCGCTGCTCGATGCCGAGGTGCTGAACCAGGCACCGTTCGACATCAGCGATCCGGCGCGGCCCGGGTTCTTGTGGCGGACGGTGGCGGCCCGAGTGGCATTGTCGACCGGCGACCTGCTGACCGTATGTAGTCTCCACGGTCGCCAGCCATCTGGCGTGCCCGCTGCCGCGTTACAGCAGGCGTTTCACGCCGGGATCGCGAACTGGCTCACTGATGTGCCCGGCCCGGTCATCTTCGGCATCGACGCTGGTCCCCGAGTGCCCGACAGCGCCGATCCGCTGTTGGGCCCGGGCCCGACCCACCATCTGCACCACGTGCTCAACGCCGACGACGACCACCTGTGGGCCACCCCCGATCTCACGGTGCTCGACGTCCAGTGTGTGGCCGACGACGCTGCGGCTGCGGGCAGTGACCACGCCCTGCTGCTCGCCGATCTGGAACTGCAGGCGCCGTAGAGTGATTTCGGCGAGCCGCTCAGCCTCACGGTGCGGTGCGGTCCATGACAGACCGGCCAAAAAGTTCGACGTGAGGTGTAAGCAACCGCTGGTCTGCGGTGTCCAACCCGAGTTGCGCAGCGAGCAGCAGGACGTCCTCGTCATCCTCGCCGATGCGGTGTGCCAGGCACTTCAGAACGATAACCATTTCAGCGCTGGCGATCTCACAGCGCAGTCCCGGCATGTCGAGCGTCTTTGTTGGGAAGTTGTCAGGGCCCTGCAGAAAGCCCTTGACTGCGTCGTTGAGCCAGCCGTCGGGTAGGTCGAGCGAGGCAGCGACCGGGGTGGCAGCCGCGTATACTTCATTCTTCGGTACGAACACCGCATCGATGTCTCTGGTTGCCCGCCGTTCGTCATATGCCAGAGCGATAGCGGCCCCACCAACCACATAAAGATCGGCGACCAGCCCACGGTCCGCCAAGTCGGCGCCGAGCGCGGAAACAGCCCGCAGGATCTCGTCTCGGCGCATTGCTACACCTGGCTCAGCATGCCGGCACCGCGCAAGATGCCGCGCCGGCGAAACGCCGCGGGCGACTCCACGATGGCGCGTGCCCACAGTCCCGGGTAGGGCGGCCACCAGATACGGGCAAGGAACCGGCTCGGTTCGACAGACCAGGGTCGTGTGGTGAGCCCGCGTTGCGCAGCGACGTGCTCGGCGAGCGCGCCGAGGTAGGCGTCGTCGCGCGCATCGAGATCGTGGCCATCGGCAACAGCGCCGGCACCATTGCCCTTTCCTACTTCCTCGCCGGACAGGCAGACAAGGTCAACGAAGAATACTGGGCGGCGTTACGCCAATTGAAGATCTTCGGTCCGATGCGTTTCTGGCGAATCGTCGATGTCGACCGCGGCGCTTCCCGGGTTGTTCAACCGCGCATTAGAACTGCACGAACGGCGATACATCGATGGCGGCTTCGTTGACACGCTTCCACTGTTCCGGCTCAAAATGCTGGGCTGCGATCGGATAGTCGTCGTCACGACTGTTCCGCTGGAGTATGCATTCGTGAACGACTCTCTCCTGCGACAAACCCCCCCATTGCTCGACATTTAAGTTCCGCACGCCGCGCTGGACATGCGGAGGCCACCCTCCCCGCGATGACCTGCGCTACGGCGACACCGGATCCCTCACCCTCACCGACACCCAAGGGTCTGCAGTAGCACCCACGGCGGCGTGGTCCAGCACGGCAGCCCCGGTGCCTGGCCAACTCCGCGGACTTCTGGCCGTCAGCCGAGCCGGCGGCTGATGAGCGGGCGGACCTCGGCGATCCGATCGAAGTCACCGTCAACATGCACGACACCGAGCTGGTGGTGCATCGCGGTCTCGGCGATGAGAAGGTCAGGGATCGGCGTGCGGTGCCACATGCCATGGTGGTGCGCGAGATCCTGCTGCAACGACAGCGCACGGTCCAGGACGTCGGGCGGTGCGGTGATAATCTCGAAGCTGGCGTGCAGCTCGGCCTTCAGCTCCTCGTAATGGCGGGCAGATCGAGCTGAATAGAGCTGTTCGAGCTCGCCGACGGGGCAGACGAACAGCGAGCCGGCAAGCTCGGCGAGTTGCTTGCCGACCATTGGTTCACCGGCGCGTGCGGCCGCGCTCTTGTCCAGCACCCAGCCGCTCAGCGCCACATCTCCTCCGAGGCGAGCACTGCCAGGTCTGCCCGGAGAGCCAGGTTCTCTAGATACCGACGTTGCTTGCTCGCTCGCTCAGCGTGCTCGCTCTCGGCCCGATCCGCAGCCTGCCGTAGTGCCTCCTCGACCGTGGCCCGGGTCGTGTCTTGACGCAAGGCGCGTTTGGCTCTAGCAAGGAGTTCCTCGTCGATCTCAATCGTCGTCCGCTTCATGCGTACATTCTGTCACATATGTATGTACAGCGTCGTCGACTCACTCACCTGTCGAGCTCAGCACTCACGACAGCGGTCTTTCGGTGGGCGCGATCGGCGCGGGAAGCACGTCGCGGCCGGTGAGATAGCGGTCCACGCCAGCGGCGGCGGAGCGGCCCTCGGCGATGGCCCAGACAATCAGTGACTGCCCGCGGCCCATGTCTCCGGCGACGAAGACACCTGGCACGCTGGTCATGAAGGTCGTATCCCGGGCGACGTTGCCGCGAGTGTCGTATTCGATGCCGAGCCCTTCGAGGAGCTTGCCCTTCTCCGGCCCGACGAAGCCCATCGCCAGCAGCACCAGATCAGCCGGCAGGTCCTGCTCGCTATTGGGTACCGGCTCGAACTTGCCGTTGGACTGGACGACCTGAGCCAGCCGAAGCCCCCGCACCCGACCCTCGGCGTCGCCGAGGAAATGCTGGGTGCTCACCGAGAACAGCCGCTCGCCGCCCTCCTCGTGGGCCGAGGACACCCGGTAGACCATCGGGTAGGTCGGCCAAGGCTGATGTTCGGGACGGTGCTCCGGCGGGATGGGCATGATCTCCAGCTGGGTCACCGAGGCCGCGCCCTGGCGGTGCGCGGTGCCCAGACAGTCGGCCCCGGTGTCGCCCCCGCCGATGATCACGACATGTCTTCCCTCGGCGTCGATGGGGGATCGCGGCAGGTCGCCCTCCTGCACCCGGTTCGACGGCGGCAGGTACTCCATCGCCTGGCAGATGCCCGCCAGCTCGCGACCGGGCACCGGCAGATCCCGGGCCGTGGTGGCCCCGCCGGCGAGTACCACCGCGTCGAAACCGGCGCGCAGCTCATCGGCCGTGACGTCCTCGCCGACGTCTACGCCGGCCCGGAACTCGGTGCCCTCCGCGCGCATCTGCTCCAGCCGCCGGTTCAGCCGGTGCTTGGCCATCTTGAACTCGGGGATGCCGTAGCGCAGCAACCCGCCGATGCGGTCCGCGCGTTCGTAGACCACCACGTCATGCCCGACCCGGGTTAGCTGCTGGGCAGCGGCTAGCCCGGCCGGGCCGGAACCGATCACCGCGACCTTCTTACCTGTACGGGTGGCGGGGAGCTGCGGGGTCACCCAGCC
The DNA here is from genome assembly GCA_038276315.1 of Mycobacteriales bacterium. Lineage (GTDB taxonomy): Bacteria > Actinomycetota > Actinomycetes > Mycobacteriales > Pseudonocardiaceae. The sequence goes on from JBBPZY010000301.1 coordinate 21,320, forward strand.
CTCGTCCCAAGCCCGGTCGATGATCTCGATTTCGACCTGCTTGATGGCCACCGCGTCGTCGTTGATCGCGAGCACGCAGGCCCCCTCGCAGGGGGCCGGGCACAGCGTCCCGGTGAATTCGGGGAAATTGTTGGTGGCGTGCAGCCGCTCGATCGCCTCAGCCCAGTTCTGGCGCCAGACCAGGTCGTTCCATTCCGGGATCAGGTTACCCAGCGGGCAACCCACATGGCAGAACGGGATCCCGCAGTCCATGCAGCGACCGGCCTGCGCCTCGAGAGCGTCCCGACCGAAGTCCTCGTAGACCTCGCGCCAATCCCGTAGTCGCAGCTCGACCGGGCGACGCGGCGGGTTGCGTCGGTCGGTGGTGAGGAAACCCTTCGGATCAGCCACCGCTGCCTCGCCCGGTGTTGAGTGCGGTAAGGCTCCCGAACTCAACAGGGGAGCTCCTCACCACAGCCGGAACAGCTCTGTTGCTGACTTCGGGAACCGGAGGGTTGTTCACCTGGCAGAAAAACTCACGAGTCTCAGCCATGCGCCGCCTCCATGATCGCCTCATCGACGTCCCGGCCGTCGCGCTGCGCCGCCGCCTGTGCGGCCAGCACCCGCTTGAAGTCCTTGGGCATGACCTTGCCGAACCGATCCACCGCCGAGTCCCAGTCGGCCAGCAGCGCATGGGCCACGGCGGATCCGGTCTCGGCGTGGTGCCGCGCCACCGCGTCGGCCAGGAACGCCCGGTCCTCGTCACTGAGCGGGTCCAGGTCGACCATCTCCGGGTTGACCCGTTGCGTGGGCAGGTCGAGCACGTAGGCGATCCCGCCGGACATCCCAGCCGCGAAGTTGCGACCGATCGACCCGAGCACGACCACCCGGCCGCCGGTCATGTACTCGCAGGCATGATCACCGACACTTTCGACGACGGCCAGCGCGCCGGAGGTGCGCACGCAGAAGCGTTCCCCGACCATCCCCCGCAGGAACAGTTCCCCGGACGTCGCGCCGTAAAGGATCACGTTGCCGGCGATGATGTTCTGCTCCGCAGTGAACTGTGCGTCGGGGTGCGGGCGGACGGTGATCCGCCCGCCGGACAGCCCTTTGCCGACGTAGTCGTTGGCGTCACCGATCAGCCGCAGGGTGATCCCACGTGGCAGGAAGGCCCCAAAAGACTGGCCGGCCGATCCGGTCAGGGTGATGTCGATGGTGTTATCCGGCAGCCCGGCGCCACCCCAGCGACGAGTCAGGTGGGAGCCCAGCATCGTGCCCACCGTGCGGTTGACGTTGCGCACCGGTAGATCCAGCCGCACCGCTTCCCCGCCGGCCAGCGCGCCCTCGCACAGTTGAATCAGGGTGTTGTCCAGCGCCTTGTCCAGACCGTGGTCCTGCTCCCTGGTCCGGTGCCGGGGTGCCTCCGGATCCATGTCGGATGGCAGGTGCAGGATCGGTGACAGGTCCAGCCCGGCGGCCTTCCAGTGGTCGATTGCGGGGCGGGTGTCGAGCATCTCGGTTTGTCCGATGGCCTCTTCGACGCTGCGGAAACCGAGCGCCGCCAGGTACTCGCGGACCTCCTGCGCGATGAACTGGAAGAAGTTGACGACGTACTCGGCCTTGCCGGTGAACTTCGCGCGCAGTAGGGGGTTCTGGGTGGCCACCCCGACCGGGCAAGTGTCCAGATGGCAGACCCGCATCATGATGCAGCCCGAGACCACCAAGGGCGCGGTGGCGAAGCCGTATTCCTCGGCGCCCAGCAGCGCGGCGATCACGACGTCGCGACCGGTCTTGAGCTGACCGTCGGTCTGCACGACGATCCGGTCCCGCAGCTTGTTGGCGATCAGCGTCTGCTGGGTCTCGGCCAGCCCCAGCTCCCACGGCGTGCCGGCATGCTTGATCGACGACAGCGGCGAGGC
>JBBPZY010000302.1:0-2089 GCA_038276315.1 Mycobacteriales bacterium
CCATGATCCACGTGTGGCTCGCTTCCATCCCGGGCGGGCCCCTGGCCAGCGACGCTCCCAATGGCGAGGTGGTCCGAGCGGCCGAGCAGCTGGCCCCGATGCAGCCCGCCAACCCAAGGGCGTGATGGAGTCACCGGGCACACCGAGCTCATGGGCGAGCGACGCGTGGACGGTACCCGAAGGGCGGATGGCCACCGGGGCACTAGCAGGTGCCGTACGTGGCGTCTGCGACACCGACCAGCGACGTGGCCTCATGGCTGGAGGGATCGAACTGCCGGGACCTGCTGCACCCAAGCCCGTTCCACGGCGAAAGAGATCGTGCGAACCGCGCCGCGACCTCGGCCGCAACGAGCCTGCGGTGGCAGCCGCCGACCGGGGCGCCACGCAGCTCAGCCAGCTCGCCGGCGCCGTCGTCAGCCTGGGGCGCATCACCACACTGGCCCTCGCCGACGACCAAGCGCTGCCTACCCCACGTGCGCGGCGCGATTCACAAGCTCGCCGACGGAGATAGATCTTGTCCATTGGACTGTCCATTAACTCCAGTCCTCCGCGTACTTTTGGGGCATCGGCGGCGCAACCATGGCAAGCGAAATGCCCGGTAGTGCTACTCCTATCTGGTGAACTTCACACTATACGGATCAGAAGGTTGGGAGTTCGAGTCTCTCCGGGCGCACACCTTCTACACTGCCGCTGACCGGCGGCGAAGCAACGAGGCAAGATCGAAACTAACGGTTCGGATGGATCTTTGTCCATCAATCTGTCCAGCGGCCCCGCATCCGAGCGCACCGCACGCTGAACGTCATCGAATCTCTTTCGCTCGTCCGACCAACGTTGGCGGTCGCCGGTACTCAACACAGTTCGGCCCCGGATCCCCGTGCGGGGTCCGGGGCCGACAGCTAGGGAAGGTCAGCTCAGCGGGCCGTTGTTGCCTTGCCCGCCGTAGTTGCCTTGCCCGCCGTTGTCATCCTGCCGACATTCACTGCCGGGTGAGTCGCTTCCACGGCTGTTTCCACCGCCTAGAAGACCATTGAGGAGCCCCTTGTCTCCACTGCTTCCGCCGGACCCCTCATCTTTGTGGCGACAGGAACCTGAGTTGCCATCTGTGGATGCCTTGATCTGGCTCGGTAGCATCGAGCTGTCCGACGAGACGTCGGCCATGGCGACGCCCGCAGCACACAGCACCATCGGCACGACCAGGGCGCCTGCGGCGATCACGCGGTTAAGGATATGCATGTGACTTGCCTCCATCTTCCGTGAGTTCTCGTGCTGACACTCCCGCCGACACCTGTCCACTCTGTTACGAAGCGTAGCATCAGTCCTACTGACAGTGAGTACCCACGCGTCGGGACTGCGAATCCTCGTGTCTGCATCCCTTCGGAGATAGAGCGTTCCCCCGCAGATCAGCCGTCTAGAGGCTTCGAAAGCTCGCCGTGGCTCGCGAGGTCCCCCGAGTCTTCGCGTCAGGTCGGGGGAGGATCTCGCATAGCAGCGCTATCTGCTCGGTGAGCGCTCGGTGGCCGGCAGCTCGCACCTTGCGGAAGGTCCCCAGGTACGGCGGTGTCGGGACTGTGCCCATCAACCGGCGCGTGTTCCTGCAGAATGCCGGCCCTGGCGCGGCAGCAACCGCCCTGGTCAGCTGCGCTGGCGCGCAGACCGCGTCGCCTTTGCAACATCAGCCGTCGGCGGCCGCCGGCGCGGCTCATCCACCCATTGACTTTCCGGCGCTGGCACGGAAGCTGGGGCCGCCGACCCACGACGGGTGTCTGATGGATGCGTCCCGTGCGGCGGGTGCTGCCGTCGCGCGGTAGATCACACCCAGCCGACGCCTCCCAGGGGTGTCCATTCAGGGGTCCGGTTGAGCTGGGCCGTTGCCAGCTGTGGATCTTGGTGGGTTGTTGGTGATTGGTGACGGCGTGTCGGACTCGATCGTCGGTGCTTGATCGTCAATCCTTGATCCCAACTGGTCGAAGCAATTGATCTTGGTGTAGATCGTCGGCGTCACCGTCGATGAGGAGCACCGAGTGGACTCTCAGCGCAGGATGTTGACCGAGGCCGATCGAGAGGAGATCTCCCGAGGGGTCGCCGAGGG
>JBBPZY010000303.1:0-3831 GCA_038276315.1 Mycobacteriales bacterium
ACGGATAGTAACGTCCGGATCCATGGTGCCGGGGGGAAACGGTTGATCTGGCACCGAGTGTCGCTCCCGAACTGATCCGCTCACCGATGAGCTATCCGCGCGACGTAATGGATTTCCCAACCCGCCCATGCGATCTTTAAACGACCGTGGCGCGCCCTGCAGCTGGCGGCCAACTCGGTGAGCACGTTGGTCAACCAACTCATCGACTTGGGGATGCTGGTGCGGGATACCGCTCCTGAGGACCGTCGCGCGGCGCGGTTGTGGTTGACCAAGGCGGCGACACAGCGATTAGCGGCGTGGCGTCAGACCCGCATCGAACTCGTCGCGGGCGCCATAGCAGGGCTACCGGACGCCGATCGTCAGGCTCTTGCCCGGGCGCTGCCTGCGCTGCGCGCGGCTGCTGGCCGCTCTCGACGCGGGCGAGGTGCGATGACTGCTGCGCAGGGAGCCAGCCTGAAAGGAGATCAGACCTGATGGAAGCATTGATCGACACCCGCCCCCCGGGTGTCATCGCCAACTATGTCCGGGACCACGCTTATGGCGCCCCGCAACCTCGGTCGCCACGCCATCGGCGTTGAAATCGATGAAAGGTACTGCGAACTCGTCGCACGCCGACTCGACCAACGCGCTCTACTATTCGGAACATGACAAGCGGCACGGCCCCGCGCGGCTTCTCATGGCGGGGGTCGGGGGTGCTCCAGCGCTGTAGCTAACACCGCTCGCTTATATTGTGGGCTACCCCAGACTGAATATCACGTCTGTGGCCAGGAAGGCGAGCGCTTTAGCGCCGGGGGTGCGACCGTCCGCTTGAGTCTGTATGTTGACCACGGCTGTGCCGTGCAGGATGGTGGTGGACGTCCCCGAGACGAAGGGGATGTTGCGTTATTTTCCATCTTTCGATGATAGAGGGATGATGTTTCCGCTGCCCTCCCGCGAGAGCACCGCGTTAAGGTCTACCGCGCTGTCATAGTCGGGCATTTCGATCGTTGCGATTAAGAATCGGATGCCGTAGTTTCCCTCCCGGTATTCAATGAGGGTGCGGTAGAGATACTTACAGGGATGCTCCCAGAAGAAGGCCTGGACGTCGCCCTCTGAGTAGTCAGCGCAGCTTTTGTCGGATCGCGCGTCGAGCGTAGTGGGATGTCCGGCCCTGCGTCGCAGACGAAAAGTTGCTCTGAGGGAATCGTCATCACCTTTGATACGTACTTCAGTCTGGCCTCGGACATCCTGGCGTTAGCGCTGAACTCGTCAGCTGCTCCGCTGGCCGATGCAGCGTCGCCTACGCCACCACCGACGACCGCCGTCAACACGAGGGTAGCTGCCACCGCAGCGGTCTGCTTCGTGCAATTGGGTTCGATCCACACAGGGTTGCCATCTATCGTGACCCAATGTCCCCGGAAGCACCCCATTTTGCACTCCCTCTCTTTTGAAACGCGGACACGCACGCAGTGGTAGGAACCCCTGTGCCGCTGAGTTATCTGAGCAATTTGATGCGACGATTGACACAAAGTCCACCCATTTGGTCTATCCACCAAGTATCCGTGCAGCGGCTAAAGCGGACAAATACGATTCCGTGAATCACGCGGGCTGGCCGAGGCATGCGCGGTACAGTTCCGCCCGTCGCAAATGGCGCAGCTACCGCTAGCAACGCGGAGATTACGGACGGCGCGGCAAACGGTGACGCTCGGTTGTTATTTGCCGTGAATTATTACTGTGCGTGTCCTATCGTTTACCGTCCGGTGATGCGCCAGCCGCCTCCCGCACGCAATCGGAAGCGGGAAGCTGGTAGCCGCACAGGGTTGAGCCATATACCGGGGGGAACGAAGTGATACCTGTCAGGATTGAACAAACTCGCAAAGACCGCATCATCTCCCGTTTGGGAGTGCTGAGCGCTTGCTGCGGTCTCGTGACATCGGTCGGCCCCATTATGAACGGGGTCGAAGCGGCTGTAAAATGGGCCGTATCCCTGTTCGGCTAGATCTCTTTTCGCTCGCCATGGCGCATATATCAAGGATACACACGCGTCCGCCAAGAGCCGCCGGCGCTAATACCCGGATGGCGGCAGCAATCCCCGCTGTTGACGGACAAGCTCCCTACGTGAGCTTGTTTGGATAGCCACCAAAGCCCGGATATATTCGTCCTGGTGCCTATTTCAGTTGCACTCGCTGCCCGGTGGGGGTGATGCTGAATTGCCAGCGGTCGGCGTCTGGGCTGCCCGCGTCGACCCACCAGTGGTAGGCGGCTTCGACTTCATCCCAGAGCCGGCGGGGCCCGGACTGGAGTACGGGGAAATCATCTTCGTCGGCGTTCGGGGTCGTGTGGGTGAGTTTCGCCCAGGAACCCCAGGGGTCGACCAGCCAGAGGACACCGATGGGCTCGGCTGGTTCCCAGGGCCAGTAGCGCCATTGGCAGCCCGCTACCCGCTGACCGATGGCGAGGCGCGCCCCGTGGGGTCCGGTGACATTGTGGGGATGGCAGGTGGTGACGGCCTCGTCGGTCCGGTCCGGGTCACTGCTGCCCTCGCTGGTGGGTTTGATCGCGCCACGGGTGTCCCGCTGCTCACGGAGCCACATGAAGTTGCTTTCGGCGACGATATTGCCGTGGGCGGTGCCGTCGCCGTTGACGGTTAGCGACAGCAGTCCGCCGGTGTAGGTGTCCGCCCACGGCAGCAGTATCCGGCCACCAGGCCGGGTTTGGGTCACCCACGGGTAGGGGATCTGGTTGACGGTCGCGGTGGCGATCACCCGATCAAATGGGGCACCCGGGGGATACCCATGGGTGCCATCACCGCTGATCACCGTGACGGCCCCGAACCCGGTATCGGACAGTGCCGCTTTGGCGTGGGTGGCAATATCGCAGTCGACCTCCACACTGGTGACCCGTTCGGCACCGAGCCGGTGCGCCAGCAAGGCGGCGTTGTAGCCGGTGCCGGTGCCGATCTCCAGCACGCGGTGGCCCTCGTAGGCGTCGAGCGCGGCGAGCATCACCGCGACAATCACCGGACCCGATGCTGAACTGGTGGGCATCGACCCACCGGACCCGGGTCCGATCGGATGCCCATCATCAACTTGGGTGGCCACCCCATGGTCGGGCGTGTAGGCCAGTTCCAGCCACCGGCCCGGGTCCTGCTCGCGATGCAGTGGCAGCAGCGCCGGCGGCGGGTCAGCGCCGTTATCGACCCACACCGTGGGCGGCAGAAACCGATGCCGGGGCACCGTCAGCAGCGAGTCGCGCCACGGCTCGAACGCGGGCCGCCACTGGGTCAGGCATTCCTCAGTGGTGAGGGCGTCGACCATCCGGCGCCGCAGTTGGGCGGGGTCAACGGTCACGGGACGGCGGATCATTCCGCGGGTCCTCCCTCTTCTCGTGCTTACCCGGGTCGCGGTTCGGTGGCGGTTGCCCCGGTTTGTGACCATCAACAGACGGATCGGGTTGCGGCTTCTGCGGATCATGCCTACCCATGACGTGTGCTCCTCCTTCGCCTTGGTTGTCCCTCACCGGTAGACGACGGTCCCGCGACCTCGCCACCTGTGACAAGCCTCGGACTTGTGACCCTTGGAACCGGCCGAACCGCCAGGAGTCTCTCGGGAGCGTTACGGGGGTCAGCTCCTCTCTACCGGCGGACCCGGCCGGGGTCCTCCTATTCAATTGGTTTGGGACCGGTCCCGGCCGCCAGGAGTTGGCTCTGCTGACGTAGCTATTCAGTTGGGGTAAGGGCTGGTGGCAGCCAGGGGCCGGTGGTGAAGAGCTGGCGGAGGGCGTGGAGTTTGTCGATGCGCCACTTGGTGGCGGTGTCGAGGTAGGAGTGCACGATCGCGAAGTCGGTGAGTC
>JBBPZY010000304.1:0-13054 GCA_038276315.1 Mycobacteriales bacterium
CCGGTATCCGGGTCGCCATTGTGGGCGTCGGCAACTGCGCTGCCTCCCTGCTACAGGGCGTGCACTACTACCGCGACGCAGATCCCACAACGCGAGTTCCCGGACTGATGCATGTGCGGTTCGGCGATTACCACGTCGGTGACCTGGAGTTCGTCGCCGCATTCGACGTCGACGCCAAAAAAGTCGGGCGCGACTTGTCCGAGGCCATCGTGGCGAGCGAGAACAACACCATCTCGATCTGCGACGTGCCACCGCTGGGCGTCACCGTGGCGCGTGGGCACACGATGGATGGCCTGGGCGAGTACTACCGGGACATCATCACCGAGTCCGACGAGCAGCCGGTGGACGTGGTCGGCGCGCTGCGCGAGTCCGGCGCCGACGTGCTGGTGTCATACCTGCCGGTAGGCTCCGAGGACGCGGATCGGTTCTACGCGCAGTGCGCGCTCGATGCCGGCATCGCCTTCGTCAATGCCCTGCCGGTGTTCATCGCCTCCGATCCGGAGTGGGCCGCCAAATTCACCCGCGCCGGGGTGCCGATCATCGGAGACGACATCAAGTCCCAGGTCGGCGCGACGATCACGCACCGGGTCCTGGCCAAGCTGTTCGAAGATCGTGGCGTGGAACTGGTGCGCACCTATCAGCTCAACTTCGGCGGCAACATGGACTTCATGAACATGCTGGAACGCAAGCGGTTGCAGTCGAAGAAGATCTCCAAGACGCAGTCGGTGACCTCCCAGATACCGCACGAGATGGAGAAGGCGGCGGTGCACATCGGGCCGTCGGATCACGTGCCGTGGCTTGACGACCGCAAGTGGGCCTACGTGCGGCTGGAAGGCCGGGGCTTCGGCGATGTGCCGCTGAGCATGGAATACAAGCTCGAAGTCTGGGATTCACCCAACTCCGCCGGCGTGATCATCGACGCGATCCGCGCGGCGAAGATCGCCATGGATCGGGGCATCGGCGGACCGATCACCTCCGCGTCAGCGTATTTCATGAAGTCACCGCCCGAGCAGTACTCCGACTCCGACGCCTACGCGGCTGTGGAGGCGTTCATCCGCGGCGAAGTTGACCGGTAGCTCCCGCCGGTAGGCTGACCGCCGTGCGCGCGTCCATCCTGCTCGGGGTGCTGTTGCTGGTCGCTGGCGCCGGGCTGCTCACGGTCGGCCTACTCGGTTGGCGTCGGCGGCTACCGCGCAACCGTTTCGCTGGCATCCGCACTCCCGCGACGCTGCGCTCGGACGCGGCATTCATCGCCGTCAATCGGGTGGCCGCCCCGCCAGTCCTCGCCGCGGGCACGGTCTGTGCCGCTGGGGGCGCGCTGGCCCTCGGCTCGGGCGGTGCGGCGCTGACGGTGATCGTGGCGGTGGCCGGCACCGGCGCGGTCGGGCTCCTGCTCGCCGGTGGATTGCTGGGCCACCGGGTGGCCAGCGCTGTTCCACCACCGGTAGGTGGCTGCGCCGGCTGCGCTTGTAGCGGTGGAGGCTGCACCGCTACGTGACCCGTAACCGTGTGGCATGGTGGGCGCTTCCGGCCCGGAGAAGACTTCGAGGTGTGTGAGTACACGTGTGCGGCCTGCTTGGACTGATCTGCGCCACCGAGACCGACGCGGCTGCCGCGCGGGACGCCGTCGCGGCGGCGCTGCGCTGCCAGCGTCACCGGGGCCCCGACGAGACCGACACCTGGGCCGACGCTGAGGTCGTCTACGGCTTCAACCGGCTCGGGTTCATCGACCTGGAGCACTCCCACCAGCCGCTGGTCTGGGGGCCGCCCGAGGCACCGACGCGCTACACGCTGAACTTCAACGGCGAAATCTACAACTATCTCGAGCTGCGGGCCGAGCTCGCCGAGAAGTTCGGTACGAAGTTCAACACCGACGGCGACGGTGAGTCGGTCGTGGCCGCCTACCACCACCTCGGCGCGGATGCGGTCACGAAGCTGCGCGGCATGTTCGCCTTCATGATCTGGGACGCGCAGGACAAGGTCGTCTTCGGCGCGCGTGACCCGTTCGGCATCAAGCCGCTGTTTTACTCGAGCGGACCGGGCGGCCTGGCCTTCTCGAGTGAGAAGAAGAGCCTGCTGGAGCTCTCCGGCACCCTGGGCGTCTCCGAGGAGCTGGACCGGACCGCGTTGCAGCACTATCTGGTGCTTCAATACGTGCCCGAGCCAGAGTCGCTGCACACCGGGATCCGCCGCGTCGAGTCCGGCACCTCGTTCCGGGTCGTGCCGGGCGGGCAGGTCGAGTTCACCCGGTACTTCCACCCGCAGTTCACCGCGAAGCCGGTCGACGGCGAGGCCGAGGCGGAGGCGCTGTACGAGCGCATCGCCGACGTCATGCGCGACTCGGTGTCCAAGCACATGATCTCGGACCCGGACGTCACGGTCGGCGCGTTCCTCTCCGGCGGCATCGACTCGACAGCGATTGCGGCGCTGGCCAAGGAGCGCAACCCGAGCCTCATCGCGTTCACCACCGGGTTCGAGCGCGAGGGCTACTCCGAGGTCGACGTCGCCGCCGAGTCGGCCGCCGCGATCGGTGTCAAGCACGTGGTCCGCACGGTGTCTGCGGACGAGATGATGGAGGCGCTGCCGCTCATCGTCTGGTACCTCGACGACCCGGTGGCTGACCCGGCGCTGGTGCCGCTGTGGTTCATTGCGCGCGAGGCACGCAAGCACGTCAAGGCCGTCCTGTCGGGTGAGGGCGCGGACGAACTGTTCGGCGGCTACACGATCTACAACGAGCCGATCTCGCTGGCGCCGTTCGAGAAGGTTCCCGGCAATATCCGCAAGCTCATCGGCAAGGTATCCACGAAGATCCCCGAAGGCATCCGAGGCAAGGACCTGCTGCGCCGCGGCGCGCTGCCGCTGGAGAACCGCTACTACGGCAACGCCCGCAACTTCCGCCACGAGCAGCTGCGCGCGGTGCTGAAGACCTACACCGAGGGAGCCGGCTTCTCCGACGTCACCGCGCCCTGGTACGATGTCTCGCGCGGCTGGGACCCGGTCGCCCGGATGCAGCACGTGGACCTCTATACCTGGCTGCGCGGCGACATCCTGGTCAAGGCGGACAAGGTGACCATGGCTAACTCGCTGGAGTTGCGGGTGCCGTTCCTGGATACCGAGGTGTTCAGAGTCGCCGGGAGCATCCCGCTCGACCAGAAGCTCGCCGGCGGCACCACGAAGTACGCGCTGCGCAAGGCGCTGGCCAAGATCGTCCCGGCGCACGTGCTGAACCGGCGCAAGCTCGGCTTCCCGGTGCCGATCCGGCCGTGGTTGCGCAACGAGATGTACGACTGGGCACGCGGCATCATCGCCGACTCCAACACCGAGGAACTGCTCGACAAGAACTTCGTGTTCGCGCTGCTCGAGGAGCACAAGATCGGCCAGTTGGACCGCAGCCGCCAGCTCTGGGCCCTGCTGGTGTTCATGCTGTGGCACGGCATCTTCGTCGAGCACCGCATTAAACCGGCGATCCCCGAGCCGGTCTACCCGGTCAAGCTCTGACCTCGTCGGTGCAGCTACTTGCCGCCCGCAATCCGGCGAAGACCTCGTCCACCACTGTGCGCGCATACTGCGCGGACAGTGGCTGGTGACTGACCAGCAGCCGGTAGTAGATCGCCCCGTACAGCGCGTCGATGGCCACGTCGACGTCCAGGTCGGTGCGCAGCTCGCCGCGTTCGATGCCCCTGCGCAGCACCTCCGCCGCGCCAGCCCGCCGGGCGATGATCAGCCACTGGTGCAGGGCCTCGGCCAGCGCGGGATCGTGCTGGCTTTCCGCGATCAGCCCGACGAACGGCTTGCCGAACGCCGGCTCGGTGAACAGTGTGGCCACCCGGGAGATCTGTAGCCGCAGGTCTTCACGCGCCGAGCCGGTGTCGGGGAACGACAGCCGAAAGTCGGACTCGACGAACACCGCGTCCATCACCACCGCGGCCTTGCTGGGCCACGACCGGTAGATCGTGGTCTTGGCGACGCCGGACCGACCGTCTCGGCATTGGGTCTGGGCTGCATGGGCATGAGCTACGCCTACGGCCCGGTCGACGACGCCGAGTCGACGCAGCTGCTGCGCCGCGCGGTCGATCTCGGCGTGACCCTGTTCGACACCGCCGATGTCTACGGCTTCGGTCACAACGAGCAGCTCGTCGGGCGCGCCCTGGCCCCGGTCCGGGACCAGGTCATCATCGCCACCAAGTTCGGTATCGTGCGCAAGCCGGGCAGTGATTTCTCCGGTCCGAACCCGGCTGACGGCCGCCCGGAATACGTCCGTTCCGCCATTGACGCCTCGTTGAGCAGGCTCGGCGTCGACCACATCGACCTCTATTACCAGCACCGCGCCGACCCGGCAGTGCCCATCGAGGAGACGGTGGCGGCGATGGCCGAGCTGGTCACCGCCGGCAAGGTCCGCCACCTCGGGCTGTCCGAGGCGGCACCCGAGACCATCCGTCGGGCCGCCGCCGTGCATCCGATCGCGGCGCTACAGTCCGAGTGGTCGCTGTTCGCGCGCGACATCGAAGACGGCGTGGTGCCCACCTGTCGAGAGCTGGGCATCGCACTGGTGCCCTACAGCCCGCTCGGGAGGGGCATGCTCAGCGGCACGGTGAGCAACCTCGACGACCTCGCCGAGGACGACTACCGGCGCACGCTGCCCTGGTGGCGGCCGGAGAACCTGATCACCAACCAGCGCCTGCTCGACGGGGTACACACCGTCGCCACCAGCCACGACTGCACACCCGGTCAGATCGCACTGGCCTGGATCCTGGCCAAGGGATCCGACGTGGTGCCGATCCCCGGTACCAAACAGCAGCGCTACCTGGCCGAGAACCTGGATGCGCTGGCCATCGAACTCACCCCTGCGGAGATCGCGGAACTGGACCTCCTGCGCCCCGCAGGTGACCGGACGGCGAACGAGGGCGAGACAAACCGCACCACCGCCGCGCTGCGCTGAGCTCACCAGGTCGGCGAACAGGCCCGCTAACCTGCGGCCGCTGCCAGCTGTTGCTGCGCCTGGTCGTCGAGCTCGATGTCGGCGACCGCGAGGTTCTCCTCCAAGTGCCGCGCGGAGGATGTGCCGGGAATCAGCAGAACGTTGGGCGCGAGCCCCAACGTCCACGCAAGCGCCACCTGCGCCGGAGTGATTCCAAGCCGCTCCGCGGTGCTGAGCACCTGCTCGTTGCCCAGCACCGGATTGGGTCGGGCGAAGCCGGAGCCCAGCGGGAAGAACGGCACGAAAGCGATCCCCCGCGACGTGCACTCCTCCAGGACCGGCATCGAAGCGCGGTTGGCCAGGTTCAATGGGTTCTGCACGCACGCCACATCCGTGCGTTCTAACATCCGCAGCAAGTGCTCACGGGTGACATTGCTCAGGCCGACGCCACCGATCAACCCCTCATCGCGCGCCTGGATCATGGTGGCGAGCTGGTCGTCGAAGCGCTCGTCCGGTGTGGCGCGGTCCATCAGCCGCAGGTTGACGGCCGCCAGCTGCTCGACACCGAGGCTGCGCAGGTTGTCCTCGATGCCTCGCCGCAACTGGTCAGGTTCGTCGTAGGGCAACCATCCTCCGGAGTCGTCGCGGCGCGCTCCGACCTTGCTCACCAACGCAAGGTTATCCGGGTAGGGGTGCAGCGCCTCCCGGATAAGCTCGTTGGCGATATCGGGCCCGTAGTACTGCGAGGTGTCGATATGGTCGACACCCATGTCGACGGCGCGCCGCAGCACCGCCAACGCCCGGTCCCGGTCCCGCGGCGGACCGAACACGCCTGGACCGGGTAGCTGCATCGCACCGAAGCCGATACGGGCGACGGAGAAGCTGCCGAGGGGGAAGCTTTTCATAGCGCTGAGGCTAGGCTGTGACGATCTCGATGGCGACGAGCATGCAGTACGCACTGCTGGGCCAGACCGGGCTGTTGGTGTCACGGCTCGCGTTCGGTGCCATGACCTTCACGGCCGGCAACCGCGACATCGGCGCGGTATAAGGTCGGCTCGGAGCTCGCCGACGAGCTGGTCGGCCGCGCACTCGACCGCGGCGTGACGTTCTTCGACACCGCTGAGCCGAGGACGGGCGGTCCCTCCCATGTGCTCGCTGGACATGGGCCCTGCGCCGTCCCGCTTTTGTGACCGGCTTCTCAGTGACTTCTACGGGTGCTGCACAGCATCGAGGATGGCCTGGCTCCCCTGTTCAGTGGGCAGTGGATGGCGGGATGCTGATCAACTACGACGTGACAGGAGGGTCGTGCGGCCGAGCGGCAGCCGCGCCGCCGAGCGGAGATGGTGCGCTCACCAGCCCCGGCTGTCGGGGCCGCCTTTGAACGGGCCGACGACGTCCGGGGTGATCCAGCCACCGTAGAACTCGCCCGGCTGTGGTGTCACCGGCTCCCCGTCCAGGGTGACCTCGTCGAACCGGGCCGCGTAGACAGCGACCCGATCGGTGAGTTGCGGGTAGCGCAGATCGGGCTGCGGGTACCACCAGCCGACCTCGCGCAGTGGCGCCACACCGGGAACCTCCAGGTCGACGTAGTACGCCTCGCCCTTCCACTCGCACATCGTTAACCGCGGCGCAGGCAGCAGCGGCACCCGGAACTCCGCGCGGGGCAGGTAGTAGGTCGGCGGGTGCGACGTCTCCAGTACCCGGACCACATCATCGGTGTCAAGTACGAGGGTCCCGCCATGCACGATCCGAGCGCGGCGGGACCCTCGTTCGACTCGAGGCGGCCGCGGGTAATCCCACACCGACTCCTGACCCGGGCACACCGACCAGCGGAGCACCGGGTCAGGCTTGCCCTGAGCGGCTCTCCTGACTTTGCGCCAGCTAGGTGACATATCGCAACTTTACAGCCGCCCGCGGACCTGCCGCTGATCCGTGGACCGTGGCTGCCCTTTGTGGACAACCCGCGAGCGTCACACCGCCCTCGACGACGCCGTCAATGGTCGATCGAGAGCGTGCTACCGGCACCGACGCCGCATTCTTGTGAGGCCGGCACCGTCGCCATGGCTCAACCTGCCAGAAAGCGTCGGGCCGCTCGCTCATCTTTTTCGATCGCTCGTCGCGTCGCTGAAATCTTCTTGCCGGTAGCCGTGGTTGAGGTCCCGCGATTGTCAGGGGTGGGTGCGACAATGATGACGTGATAGAGACACTGCTGGATCCGAGGCAGGCGATGGTCGCTTGCCTCGATCGGTGGCGCCACGCAATCGCTGACTGCGACGACGCAGGATTACCGGAGCAAATCCGCGGTATCGAATCGGTGGCGCGGATGGTGCATTCGGTGATGCTGGATACGGTCGCGGAACTGGAGTCCCGCAACATCGCGGAAACCGCCGGGTTCCGCAACACCAAACAACTCCTCGCCGGGATGCTGAACCTGTCGGCCACCGAGGCCGGCATCCGCGTCACCCACGCCACCCAACTCGCCCCGCGCCGGACGCTGGGCGGTGAGATGCTTGCGCCGTTGCTGCCCAACACCGCTGCGGCACTGGCCGCCGGTGAGATCGGCCCGGCCCAGGTCCGAGTGATCACCGAGACGATGGGCGCGATACCTGTCTGCGTGGGCGGTGCCGAGCGCGACGCCGCTGAGGCTGAGCTGGCTGGCCAGGCCCGGTCGTTGCACCCCACAGCACTGCACAAGATCGGCTTGCGGATCCTCGCGCATCTGGATCCGGACGGTCCGGCACCCCGCGACAGGCCGGAATTGGTCCCGGCGGCAGGGGAGTTGCGGTTCTGGGAGCGCCGCGATGGGCGGCTCGGGTTGGAGGGATACCTCGAAGCTGAGCACGGTGCGGCGGTCCGGTCGTTGATCGAGCAACTCGCCGCACCCCGACCCGCGGCTGTGGGCATCCCCGATCCGCGCATCGCTGCGCAGCGCAACGCTGATGCCCTGCGCGAGGTCTGCGGGCTGGCCCGCACCGCCCAAGACTGCCCCAGCACCGCCGGGGAACCCCCGCACCTGACTGTGACCATCGACTGGGATGCCCTGCGCACCGGCCTGGGGGTTGCGACGCTGGACTACGGGACACAGATCAGCGCATCCCAGGGCGCGCCGGTGGGCCTGCGACGCGAAGATTATTCCCGTTGCTCTGGGTGGAAAATCCGAACCCCTCGACGTCGGTCGGGCCCTGCGCACCGTCCCGCTGTCCGTCCGCCGAGCGCTCGTCGCCCGAGACCGCGGATGCGCGTTCCCCGGCTGCGATCGGCCACCGGGAATGTGCCAAGCGCACCACTGTCGACACTGGATCGATGATGGACCAACCAGTGTCGAAAACAAGACTCCTTGCTAGAGGTGCCTTCACGCATGGACTGCCGCGTACCAGACCCAGCGGGACCAGCGCGGCGATCTAGGGCGTGACCGTTGCTGGGCTTCGGTGGAGCCATATGGCGTTTGACTACCCGCACCGGGGCGTTATTGCGGGGAATGCGCTGGTCAACGCTGGCTGCGCAAGGTTCGCATTTCAAAGGGCCATCCCACCCGCCACGTTGCGGTTCGCCCACGGGCCCTCGACGCAGCCTGCGCGAGCATCACGGTCAGCGGCAGATCCGTGTGTTCGTGAAGATCGTGGCGACGAGCCGGAGCTGTCGAGGCAGCTCGTGTCAGCGGTCACGCTAACTCGATACCGCGCTACGCCACCGGCTTCCACCGCGGCCGGGCGGCCGCGGTGGCATCGTCATGACGCGGGCGCATCTCGACCGCCGAGGTATGAGCTCAGGACAATGGCCTCTCGTCGCAGCCGTTCAGCGTGCACACGCTCACCTGCACACTCGTAGTCGCGGGCGGCCGCATGCCGATCAGCCACCTCCGCTTGGACAAGCTTTTCCATCTCTGCCGCACTGAGGCTTCGCCGTTGGACCTCAGTGGCGCGAAGGCCACTCACGGTCCCCGCGAGCCTTGGGTGCCCGACACTCGGTTGCGGTGCCCGAGCGGCATCGACGGCCTCAGCGCTATCGAGCGCACCCAACGCCGATCGAAGCGCCGCAACGGCCACGGAATCTCGTGCCTTCATCGCTTCAGGAAGCGCGGCGCGCAGGCGATCCCGCACGGTCCCAGCGCACTCATCTGTCGTTGCCATCCGCCTGACGTCCACCGCGACGACGTTACTGTCGATCAAATATGAGCGAAACAGACTTGTGAGCGAGGCATTGACGGCACTCCTTACCCGCTGCCCGCGTCGGCAGGAACACACCAGTAGGGGATCCCCTGCCGAACAAGGTCACGTTCAGGCAGCAACAACCCGCGAGCAGCCGGTGATCGTTCCGGCCACGGCCGCCGGTGGGTCGTGGACATCGTCCTCGCTGCGGTCTGCTGCGCTCACCCCGGACTGTTCGGCAGCGAGATGTGCAGCATCGCGGTTGCCGGCCGGTAGCCGACTGAGCGGTAGATGCGATCTTCTGCTTCGGCCGCTGGTGTGAGGAACGGGGTGGTGATGTCGACTGCGGCGCAGGCGCGCGTGAGCAACGCGGTCAGGCCGGCGGCGATGCCACGGCCCCGGTAGGGAGATCGCACTCCGATGGCGGCGAGTTCGCGGACCCCGCTGTGGGGCGGCGCGCAGAGCCCACCCCCTACAGCGCCGCCGGTACTGATGTCGAGGGCCACGGCTACGAGCCCGCCGCCGTCGAGCGTGCCGCGAAGGCGCGCGACGTCATGGTCGGTGGTCTCCGGCTGGCCGTAGGCGTCGTTCTGTGCCTCTGCGACCTGACGTAGCTGGAGGTCGCTGCTGGCCAGGCGGAGCCCGATGCCGTCAGGAACGGGTGGCGCTTTCACGACGGCCGGGTCGCAGCTCATCACCGGTAGCCGCCGCTCGGGGACGAAGCCGGCAGCAATCAGGCCGGGCTCTACCTTCGGGCAGAGCCCAGGCAGATACTCCAACCGTGGGGTGCGGGCGCGGTGGGTGAACACCGCAACGAGCTCCGCGACCTGGTCCGGGGTCGGCTCGGCGCCGTCGTCGGGGATGGCGTAGTTGCGGAACAGGCCGGCGTCGTGGTCGTCGAGGGACACCAGGAACGGGCCGACACGGACGGCGCGGGAGCCGATGAGTGCGCGCAGGTAGGCATGGAGAGCATGCTCGAGCACAGCAGGAGAACCTTTCGGGATGATGAGAGCAGGCGACAACCGCAAGAGAGCGGGACCGCTCAGACATCATCTGTCTCGCGAACGGGCTGCATGCCCGCACGGCTGTGTCCAGCGGCCCCTTCAGGGACACGCGGGCAATGGCCTCAGTCCTCCTGGACGCGAATCAAGGTCAGATGATTCTGTCCCTGCCCATCTGCTCCGTCAACGCCCTGCCGTCCCGCAGGTCGATCGGTGACCGGTCACCACCCGGAGCAGGACCGCGCGGCCCCTTCCACCCCTCTCTGGTGGCGGTCTGGGCCGCCGCGTGGTTCAGGGTTGCGTGGAAGAGCCTGTGGGGGCGTCTGTGGGGAAAAGGATCGTGCTGAGCATGTGTCCGGGGTCCCAGATCAATCCGGAAGCCGCCGTTACATCTACCGCTATTGGCTGTTCCGTTGTTCCTGGCCCCGTAGCCGCGTGCGGTGAGTGGTCGAACATGTGGGCGACAGCCGCAGCTTGCCCGGCGGCCCGCGCCGCCGCACCGGCGTCCGGCGCCCCCGCCTCTTTCGCATCGCGGGCCGCGGCATGAGCCGCGAATCGCTAACGAGATGCTTGATAACTTACGTTTACGTGAGTAATTATAGCTTCCGTGCTTGAAACAGCAGCGACGGCGAGCCTGCTGGGTGACCCGACTCGCGTACGCATCCTCGACGCGTTGACCGGCGGACCGTTGCGCACTGCGGCGCTCGCGGCAGCGACGGGAATGACGCCGGCCGCGTTGAGCAGGCATTTGAACCTGCTGCGCAAGGCAGATGTCGTCACACGAATAGACGTCGCCGACGACGGGCGAGGTCGCGCCTACCAGTTGCAGCCGGCGGCGTTGGAAGCTCTCGCCGGTTGGCTACGCTCGACCAGTTGGGCCGCCGAGTTGGGGGCGGTTTCCGCCAAGCCGCAGACTCGCGAGCTGCTCGCTCGCATGGGCGGGTTCCTCGACGCCTTCGCCGCGGCCGACGTCGCCTTCTTCGAACGCCACCTTCGCCCGGACGCGATGTTGGTGTTTCCCGGCATGTCCCATCCGGTCGATAAGCAGGGCTGCCTGGACTCGGTGGCGTCGCACCCGCCGTACCGGCGTAACCGGATTCTCACCGAGCCGGTCGTGCGGCTGCTCGGCGCGGCCACCACCGTCATCACCATCACCGCCGAAGTGGCCACCGTCGCTGACGACACCGCTCGCCCTACGTTCATCACCGCAGTGATCAACGAGGGCGATCCTTGGCAGCTTGCGCATCTGCAGTGGACTCCCGCTGCTCCGACTGAAGAGAAAGGAACCCTCGAATGACTGAGCTGATCGACGCCACCTTCCCGACCCGCGTGATCGCCTACGCCGGCGGCGAAGACATCAACGCCTCGCGGAGCTTCTACACCGAGGTGCTCGGCTTCGACGTGGCGATGGAAGATCCGGTGCTCGGGCTCACCTCGCCCGCCAACCGCACCGCGCAAGTCCTCATCCCGCCCGTCGGCTTCGACGACTCCCAGCCGCGGTTCGGGATCGACCTCGGCGACCCCCAGGCCGTCACCGCGGCGCACGCCGCGACGCTCCAGCGCGGTCTGCGTGTCGTCTACCCGCTCACCGACGAGCCCTGGGGCGTGCGGCGCTTTTTCGTCGAAGATCCGGGCGGGACGATCATCAACGTGCTCGCCCACACAGTCGCGACAACGGCAGGCATTCGACCTCGCCTCGTCGTCGAGGACGTGGACGCCGCCGTCGAGTACTACGAGCGATACCTCGGAGCCACACAGGGTCCGCGCCACGCAGAACCGTCCGGCCTGGTCGTGCACGCCGAACTCACGATCGGGACCAGCACGATCTCGATCACCCAGGCCTACGACGACTACCGCCTCTACTCGCCGCAATCCGCGGCAAGCTCACCCGTCCTACTGACGCTGACGGTCGCCGACGCCTCCGCGATCGGCGACGCCATGGTCGACGGCGGCGCAACGGTCCTCGTCTGCATCGAGGACCGCCCCTGGGGCAAGCGGGAAGGAAGAATCAGGGACCCATTCGGCCACCTTTGGGTCCTCAGCCAAGACATCTTCCTGGCGCCATAACGCGGCCGCAGGGCGCCGCCGCCCTGCCACCCTCCCCTACTCACGAACGTCGCGACCAACTCGGTCGTCGGACCGCTGTCGCCGTTGTGTCAGTAGCCGAACCTTCTACGGGAACGATGCAGGCCAGGCGGGCTACGCGGATGAGGATGTCCCATAAGACCCGTCCGGCAAAGATTCCCGCAAGGGTACGACAACCGGGACATCAACGGCGCGCCATCCTGTGCTGTTCTGAGCGGTCATCGAACCTGGGCGCCTGCCGCCGTGATGAACGCCTTCAGCAGGTCCTGGCACCGGTTCTCATGCTCCACCAGCGCAGCCCGATCCGCGCCATGGTGTATCGCACCGATCGGTTCGAACGCGGCGTCGGCCAGCGCCAGGAGGTCAGGGTTTTCGGCGAGCAGCTGAACCCGAAACCGTGCATGATCGGCGGCTGCCCCGAGGCGATCAGACGCTGCACGTGCAGCGTAGAGCTCAGGGTGTGCGGCATCGTCGCGGTGGCGGACGAACCAGAGGCTGATGACTCCTTGCCGGAGTTCGGTGATCGCCCCGGCAAAACCGCTGTAGGTCGCTATTCGCTCCTGGCGCAGCCGCTCGTCGCGAGCGAATCTCTCGGCGCGCCCGGCGTTAACGCGCTGGAACACGTAGGTGACGGTGGAGGCCAACAGCGTCCCCACCACGGCAAGCACACTCGCGAGCAAACCTTGCATGCCCAGATAGTCTGCCGTCTGCTCGCCGTCCTGACTTGGAGCAACAGCTCGGCTCACAGTGTCCAGTGAGTTCGTGATCGGTGCACCGACGGTTGGTCGGCACGCAACTCCGGTCCGCATCAACACAGTGGCACCCGGGCCGGCGTACACCCGGCCGGAGGGCGGTCCCGGCGCCGAGCTTGGCCAGGATGTGCTCCACGTGGGCGGCCACCG
>JBBPZY010000305.1:0-8301 GCA_038276315.1 Mycobacteriales bacterium
CGACCGTCCGCGGAGGCTCCGGGATTTGAACCCGGGAGGGGGCGTAACCCCCAACCGCATTAGCAGTGCGGCGCCATAGACCAGACTAGGCGAAGCCTCCCGGGGCCCTTCGAGGCCGCCAGACGAGCAGCCTACACAGCGGGCCCTTGATCGGGCAAAGCGGGTAACCGACCATCCGGTGGCGCCAACACCGCTGGTCACAACGATGCCCGCTGGCGAACCGTCCGGCTCGATCGTCGAGTCGCCCATCCAACTGTGGGCCGGTCACGGGCGGCGCTCGGCGCCGTGAACTCGACAGTACCGACGGGTGGCCTCACTTGAAACGTCGGTGGCGTCGAGTTCACGTGCCGTGGCGGCGCAGGCGGTGCATCCTCGGGGGCATGACCGAGATCTCAGCACCCATCATCTGGCCTGCCCTGACCTATGCCGACGCGCCGGCTGCCATCCGCTTCCTGGTCGAGGCCTTCGGCTTCGTCGAAATCCTCGTCGTGCCCGGGGAAGGCGGCCGGGAGGTCGCGCACGCCGAGCTGCGCTGGCCCGAAGGCGGCGGCGTCATGCTCGGCTCGGCTTCCGACGACAGCGTATTCGGCCGGTTGACGCCAGGCATGACATCGATTTACGTGGTCACTGACGCACCTGACGCGGTGTTCGAGCGGGCCACCATGGCAGGCGCCCAGGTCGTCCGCGGGCTCAAGGACGAGGACTACGGCTCACGCGGGTTCACCGTTCGCGACCCGGAAGGCACCCTGTGGAGTTTCGGCACCTACCGCGGAGCGTGACGCCGCGTCGCCGGTCAGCGGAGTTTGGCTCCGACCCCGATCAGCTTCTCGCGGAAGTTCTCGTAACCGCGGTCCAGCAGCGAGACTCCGGTCACCGTGGAGTCGCCCTGCGCTGCGAGTGCGGCCAGGACGTAGGAGAAACCCGCGCGCAGGTCCGGGACGTGCACGGTCGTCCCTTGCAGCTTGGTCGGCCCGACGACGACGGCGGAGTGTTGGTGATTGCGCGATCCGAAGCGGCACGGGGTGCGCCCGAGGCATTCGGTGAAGACCTGCATCTGGGCACCGAGGGCCTGGAGCGCCTTGGTGTACGCCAGCCGGTTCTCGTGCACCGTCTCGTGCACCACCGTCACACCGTCTGCCTGCGTCAGGGCGGTGACCATCGGGGACTGCCAGTCGGTCATGAAGCCCGGGTGCACGCCGGTCTCGATGACCAGCGGGCGGGGCATCGCCTTCTCCCGCCGGAACGTCACCTCGTTGCCGTCGCTGGAGAAGTCGAACTCGCCACCCGCGCGCCGGTAGACGTTGAGATACGTCCCAAGATCGGCTTGTCGAACGCCGCGCACGGTGATCCGTCCGTCGGTCGCCAACGCGAGGCTCGCCCAGGAAGCCGCTTCGAGCCGGTCCGGGATGGCGGTATGCGAGACCCCCCGCAACCGGGAGACGCCGGTCACCTGCAGGACGCGGCCGGGCTGGACGGTGATCAGCGCGCCCATCCGCTGGAGCATGGAGATCAGGTCGATGATCTCCGGCTCGGTGGCGGCATTGTGCAGCTCGGAGTCGCCCGCGGCGACCACCGCACCGAGCAGGAACTGCTCGGTCGCGCCCACACTCGGGTATTTCAACTCGACGACCGCGCCCCGCAGTCCGCCCACCTCGGCCGTCAGCCTGAAGCCGGTGTCGGTCCGCTGGCTGACCGCGCCGAACGCGCGTAGGACCTCCAGGTGCAGATCGACCGGACGCTCGCCGATGCTGCAACCACCGGGCTTCCACAACTCCGCGTGACCGGTGCGGTGCAGCAGCGGCGCGCAGGTGAGCACCGGGATCCGGCTGCGCACATGGAAGTACTCCAGATCGCGCGTCCCGGCGGTGTGGATGCCGCGCGCCTCGATCCGCAGCTGACCGTCCGCCGGCTGCGCGGTGCTGCAGCCCAGCATCTCGAGCAGCTCGCTCACCAGCACCGTGTCGACGATCCGCGCGACGTTGTGGATGAGCACAGGTTCCTCGGTCAGCAACGCCGCGACCATCAGCTTGGGAACCGCGTTCTTGGAGCCACGGATCTTCACCGTGCCGCCGAGCGGGATGCCGCCAGTCAGGTGTAGCGCGTCACCGTCATCAGTCATGGGGAGGCCCAAATCATGGCGAGGCAGAGCTCCTCGGGTGGATGCCAGGTCCGACTTCGTAGACGATCTCGTGCACTCAGGCAATCACGAGCGGCGCAGCGCCGCAAACGGGCGCAGCGCATCCGGGTTGCGCAGCGCGCCGGAGCTCAGGGCGCGCGCCGGGTCCGTGCCGGTGAGGATTTTCTTCACCGGCACCTCGCACTTCTTGCCGTTGAGGGTGCGCGGCACCTCGTCGATCACGATGAACAGGTCGGGCACGTGCCGGGGCGAGAGGCCGCTGCGCAGCGCCGCGCGCAGCCGCGGTTCGACGTCAGCAAGCGACACCCCAGCACCGAGGACCAGGAAACACAGCAGCTCGCCCGGGCCAGCGCCGGCGCCGGAAGTGTCGATGACCAGCGAGTCGAGCACCTCGTCGAAGCTCTCGGCCACCGCGTAGAACTCCGCGGTGCCCATCCGCACACCACCGCGGTTGAGGGTGGCGTCGGACCGACCGTAGATCACCGACGAGCCCCGTGGGGTGATCTTGATCCAGTCACCGTGGCGCCACCGGCCGGGATATACCGCGAAGTACGCCTCGCGCAGGCGGCTGCCGTCCGGATCGTTCCAGAAACACACCGGCATCGACGGCATCGGCTTGGTGATCACCAGTTCGCCCACGTCGTCGATCAGCTCCCGGCCGGTGTCGTCGAGGGCTACCACCGCGGCCCCCAGCGCGCGGCAGGAGATCTCACCTTCCCAGACCGGCACGTCCGGTGCGGCACACAGGAAAGCCGCGCACAGATCAGTGCCCCCGGACACCGAACAGACCTGCACGCCCGAGCCGATCTCCGAGGCGATCCAGCGGAAACCCTCCGCAGGCAGCGGGGCGCCCGTCGAGCCCACCGCCCGCAGCGCGGTGAGATCCAGCTCGGCGCCGGGCCGCAAGCCGGCCTTACCGCAGGACTGGATGAACGGCGCGGACGTACCGAAATAGTTCACCCGCTCCTCGGCGGCCAGCCACCACAGGGCGTCGAGGTCGGGGTGGGCGGGGCTGCCGTCGTAGAGCACGATGGTCGCACCCGCCAGCAGGCCGCTGATCAGGTAGTTCCACATCATCCAGCCGGTGGTGGTGAACCAGAAGAACCGCTGACCCGGCGCGAGATCGGCCTGTAGCGCCAGCGCCTTGAGGTGCTCCAAGAGGATCCCGCCGTGGCCGTGCACGATGCCCTTGGGCAGCCCGGTGGTACCCGAGGAGTAGAGCACCCACAGCGGATGGTCGAAGCCTACCGCCTCGAATGCCAGCTCAGCCCCGGAGTGCGCGACGAGCAGCTCGTCCCAGCGCGCGGTGGCATCCAGCGTCGCGCGGGAGTCCAGATACGGCACCAGCACCGTGGCGCGCAGCGATGGCAACTGGTCGCGCAGCTCGTCCACCGTGGGCCGGATGTCGAAACGCTTGCCGCCGTAGAGGTACCCGTCGACGGCGATCAGCACGGTGGGTGCGAGCTGGGTGAACCGGTCGGCGATCGCCCGTGTTCCGAAGTCCGGCGAGCACGACGACCAGATCGCGCCGAGGCTGGCGGTGGCGAGCAACGCCACCAGCGTGTCCGGCGTGTTGGGCGCCAGCGCGACCACCCGGTCCCCCCGGCGCACACCCAGCGACGCCAGCGCCGACCGCGCCGCGGCCACCCGCTGGCGCAGCAACCCGAAGCTCAGCGTCTCTCGAACGCCGTCCTCGCGGCGGAAGAGCACCGCCAGGTCGTCGTCATTCTTTCCGGGTCCGGGAGCCAGCGCATGCTCGGCGTAGTTCAGCGTCGCGCCCGGAAACCACCGGGTCCCCGGCATCGACTCGTCGGTGAGCACCCGCTGTGGCGCGGTATGGAACCGGACGGCGGCGAAATCGGCGAACGCCCCCCAGAACCCCGCCAGGTCGGCCACCGACCAGCGCCACAGCGCGTCGTAGTCAGCCACGATGACACCCCGCTGCGCGGCCAACCAGCTACGAAACGCCGCCATCCGGGACCGGGCGACGACGTCCGGGTCAGGCAGCCAGAGGATCCGGGGCGCACTCATCTCCCGTTGGTACCACGGCGGTTGGTACCACGGGCGGTTGGTACCACGCAGTCAGCGCAGGTGAGAGCAGAACCAATTCAGCGTTCGACCCCAGGCCTCCGGCGCGACGGACCGGTCGGTGTCGAAGCGGCAGTGCACCAGGTCGGTGGCGACGTGGGCGGAGTGGGCGGCATCGCGCAGCTTGTTCACCTCCGCCTCGGGCACGTCACCTTCCCGGCCGTAAATACCCAGCCATGGGCAGCGCAGCTCGGCGGCCACGTCGACCAGCGCGGGCAAACCCGCGGCCACCGGCTCCGCTACCCCGATCCCGCCGATGGTCACCGCCGCACCAAGATCGCGTTGGGTGGCGACGATGAGCGCCACGGCGCCGCCCAGGCCGAAGCCCACCACCCCCATCTGGTCGGCAGCCACGTGGCGCTGCGCCAACCAGCGCAAGGCGGCGTCGGTGTCGGCGTGGATGGACTCCGCGGTCAGCCGCTCGAGGTGGCGCGCGACGGCATCCCCGTCGTCGGGCAGCTCGTCGACACCGCCGTGGTGGAACAGATCCGGGATCACCGCCAGCCAGCCCTCGCCGGCCAGACCAGCCGCGAGCTGCCAGACGTCATCGGTGACGCCGCGGACGTCAGGCTCGACGACGATGCCACCGCGGACCGCGGACTCCGGGGCAGCGACGGTGAGCCGCAGCCCAGTGCCGTCGCGGAGCGGGATCTGTTCCAGGCTGCGTTGCGTCATGGCCGCGCCCCACTCGTCGATGGCGAACACCGCGTGACCGGGCATCTTACCCGGTCAGCAGCGACGCACCTGGAGATCACTATTCGAGTGCCCCACGCTGATCACGGTTTGTGTGCCGTGAGCGACAGATCTTGTCGTTGTAGGCACATAACCGGTGATCACAGGTGACCGGCTGTGGCGGCGGCGTCGACGGCAGCCTCCCCACCACCCGTTACGGTGAGGTTGGGCGTTCGCCCGACCTGATGGCCCGCCCGCCGCGAACAGGAGGCCCGATGACCGCCCGCACCAGGGCTGATCTGGACTCGCTGCCCGGGTACGTTCCTGGTCGCAGCATCCCGGGAGCGGTGAAGCTGGCCAGCAACGAGGCCTCCGCGGGGCCGTTGCCCAGCGTCGTCGCGGCGATCCGAGACGCCGCCGGGGAGGTCAACCGTTACCCGGACAACGGGGCGGCCGCGCTGGTCGATCGGTTGGCGGCCCGGTTGGACGTGCCGCCGTCGAACCTCGTCGTCGGAGCCGGGTCCGTGGCGCTGTGCCAGCAGTTGGTGCAGGCCACCTGCGCACCGACCGATGAGGTGCTCTTCGCGTGGCGCTCCTTCGAGGCCTACCCGATCATCACCCAGGTCGTCGGCGCCCGGCAGCGCACGGTACCGCTGCGCCATGACCACACTCACGACCTGGCGGGGATGCTCGATGCGATCAGCCCAGCGACCCGGTTGATCTTCGTGTGCAATCCCAATAACCCGACCGGTACCGCCGTGGGACGCGACGAGCTGGTCGCGTTCCTCGACGCGGTACCCGACGGCGTGCTGATCGCTCTGGACGAGGCCTACCGCGAATTCGTCACCGATCCCGCAGTGCCTGACGGCATGGAGCTCTACCGGCATCGGGACAACGTCGCGGTGTTGCGGACCTTCTCCAAGGCTTACGGGCTGGCCGGTCTGCGGGTGGGGTACTGCGTGGCGCCGGAGCCGGTCGCCTCGGCATTGCACAAGGTGTCGGTACCGTTCAGCGTCAACTCGTTGGCCCAGCTTGCCGCCCTGTCGAGCCTCGACGTCGAGGATGAGATGCTGGCTCGCTGCCGGGGCGTGGCGGCCGAGCGGGACCGGGTGTGGGCCGAGCTGATCGCGATGGGCTACCCCGTGCCGCGCTCGCAGGGCAACTTCGTCTGGCTGCCCTTGGGCGAGCAGACCGCGGCCTTCGCCGAGCACTGCCTGGAACACAAGGTCATAGTCCGCCCGTTTCCCGGCGACGGCGCACGCATCACCATCGGCGACGCCAGCGAGAACGGGCTGCTGCTGACCGCAGCCCGTGCATTAGCCCCCTATATAGCTCATCTCGACCTTGGGAAGACCTAGCGTTGCGGTGGTGCGCTGGGCTGAGTAACGGTCGGTTCGGCCCTTCCAGATGCCGGTGATGCGCTTTTCGATTTCGTCATCGCTGGTTCCGTCGCGCAGCACCGTGCGGAGATCGTGGCCCAGCCCGGCGAACAGGCAGGTGTACAACTCGCCCTTGGCTGACAGGCGAGCCCGGGTACAGGTCCCGCAGAACGGCTGGCTGATCGACGTAATCACGCCGACCTCACCCGCGCCGTCGACGTAGCGGTACCGAGCGGCCACCTCGCCGACGTAGGCCGGATCCACTGGCCCGACCGGCCAGGCGGCGTTGATGGCGTCGACGATCTCCGCCGCCGGGACAACGTCGTCCATCCGCCAGCCGTTGGTGGCACCGACGTCCATGAACTCGATGAAACGCACGATGTAGCCGTGTTCCCGCCCGAAGGCCGCGAGGTCGAGGATGCCCTTGCCGTCGTTGAGTCCACGCTTGACCACCGCGTTGATCTTCACTGGGGCCAGTCCGGCATCCGCGGCGGCGGCGATGCCCTCCAGCACCCGGGAGACGGGGATCTTCACGTCGCTCATGGTGCGGAACGTCTGCGCATCAAGGGAATCCAGGCTGACCGTCACCCGGGACAGCCCGGCATCGCGCAGCGAGCGCGCTTTCTTGGCCAGCAGTGAGCCGTTGGTGGTCATGGCCACGTCGTCGATGCCGTCGATGCTGACCAGCTGCTCGACTAGTCCCTCGATGCCGTGCCGGAGCAATGGCTCGCCGCCGGTGAGTCGCAGTTTTTCAACACCGAGGCCGGCGAAGACCTTGGTCACCCGAACGATCTCTTCGAAGGAGAGCAGTTCCGAGGAGTCCATGAACGGAAAGTCGGTACCGAAAACGTCGCGAGGCATGCAGTAACAGCAGCGGAAGTTACACCGATCGGTAACCGAGATTCGAAGATCCCGCAGGCCGCGGCCCAGCTGATCGTTCACAGTCTCCATGCCATCCACTCGATCAGATTACTCCGGTGCGCCCTTTGTTCTCCTCCGTCGGTGCGCCTGCGCTGGTTCACCAACAGCCCAACGCATCCGGATCCCGGTTATTTCACGCTACTCCATGTAGCTGAATCACTCGTTCGGGTTGTTAACGAACCGGGGTCTCGAAGCGAAAACTAGGATGACTGCTACCAGTGGTCACCGGCATGGGATCGGTCGCGGCACGCTGTTCCGCACACTCCTGGAGGCTTCGTGTCCGCACCTGCGTCGCCATACCGATTCTCCGCCCCGCAACCGCGCCACCTGCGGCCGACGAACCGCTTCGGCGTCGTGAGCTTCGCGCTCGGCCTGCTGGTCGCGTTCGGGCTTGTGGTGTACGCCACTTGGTTAGGCGTCGCCGCGCTGACCGGCGTCGAGGGTGTCACCCAGCACGTCGGGGTGATCGGCGCCACCACGCACCTTGCTACCGCCCTCCCGGTGGCCACGCCACCAGCCTTAGCGGCGACTCCCAGCGGCACGACGATGGCCTTCGATCAGCTGTGGACCGCCGGTGATGGGAACACGATCGTCGCCGGAGCGCCTACGGTGGGCACCTCGGTGGAGACCGGCGAGCCGGTGATCCTGGTACCGGTCACCCTGACCAATAACGGCGAGCGGGACTGGAATCCGGTGTCCACTTCCTTCGTCGGGAAACTCAACCGCGCAACGGTGCCCGAGTCCGCCGAGGGCGATTGGATGTACCGATCCCCGATCGTCGCGCACACCTCGGTAACGCTGACCAAAGTCTTCGTCGGCGGCCCCGGCCAGTTCAGCTTGACCGCGAACACGCCGAACGGCGTCGCCTTGTTCAGTGGACGGGCCTAACTTCGCTGGGTCTTACGCAGCGCGATCTACCCGTCTATGGTGAAGCGTCCATAGTGGTTCTACCGTTGGGGAATAGTGAGCGCGCCTCGGTGGGGTGAGGATCCGAGCGGTGGTGCCGCTGCGGGGCGGTCGCCGGGGCCGACGGCGCTGCGCATCGTGTTGGGCACTCAGCTGCGTCGGCTGCGTGAAGCGCGTGGAATCACCGCCGCAGCGGCC
>JBBPZY010000306.1:0-2540 GCA_038276315.1 Mycobacteriales bacterium
GGTGGCGCGGCCGCACAGCACCGAGGAGGTCTCTGCGGTGCTGTGCGCAGCGGCCGGACTGGGATTGCGGGTGGTCGCCCGCGGCACCGGCACTCGCCTGGCCTGGGGCGTCCCACCGACCGCTGTGGACCTGATCGTGGATACCAGCCGGATGGCCGGGGTGCTGGCGCATGCCGCCGGCGACCTGGTCGTCACGGTGCAGGCCGGCTTACCGATGGTCGCTCTCCAGGAGGCGTTGGCGCCGCACCGGCAGCGGCTGGCGCTGGACAGCAGCGACAATCTTCGGGGCACTGTCGGGGGCACCATCGCCACCGCCGCGTCGGGCCCACTGCGCTACCGGTACGGCTCAGTGCGTGATCTGCTGATCGGCATCACCGTGGTGCTCGCCGACGGCACCGTCACCCGCTCGGGAGGCAAGGTGGTGAAGAACGTCGCCGGTTACGACCTGGGCAAGCTCTACACCGGGTCGCTGGGCACCCTGGGTGTGATCACCGAGGCGGTGTTCCGGCTGCATCCGCTACCCGAGGCGAGTCGCTGGATCACCGTGGCCGCTGCCGGCGCCGCGCATGCCGCAAACGCCATTGCCGCGATCAGGGCATCGCAGCACGACTCGGTGGCCCTCGAAGTTGACCGCGCCGCGCCGGGTGGTCCGGTCATCGTCGGGGTCGCTGTCGAAGGTGTCGCCAGGGGGGTCGGGGCCCGCGCCGACGCCGTCGCTGACCTGCTCACCGCGGCGGCCGCAACGGCGGCCATGGTGAGCGAACAGCCGCCGGACTGGTGGGGTCGCCCGCCGCACCCACCGCAGGGACCTGCTGCGACGGTCACCTGCGAGCCCACCGGGCTGGCTGAGCTGCTCAGCACCGCGCCGGGCACACTGCGCGGCAGTGCCGGCGCCGGCGTGCTTGTCGCCGGCCTGAACGACGGCGACAAGCTGGGTGCCGAGTTGGCGCAGCTTCGGGAGATCGCCACCCGGCATGGGGGCAGCGCGGTGCTGCGCTGCGCGCCCCCGAGGAGTAAGGCCAGTATCGATGTGTGGGGACCGGTGCCCGCGCTGGCGTTGATGCGCCGGCTGAAGGACCAGTTCGACCCGGAGCGCCGGCTTTCGCCTGGACGGTTCGTGGGAGGGATTTAAATGAGCGGGGGCGCTTTTGATGACCACCACCCGCCGCAGCCCGAGCTGATCAAGGACTGCGTGCATTGCGGATTCTGCCTGTCCTCCTGCCCCACCTACGTGCTGTGGGGGGAGGAGATGGATTCGCCACGTGGACGCATCCACCTGATGAAGTCCGGTCTGGAGGGCGAGCCGCTGTCGGCATCGATGGTGGGGCACTTCGACGCCTGCCTGGGGTGCATGGCCTGTGTCCCGGCCTGCCCGTCTGGCGTGCAGTACGGCACGCTGATCGCTGACACTCGGGCTCAGGTGCAGCGCCGCTACCAGCGACCCCGCCGGGAGCGGCTGCTCCGCGAGGCGATCTTCTGGTTGTTTCCCTACCCGAAACGGTTACGGGCTTTGCGCGGGCCGCTGGCGCTCTACCAGCGCAGTGGACTGGACCGGCTGTTACGGCGCACCGGGCTGCTGGACCGGTTACCGCCGACGCTACGGGTGATGGAGTCACTGACCCCGACGGTGACCCGACGGCGGCCGCTGCCGGAGCGGGTGCCCGCCCTAGGACAGCGCCGTGCGGTGGTGGGGATGCTCACCGGCTGCGTGCAGGATGCGTTCTTCCCGGAGGTTAACGTCGCCACCGCGCGGGTACTCGCCGCTGAGGGCTGCGACGTCGTGATCCCCCGTGGGCAAGGCTGTTGCGGGGCGTTATCGCAACACCTGGGACGTGAGGACGAGGCGATCCGCTTTGCCCGGGCGCTGATCGAGCGCTTTGAGGCCGCTAGGGTGGACCATGTCGTGGTCAACGCCGCAGGCTGCGGCTCAGCGATGAAGGAATACGCGCACCTGCTGCGCGACGACGCCGATTACGCCGAGCGCGCACAAGCTTTCGTCGAGCGCACCCGCGACGTCTCCGAGCTGCTCGTCGAGCTCGGGTCGGTTGCGCCGCGCCACCCCCTGGACGTCACGATCGCCTACCACGACGCCTGTCACCTCGGACACGCCCAAGGTATCCGGTCCCAGCCCCGCGAGCTGCTGCGTGCCATACCCGGGCTGAAACTGACCGAGATCGCCGAAGCGGATCTGTGCTGCGGTTCGGCGGGGGTCTACAACCTGCTCAACCCCGAGCCGGCCACCGAACTGGGGGACCGCAAAGCGCGCAACGTGCTCGCTACCGGGGCGTCAGTGTTGGTGACCGCCAACCCTGGGTGCCTGATGCAGATCGCGGCCAGCGCCCGGCGGCTGGGCAAGCACTTGTCGCTGGCGCACACTGTCACCGTGCTGGATGCCTCGATCCGCGGTGTGCCGCTGTGAGCCGGCCAGCCACACGGGACCTCCCGACGCGCGCCCGGCGACGGTTGTCGTCGGAGGCTAGGCGCGGTGAGCTGCTCGACGCGGCGCTGCGGGAGTTCGGTAGCCGGGGCTACTACCTGAC
>JBBPZY010000307.1:0-5027 GCA_038276315.1 Mycobacteriales bacterium
CCGGGGGCGGGGTGGTTCGAAGGCACGCGGGGGTAATCCTCTCCTGGAGAGCTGGTGGCCGCTGATGCGTGGCCACCCCGCAGTCCCGCGGAGAAGCTCCTGCGCCGCGAAGGCGCTCACAGTCGACCTCGGCTGCACCGAACCTCGGGCAGCATCGCAAGGTCCATTATGCCCGATGATCCGTACTCGCCTCATCGAGGGTCCACATCCCGTGCAGCAGACCCGGCCAGGTTTGCCGTCACCGCGCCACGGGTATCAATCGAGCAACCCAGGACCGAGTCGACCAGCAAGGACGGTGTTGGAGATGACGGACACCCGACGACTTCCAAAGCCGGTCGCTAATGAATGGGACTGGCAACTCAAGGGCTCGTGCCAGGGCTTGAACAGTAGTGTCTTTTTCCATCCAGACGGCGAACGAGGTTCAGCGCGATCCCGTCGTGCCGATCAGGCGAAGGCGATTTGCCAGCGCTGCCCAGTTCTCGAGGAGTGTCGCCGCCACGCGCTATCCGCGCGGGAGCCGTACGGCGTCTGGGGAGGCCTGACCGAAGAGGAACGCCGAGAGCTCTGGACCAGCCAGCGCGAGCTACTGGTGAGCTGACGATTGCCGCGTACCGGGCGTGCGACCATGAGCCCCGACAACGGAGGCGCGCATGGGGCACGTGGTGGTCGTTGGCGCGGGCCTGGGCGGGCTGCGTACCGTCGAGTTCCTCCGCGCAGAGGGATTCTCCGGCCGCATCAGCCTCGTCGGCGACGAGGCGCATGAACCCTACGACCGACCTCCGCTGTCCAAGCAGATCCTCGCCGGAACCTGGTCCGACGAACGGGCCACCCTGCATCGCGGTGACCTGGCCGGCCTCGGTGTCTCGTTGCACCTGGGCAGATCCGCAATCAGCCTCAACAGCGGTGTGGTTGACCTCGACGACGGCGCGCGGCTTCACTACGACACGCTCGTAGTAGCAACCGGGGTGCGGCCACGGCGACTACCCGACCAGCCCGATCACCCGGAGCTGCACGTACTGCGCACCCTGGAGGACTGCCGGGCGCTGCGGGGCTCACTCTCCCGAGCTCGCTCGCTGCTGGTCGTCGGAGCCGGCTTCATCGGCGCTGAGGTCGCCGCCACCGCCCGGATGGCTGGCCTCGAGGTGACCATGCTGGAGGCGCTGCCAGTGCCGTTCGGCCGAGTCCTCGGCGAGCAGATGGGGCGGCTGTGCGCTCGCTTACAGACCGATAATGGCGTCACCGTGCGCTGCGGAGTACGACTAATGGATTTCGTTGACAGCGACGGCGGGATCGCCGCCAAGCTGGCCGATGGAAGCCACGTGCGGGCCGACTGCGGCATCGTCGGAGTGGGCACCGTGGTCGACGCCGGGTGGCTCGCCGGGCTCGGGCTGCCGACCGACGGCGGGTTGCTCTGCGATGCCACCGGTCTGGTAGAGGGCACCGGCAACGTCTACGGGGTCGGTGATATCGCCGCCTGGCGGCACCCGACGTTCGGAGATCGGCCACGCATCGAGCACTGGACCTCGGCCACCGAGCAGGCCGCCGTCGTCGCGCAGCGCATCGCCGGTGCGGAGATCACCCGGCTAGCCGACGCCGTGCCGTACTTCTGGTCCGACCAGTACGGGCTGACGCTGCAGCTGATCGGGCGCTGCGATCTGGCGACGTCTGTCGAAGTGCTGCACGATCCTGGCGTGATCAAGGGAACCGTCGCGGGCTACTTCGCCGACGGCGCGCTCGTCGCAGTGCTGGCCTTTCACGCGCCCCGACTGCTCAACCGCTACCGCCGGCTGGTGGCCGCCGGCGCCAGCGAGCAAGAAGTGCATTCCGCCGCAGCCGAACTCGCTTCCCGGTAACCGCAGTGCCGATACAGGGCTACTGGTCGGTACAACACGCCGTACGTCGGCCGCCGAGCCGACCTGGCCTCAGAACTGCTTCAGGACTGCTGGTGCGCGGCTTCGGCCAGGAAATAACCCTGGTAGCGGGCCCGTTCGCGCGGCGCCACGATGTCACCGATGATGGCAAAAGCCAGTGACATCAACCCACCGGCACCGAGCCCCTGCACAGCGCGGAACGCCGCCAACTGGTACATCGACCCGGAGAACGTGCACAACACCGACCCGACGATGAAGATCGAGATAGCGGTGAGGAAGAACGGCTTGCGCCCGTAAAGGTCAGATAGCTTCCCGTACAGCGGGGTGGAGATCGTCGCGGTTATCAAGTAGGCGGTGGTCGCCCAGGCTTGCAGATTCAATCCGTGCAGATCATCGGCGATGGTACGGATGGCCGTGGACACGATCGTCTGGTCCAGCGCGGCCAGCAGGACACCGAGCATCAGGCCGAGCAGAATCGTCACGATCTCCGGTGGGTGAAGCTCCCGGGCACAGAACCCGGCGACCTGCGGTGCCCCGCGTGAGCCAGCCCCGTTGGTTGCGCCTTACAAGTAACTGTAGAGGGCAAGCATGAGCCGCCTGCAACCTATAATCGCGGCACGCCAGCTTTGCCACCTCGCGGCGGCGCTGGGCGGGCAGTGGACCCTGGTGTGTGGTGGATCGAGGGTCCGGGGCGGCTCAGGGAACCGTCAACTGGTGGGTTTGCAGCGGGTCCCCTCAGCCGGCAGCCGAAGGTCCGCCAGGTAGCTGATACCCGCCTGATCGACGCAGCTGTTGCCTTGCAGGAAGGCGGTGTGTTGGGTGCCTTCGTAGGTCAGCAGCCGTGCGTTGAGGTCGCGGGCAAGGTTCACTCCGGCCTGGTAAGGCGTGGCCGGATCCTGGGTCGTGGAGATCACCATGACTGTCGGCAACCCGGGAGTATGCGGATCGTGCGGGCCCCCGGTGGGTGGCACGGGCCAGAACGCGCAGTTGTCAAGGGCTGGCGATGGTGGTTCACCGGTGTCGAGGAATGGAGCGACCTTCCGGTATTGGATGTCGATATCACGGGCCACGTTCGGATCTTTGATCGGCGGATTGTCGACGCATTGGACGGCCTGGAAGACATCCATCTCGGTCGAGTAGGTGCCGTCTTGCCCGCGTCCGTAGTAGATGTCGGCGAGCCGCATCAGAATATTGCCCTGGCCCTGGGTGAGCTCGACCAGACCGCGATTCAACGTTGGCCACAGGTCGGACAGGTACAGCGCCTGAACGGTCCCGATCGTGGCGTCACTGTAAGAAAGCTTGCGTCCGTCGGGCACACCGATCGGTTTATTGATCAACGGGCGAACAAGGGCTTGGAACTTGCTCACCGCCTGGGTCTTGTCCTGCCCCAAACCACAATCCGGACGACCTGAGCACCACGCCGCGAATGCATCGAAGGCTTTCTGAAATCCTCGGCCCTGGTCGATCAGCTCGCCGATCTGGTCCTGCGCTGGATCCAGCGCGCCATCGAGGATCATCGCGCGAACGTTCTTGGGAAACGCTTCAGCGTAGCTGGACCCGATCCGGGTGCCGTAGGAGTAACCGAGGTAGGTGAGCTTCTGATCCCCGAGGGCCGACCGCATGACGTCCATGTCGCGGACCACATCTCGGGTGCCGACGTTCTCGAGGACCTGCTTGCCGGTGTCGCTGACCGTTTCGGGCGTGCCGCCGTTTGCAAGTACCTCTTGTCCGGTGCGGTTGACGCAGCCGGCATCGTCGGCTTTTTCCTGATTCTCCGTCTGTGCTACCCCGGCTGGCGAGGTATCGACGTTAAGGTTCATCAGGCGTTCGGCATCCCGTTCCGCCGGAGTCCGGCAGACGACCTGCGGTGTGCTGGAACCGACACCGCGTGGGTCGAAGCCCACGAAGTCGAAACGTCGTCCCACGTCAGTGTTCGCGATCTGGTCGGCGAGGCTGGCCGCGGTGCTCATCCCAGACCCGCCAGGACCGCCAGGGTTGATGACCAACGAACCGACGCGGTGCGCCGGATCCGACGCGGGTCGGCGCAGGAGACCGACCTTGATCACGCGGCCCTTCGGGTTGGCGTAGTCCAGCGGCACGTTGAGGTAGGCGCACTGCAGCCCTGGGTCAGCGTAAGACTTCTTGTCGCTGGGGGTGGTGGCGAACGCGGAACACCCGCCCCAGGACAAGTTCTGCCCGTAGAATTGCTCCAGCCCCGCGGGGACCGCGCCGACTGGACCGTGCTGCGCTGTAGTACTCGGGGCAGCGGAGCACCCCAGCGCTAAGGCCGCTACCGCTGCGAGCACCGGCCCAACGGACAGTGCAGGCGCACGTTTCATCCCAGCTCCCCTTATCCCGCTACTTGTCGCCCAGTAATGATCACTGCCTGCAACTGGGTCCGTTCACCGCGTGAGCTTACCCATGGCCGTGGCCGAGCACCTTCAGCAGGCTGTCCTTGATCTCCGGTCGGCCGGCGGCGACGAGGGTGAAAGTCGCCTCCCGGACCAGCCGCTGGGCATGCTGGCGCGCCAGGATCCCGGCGCTGCCCACTGTTACAACGAGTGCGCCGGCCGCGCGGTAGGCGAGCTCAGACGCGGCGGCGCGAGCTGCTGGCAACGTCTCCGGGTCACCGAGCCCAGCATCGAGCCGGTTGCGGATCCCGCGCTGCTCCGCATGCAGTAGCTCCGCGACCAGGGGTCGTCCCGCCTCCCCGATCATCCGGATGCACCGCTCGGCGACGCCCACCGCGAGGCAGCCGCTGCGCCGCGAGCTCATCGTCTGGTTGGCGCGAAAGTCGCGGTGCGTGACCTCCGCGGTGACCATCTGCGCCGGCAGGACATAATCGGCAAACCGGAGCCGGACGGTGTTGCTGCCTTGGGCTGCGACCATGTGGAGTTCCTCGACGGTGATGCCCGCGCCGGCCTGCGCATCGACTAGTCCGGTGACGATGGTGCCGGTGGACTGCCCGGTCCGCAGTGCTGTGTTGCGCGCCGAGACCTGCAGCACGTCGATGATGTCCCAGCCGGTGACGAATGGAGCCTCGCCTGTCAACAGCCAACCGCCGCCGGTGGCCGTCGCCCACAGCCGCGGAGGCTGCGGGATCGCGCCGGCGAAGGACACTCCCCCGCGCAGCTCCCCCCGCATCGCCGCGTCGAG
>JBBPZY010000308.1:0-6037 GCA_038276315.1 Mycobacteriales bacterium
GGTCGACACGGTCGGTGGTGTGGGGCCGCTGGCCAACAGCGGGCGGGGCACGGCAGGATGACGGCACGGACACGGTCCTTCGAGGCGATCACCGGTGTAGGAACCGTGATCATCTCGAGGGTCGTGCCCGATCCCACGCAAGACGCCTCAAACGGCGTTTCTACCCAAACAGCCTTAACCAGCCAATACGGTCATATCCCAAACATGACGGAGCCCTGGGTCGATCGCGGCCAGCCACCATGTGCCCGGCGGCTGGCCGCAGGTTTATGAAGCCAACCGGATCACCGTGAAAAATCCGGACCTGATCCGGATTGGACAATCGCTGCGGATCCCTTTGTAAGCGACTGGGTCAAGGCCATCCGGCGTGTTGCCCACGCGAGCTTCGTCGATGCGTGGGCAACACGCCGGAGCACACCAACCACAGCAGCGAGGACACCGAGCGGGCTCAGAGCCGCAGCCATCGCGTGAGCTTCCTTGCGGCAGGCGACAACGGGTGACGACTAGCTAGGCGGTGCGTGACCTGGGAAACGGCGCGCGCACATCGCTGAACCCAGCTGACGAACGTAGCCACGCGATGGCGCTCGGCGATGTCGAGTCGCTGTGCGGCGCTCCTCTGGCGGAAGAGGAAGCGCGCCTGAACCCACCCATGGGGAGTGCTGT
The DNA here is from genome assembly GCA_038276315.1 of Mycobacteriales bacterium. GTDB lineage: Bacteria > Actinomycetota > Actinomycetes > Mycobacteriales > Pseudonocardiaceae. The sequence goes on from JBBPZY010000308.1 coordinate 661, forward strand.
GCCTGCCGTGCGCCATGGGCGCCACCGCCGACCTACCTGACCCTGGCCCGGGTGGCGGCTTCTCTCAGACGGGAGTGGGTGTGCTCGAGCGGACTCGGTGGGCGGCGCGCACCAGGTGCCCCAGCGCCTCGACGACCTCGACCTCGCCACGGGTCTTCAGACCGCAGTCCGGATTGGCCCAGAGCCGCTCAGGGCCGACCCAGCGTTGCGCGGCCAGTAAGAGCTGCTCGATCTCGGAGACGGTCGGCACGCGCGGGGAGTGCACGTCGTAGACGCCGGGGCCCACGCCGCCCGGCACCCCGGTCCCGAACTGTTCCAGCGCCTGCATCGTCGATCGGGCAGCCTCGACGGTGGTCACGTCCGCGTCCAGGGCGTCGATCGCGTCGAGCACGGTACCGAACTCCGAGTAGCACAGGTGGGTGTGGATCTGCGTCGAGTCGGCCACCCCACCGGTGACCAGCCGGAACTCATCGATAGCCCAGGCCAGGTACTCGGCCGTCCGGCTGCGCGCAACGGGAGCAGCTCGCGCAGCGCGGGCTCATCGACCCGGATCACCCGCAGTCCCGCGGACTCAAGATCGCGCACCTCGTCGCGCAGGGCCAACCCGACCTGCCGCGCGATGTCGCCCAGCGGCTGGTCGTCGCGGACGAACGACCAGGCCCGGATCGTCACCGGCTCGGTCAGCATGGCCTTGACGGGGCCGCCGGTGAGGGACTGGGCGTAGGTGCTCCAACCGACGGTGATCGGTCTCGGTCGAGAGACGTCGCCATGGAGCACCGGGGGGCGCACGCACCGGGTGCCATAGGACTGCACCCAGCCGAACTCGGTGGTCACGAACCCGTAGAGGTTCTCGGCGAAGTACTGCACCATGTCGTTGCGCTCGCGTCACCGTGCACGAGCACGTCAAGGCCGATCTGTTCCTGCGGCCGGATCACCCGCTCGATCTCCATGCGCATCCGACGCTCGTACTCCGCGTCGTCGAGCCTCCCGGCCCGGTGCGCGGCCCGGTCGGCCCGGATCTGACCGGCCTGCGGGAACGAGCCGATGGTCGTGGTCGGCACCGGCCCGAGCCGAAGGCGGGCCCGCTGCGCCGCGACCCGCTCGGCGGCCGTCCCACGCCGGTAGTGGTCGCCACCCAGGGCCTCCAGCCGGGCTCGCACCCGGTCGTCACGCTCACCGTCCCGAGCGACGCCGGTCCACAGCGCCGCCCATCCCGGGGCCAGCGTGGTCTCGGTCCCGACGTTATAAGGCACGTGCAGCAACGGACACGACGTGCTCACCGCGACCCAGCCTGCGATGCCGAGCAGCGTCGCGGCGCGCCCGAGGGCTGCGTCGAGGTCGGTGCGCCACACATTGCGACCGTCGACAACGCCGGCGAGCACAGTCTTGTCCCGCAGCGCCGGCAGCGACGCCGCGGCGTGGAGATCCTCGACCCCGGCGACCAAGTCCAGACCGATCGCCTCGACCGGGCTTGCGGCCAGCACCGGCAGCGTCGGCCCGGGATTACCGTAGTAGCCGGCCACCAGTATCTTCGGGCGCCCCGGTACCGCGCACAGCCGGCGATAGGCCCACGCCAGGGACTCCAGCTCGGCGTCGGTGCGGTCGGCGACACCCGCCGGCTCGTCGAACTGCACCCACGCGGCCCCGAGCCTCCCCAGTTCGGCGAGTAGCTGCGCGTACACCTCGACCAGCGGCTCCAACAGCTCCAGAGTCGAGAAACCGGGCGGGGCCTCCGCCGCAGGCTTGGCCAGCAGCAGAAAAGTCACCGGGCCCAACAGCACCGGCCCACAGCAACACACTCGCGCGGCGCGCCGTGCACAACCTGCTCTGGTGCCTGCGCAGCTCTTCGCGGCTACACAAGCCACTAGCACTGCCGTCTCCGCTCAGTGAGCAGGGTCCTTAAGGGCCGGCAACCGCGCCTTGATCTCACGCAGCTCATCGAGGATTGCTTGCGAAGGATCGGTAGCAGAGCGTGGCGGTGGTACCGGCACGCCGTCGAGGTAATCGACGACCAACTTGCGGATCAGTGCCGAGGCTGTCGTTCCCTCGCGCTCGGCCGCCTGACGGAGCTGATCGATGCGGTCCACCGGGATCCGGATTGAGTACACCTGCGCCGGGTCCTGCGGGGAGCGACGGCTGCGGCTCGTGCCGGACGGCACCACGTCCCTCTCGAGGCTCTCGGTCTCGTCGATCAGATCTGCGAGTTCTCGCGTGAATCTGTCCTCAACCATCAGGGTGCTCCTTCCAATAGGCGGACCACTGCCGTCTACCTGCAGTCCATGCCGTGACGACGAACCAGCGCCCATCGGGCGGATGCGTCGCGGGTATCACGTAGACGGCGAGCACTCGTCCGACCTCGCCATACTGGAGCGGTGGCGCTGAGGTCGAACGACCGATCACCAACACACTCTCCCGGGACGTACTGCCGCCGTCACCGAGGAGCGCTGCAGGATCGAGCGCCGCCTCGACCGCCCATTCCGGCTCGATGTTGAACTCGTGCTCGCTCTCCTTCCTTTCACGGCGGGTCCGCAGGTGTTCTGCGCTCACCGGCGTGACCTCTGCGGAGTCGCGAGGAAGCAGCTCGTAAGGGACACCGTCATAGTTGTCCCTCGAAGCGGCCACTACCAGAGTGTAATACGCGTATGACGGCCAGGTTCGTGGGCCTGGCCCGAGGCTGCGAGTGCGAGTGCGGCGGCCACGACGCTCAGGGTGCCTGCCCGATCTTCGAGATCACCGCCGGAGGGCAAGCCATGGCTTCGCCGACATGGTGAGCGTTAGCGGGTCACAGTGGGAAAGGTGCACTTCGGCGGTGGGCATGAGTGCCGACCCAGCCGAGCAGCTGCATCGCAAGCGGAGGCAACCGGACGGGCCGCATCTCCCCGATAGATCTTCGACGACCTGGCACTGATCGCGCACCCGAATGGGCCTTCGACTGCGCCCTCGGCCTCTACCTCAACGATCCCGGGTTTTGCTAGGCCGCTCACATCGCGGCGTACCGACTGCCGGTGGCCAGCAGCTCGGGGTGGGTTCCTCGCTCGATGATCCGGCCCTCCGGACAGGCGGCTGCCGAGCTGGCCGACCCGGGTGTCGTAGCCCTCGGGGAGCTCGGGGAGCTCGGTGATGAAGCCGTGGCAGCGGGCGGCCCGGCGGCCTGCTGCATCTCGGTGTCGGTGGCGTCCGGGCGGCCGATGCGGATATTCGCGGCGGTGCTGTCGTCGTAGAGGAAGACGTCTTTAAAGACGGCGGTGACGTGGCGCAGCAGCTCAGCGGGCTCGACGTCACGCAGGTCGACCCCGCCGATCCGGAAGGCGCCGTGTTGCGGGTCGGCGTGGCGCATGAACAGCCGGATGATCGTCGTTTTGCCGCTGCCCGAGGGCCCCACCAGCGCGGTGAGGCTGCGCTCGGGCATGGTGAGGGACTAGCCCGAAGGTGACGTCGTCGAATACGAGGTCGAAGCGGGTGATCCGGGCCGGTTCCGGTCGGGACGGCCAGCGGTGGGACTGCCAGCGCCACGTAGGTGGCCAAGTCCAGCGAGTCGTGGAGGACCAGGACGGCGCCGACGCTCGCGTCCCGGTCTGGCCGTTGGCATTGAACACCGCCAGGCCTTGGGCGTACTCGACCACCCGGGCGGCGGTGTCGGTAACCGGACGCCCTACTCGATCTCCACCTTGGACACCGGGTACATCGCGCCGTATTCCCTGCTGGACCTGTTAGCCGGCGCGTTCGCTGACCGCAGCGCGTCCACCGCGTCATCGGCTACGGCCAGCCGGCAGCCGGAAAGCGGATCCTGGTGCTTCAACGCAGTCGCGGCATCCTCAGCGAGCTGACTGGCGAGCAAGCTCATCCGGGCCAGCGCCGGACGGATCTCACCCGAAGTCATCGGGTTCGGCTGCTTGAGCCGTGCAGTGACGGCGACGTGCCGGGCGAGTTCGGCCATCCACTTCACATGATCAACGGCATGCAAAGCCGCGACCACCACCCGCCGGTCCCCGGCGACCGGCGCTTGCAGCGCGAGCAAGGTGACGCAGCGATGCTCGGTATCATCGAGCATCGCGTTCATCGGGTCACAATCAGCGACGACCAGTCTGGCGAGCGCAAGATCAGTCTAGTACAGGGCGATCGACGCATTGGTCAACATCTGAGCAGTCAGCCGACTCAGCCTGGCGAGGGCGTGGATCAGCCCGTCCAGCTCGCTGTGAAAGACGGCCCGCATGACACTCACCTTCTCTCCGCGTCAGCGGATGCGGTGGTGGAGGACGTGGGCATCACTGCCCGACACTGGATGAGCACGGGGGCCCCGCAAAGGCGCCCACGACCTGACCGAAGACGGTCCCACCAGGCCGCGCGATGTCAGGAGTTGAGAACGTCACACTGTCACCAATATATAGTAGTTGCAACTGAAATGCGGTTACCACCACCTGACGAGATGGTGTTTGTTCATTTTTTCGTCACTCAGTGAAGCAAAACCGCCAATGAGTGTCACCGTCGTGTCTGCGGAGGGTGCCGCCTGTGAGGCCCTACGAGCGAGCCCCCAGCAAGCCGACGTGCCGTCGACAGTGTGACGTGATCCAGCCCATCGCCCGGCGACGTTGGCTCGCGGCCACGCGGCTGCCCCGCCCGCCGTTGCATGGTTGCGCCGGTACTAGCTATTGCATGTATATTGCAATAACGACACCACTCTTATTGGAGGCGTGATGAACTCGTCGTCCTCGATACGCTCCGACGCCGAGCGTGCGGCCGCCTACGACAACTACGTGACCGAGACCAAGTCCGTCTACCACGAGTACGTGGCCGAATCTGCGGCTGCCTATCGGAACTATGTGGCAGGACTGTCCGCGGCGAAGGAGGCTGGAATGTCAGGTGCCAAGCGGACGGCGGAGTCGGAGTCGGAGTCGGAGTCGGCGGCTGCGTATCAGATGTGCGTGGCGAGGCTGGCTGCGGCGCGCGCGGCGGGGCTACCCGCGGCGCGGGCGGCCGGACTGGCTGCGGTGCGCGCGGCGCTTGCATACTGGAAGTACTTGGAGGGGCTGGCTGCGATACGGGCGGCCGGGCCGCCAGACACTGAGCGGCCGGCCGACCCGTCGGGTGCTGAGCGCTCGGCGGCGGCCACCGCGGGCCTCACCGTCGAGGGGGAGGCTGCTCCCACAGCTGGGCGGTCACCGGCCGTGGAGGGAAAGGACCGCTCGCCGCCGCGTCGCCTGTGATTGCCCTACCCGTACGTGACCGGGGCCAGAGACTGCTTGGGCTCAAACGGTCGTAGCGACAGACCATTATCTTAGCAGATTTTGCTTCTGCTAAGGTACCGCCTTTCCGGGGATCTTCTGGGGGGATGATGGATGAGTGGGGCCGAGCCTTTGTGCGCCCAAGAACGGGAGAC
>JBBPZY010000309.1:0-6559 GCA_038276315.1 Mycobacteriales bacterium
CACGGCCTCGCGACCATCGGCTACGACGACGACGGCGTCGCCACCTCACAGTGGGATCTGGTGGCCGGCGGCACGCTGGTCGGGTACCAGACCGATCGGGTCTTCGCCCGCCGGTTGGGACTGGAACGCTCGTCGGCCTGCGCCTACGCCGACTCGCCACACCACATGCCCATCCAGCGAATGGCCAACGTGTCGCTGCGACCCGATTCTGATACCGACACCACGACGGCGGAGCTGATCTCCGGGGTGCAACGCGGCATCTACATCGTCGGCGACCGCTCCTGGTCGATCGACATGCAGCGGTACAACTTCCAGTTCACCGGGCAGCGGTTCTACCGCATCGAGGGGGGCGTCCTGGCAGGGCAGCTGCGCGACGTGGCCTACCAGGCCACCACCACTGATTTCTGGGGTGCGATGCAGGCCCTCGGCGGCCCCTCGACGGTGTCGCTCGGGGGCGCCCTGAACTGCGGCAAAGCCCAGCCCGGGCAAGTCGCGGCGGTCAGCCATGGATGCCCGTCGGCGCTGTTCCGGGGTATCAATGTGCTCAATTCCCGGGAGGAGGCCGGCCAGTGATCCGTCCTGACGAGTTGACCACGACCGCGCTGGCCGCGTCGAAGGCGGACGGCTGCATCGTGGCGCTCACCGACACCAGTGAGGTCAACCTGCGCTGGGCGAACAGCACGATGACCACCAATGGGCACACCACCACCCGCTCGTTCGCGGTGATCTCCGTTGTCGGTACTTCGGTCGGCGTGGTGAGCGGCAACGGTGTAGACCTCGATGAGGTGCGTGCCGTGGTGGCGGCCAGCGAGGAGGCTGCCTGCCAGTCCGGCCCGAGTCGCGACGTCGCGCCACTGCTGGAGGGAGCGGTTGACGACGATTACGAAGCACCGGCGGCGGCCACCGAGATCGGGGTGTTCGCCCGCCTGACCGATGAACTGGCCGCCGCGTTCGCCAACTCACGCGGCGAGCTGCTCTACGGATTCGCCGAGCACCGCCTGGAGACCACCTGGCTGGCCTCCTCCACCGGGGCGCGCCGCCGGTGGGTGCAACCCACCGGCACCGTCGAGCTCAACGGCAAGGTTGCCCACGACCTCACCCGCAGCGCCTGGGCCGGGTCATACACGGCTGATTTCACCGATCTGGATTTCACCGCGTTGGCCGCTGAGGTGCGCCGACGGCTGAGCTGGTCGCAGCGGCAGGTGGAGTTGCCCGCAGGCCGGTACGAGACCATCCTGCCGCCCTCGGCGGTCGCCGATTTGATGCTGTACATGGCCGAGTCGATGGACGGTCGACCGGCGCACGAGGGGCGCTCACCCTTCGCTGCGCCGGGCGAGCGGCCCAGCGAAGGGCGGGGGGGCACCCGGCTGGGTGAGCGGCTCACCGACCTGTCGCTGACGCTGTTCAGCGATCCGGCCGTGCCAGGCCTGCAGACCGCGCCGTTCCTGACGACCACCGCCTCGGGCGACTCGGTGAGCGTGTTCGACAACGGCGCGCCGATGCACCGGGTCGAGTGGCTACGCGACGGCATGGTGAACGCGCTGACCTACCCTCGGGCGGCCGCCGACGAGCTGGGTGGGCGGTTCACCCCGCCACCGGAGAACCTGGTGCTGGTCGGGGGGTCACCGGCGTCGACCGACGACCTGGTGGCGCGCACCGAGCGTGGGCTGCTGCTGACCTGCCTGTGGTACATCCGTGAGGTCGATCCGGTGTCATTGCTGCTCACCGGCTTGACCAGGGACGGGGTGTACCTCATCGAAGGTGGTGAGGTGGTCGGTCAGGTGAACAACTTCCGGTTCAACGAAAGCCCGATCGATCTGCTCCGGCGGGTCACCGAAGTCGGCGCTACCGAGCGGACCTTGTGTCGGGAGTGGAAGGACTGGTTCTCTCGCACCGCGATGCCAGCCATCCGGGTGCCGGATTTCAACATGTCGTCGGTGAGCCCAGCCAGCTAGCACTCGGGATATCGCGGTGCAACGTCCTGAACCGATTCTGGGAGGGTGAGCGATCTCTCACGCTCAGCTCATGCATTGAGTGGTCACCGGGGTTAGCGTCATTGTGTTGCCATCCGGTAGGAGACGAGCAGTGACTGCAGCGACCATTCCGGGCTTGGATGATGCACCGATAAGCCACTCAGGTATGCGCGACTGGGTACGCGATATGGCAGAACCCACCGATCCTGACCGCGTCGAGTGGTGCGACGGATCCGAGCAGGAATGGGACCGCCTCACCGCCCAACTGGTCGACGCCGGCACGTTGTGCCGGCTGGATCGCAAACCGAACTCGTTCTGGGCTGTCTCGGATCCCTCCGACGTGGCCAGGGTGGAAGAGCGCACCTTCATCTGCTCGCAAGCGCAGCGGGACAGCGGACCCACCAACAACTGGATGCACCCGGACGAGATGAAGTCGATCTTGATCGGGCTGTACCGGGGGAGCATGCGCGGTCGCACCATGTACGTGGTGCCCTTCTGTATGGGCCCGCTTGGGGACGCGGCACCCAAACTGGGCGTCGAGATCACCGACTCCGCCTACGTGGTGTGCTCGATGAAGATCATGACCAGGATGGGCGGGGCGGCGCTGCGAAAGTTCATCGCCCCCGACGGCAGTGACGCGGACTTCGTGAAATGCCTGCACTCGGTGGGCCATCCGCTGGCACCCGGCGAGGCTGACGTGCCATGGCCGTGCAACGACATCAAGTACATCAGCCACTTCCCCGACGAGCGGATGATCTGGAGCTACGGCTCCGGCTACGGCGGCAACGCGTTGCTGGGCAAGAAGTGCTACGCATTGCGGATCGCCTCGGCGATGGCTCGTGATGACGGCTGGCTCGCCGAGCACATGCTGATCCTCAAGCTGACCGACCCGCAGGGAGTGGCGCACTCCCTCGCGGCCGCGTTCCCGTCGGGTTGCGGCAAGACGAACATGGCGATGCTCGCGCCGACCATCCCAGGCTGGAAGGCTGAGACCCTGGGTGACGACATCGCCTGGATGCGCTTCGGTGCCGACGGCCGGCTGTACGCGGTGAACCCGGAGAACGGGTTCTTCGGGGTGGCGCCGAACACCAGCTGGCGGACCAACCCCAACGCCATGCGCACGCTGCAGTACGGCAACTCGATCTTCACCAATGTCGCGCTCACCGACGACGGTGACGTCTGGTGGGAGGGCATGGAGCCGGCGCCGGCGCACGCCACCTCGTGGACCATGCAGGACTGGACGCCCGCTGATGGTGCGGCCGGCAAGCGCGACGCGCACCCGAACTCCCGGTACTGCACGCCGATGGCGCAGTGTCCGATGCTCGCCGCTGAGTGGGACGATCCGCAGGGCGTGCCGATCTCGGCGATCCTGTTCGGCGGACGCCGGGCCAGCACCATCCCGCTGGTCAACGAGGCTTTCGACTGGCAGCACGGGGTGTTCCTGGGCGCTACGCTGTCCAGCGAGAAAACCGCGGCGGCCGCCGGCCCGCTCGGCGAAGTGCGCCGCGACCCGATGGCGATGCTGCCGTTCATCGGCTACCACGCCGGCGACTACTTCCAGCATTGGATCGACACCGGCAAGGGCGCCGACGCCAGCAAGCTCCCCAAGATCTTCTACGTGAACTGGTTCCGGCGTGGCGCCGACCAGCGTTTCCTGTGGCCAGGATTCCGGGAGAACAGCCGGGTGCTCAAGTGGATCATCGAGCGGATCGAGGGGCGGGCCGCAGCGGTGGACACTCCCATCGGCCGGGTGCCCACCCCGGACCAGCTCGACCTGTCCGGCTTGGACATCACGATCGACGACGTCGCCGCGGCGCTGGCGGTGAACAACGACGAGTGGCGCGCCGAGATCCCCCTCATCGAGCAGTGGTTCGACAAGATCGGCGACCCCCTCCCCACCGCCCTGCACGACGAGCTCTCCGCCCTCAAGCACCGCCTCTGACCCGCATTCAGCAGGCTCAGCGGGGCTATCCGGCCTAGTTTTACCCCGCTGGGCCCGCTCAATGCGCATACTGTCCGGATGTGGTGGAGGGTGTTGCTCTTGGTGCCGTTGTTGATGTTGGTGACGCCGCTTTACAACAGCGACGAGCCGCGGGTGTTGGGGTTCCCGTTGTTCTACTGGGTGCAGTTCCTCTTCATCCCGCTCGGGGTGATCTGCGTGGCTGTCGTCTACTACAAGGTCAAGGACCCGGAGGCGGGTGACCGGCGGTGACCGTGCGCTGGACTGAACTGGTCATCTTCGGGGTGCTGTTCGTGCTCGTCACCGGGCTGGGCTTCTACGCCGCCCGGTGGCAGCGCGGGGGCGCCCTCGATCACCTCGATGAGTGGGGCCTGGGCGGTCGCAGGTTCGGCTCGTGGGTCACCTGGTTCCTCATCGGTGGTGATCTCTACACCGCCTATACCTTCGTTGCGGTGCCCGCGTTGATGTTCGGTGCCGGGGCGATGGGGTTCTTCGCGTTGCCCTACACCGTGCTCGTCTACCCGCTGGTGTTCCTGCCGCTGGTCCGGTTGTGGTCGGTGTCGCGGGTACACGGTTATGTCACCCCGGCGGACTTCGTGCAGGGCCGTTACGGATCGGCGACGCTGGCGCTGCTGGTGGCGGTCACCGGAATCGTCGCCACGATGCCTTACATCGCCTTGCAACTGGCCGGGCTGGAGGCGGTGCTGCGCACGATGGGTCTCAACGGGGGCGGGTTGGCCGGGCATGCCCCGCTGTTCATCGCATTCGTGATCCTCGCCCTCTACACCTACCAGTCCGGCCTGCGGGCCCCAGCGCTGATCGCCTTCGTCAAGGACGGCTTGATCTACTTGGTGATCATCGTTGCGGTGATCATCCTGCCGGCGAAACTCGGCGGCTGGGGCTCCATCTTCGACGCTGCGAATGCAAAGTTCACCGCCACGAAAACGCCTAGCGACGGAATCCTGCTGGGTGCCAACAACCAGCTGCAGTACATCACGCTGGCGCTGGGCTCGGCGCTGGCGCTGTTTCTCTACCCGCATGCGATCACCGGTGCACTGGCCTCCCGAAGCCGCACCGTGATCAAGCGGAACATGGTGGCGCTGCCGGCGTATTCGTTGGTATTAGGGCTGATCGCGCTACTGGGTTATGCCGCGATCGCGGCGCACACCAAGCCGATCGTCAACGCGGCGACCGGTCGGGCGGACTCCAATACCGTCATCCCGATGCTGTTCGAGGGGCAGTTTCCCTCGTGGTTCGCCGGGATCGCATTCGCGGCCATCGGGATCGGCGCGCTGGTACCCGCGGCGATCATGTCGATCGCGGCGGCGAATCTGTGGACCCGCAACATCTACAAGGCGTATCTACATCGGGATGCCACGGCAGAACAGGAGTGCCGGCAGGCCAAAATCGCCTCACTGGTGGTGAAATTCGGCGCGGTGGCCCTGATCGTGCTGATCGACCCACAATACTCCATCGATCTGCAACTCATCGGTGGTGTGATCATTCTGCAGACGTTGCCCATGGTGGCAATCGCGCTCTACACCCGCTGGTTCCACATTTGGGGATTGGTTGCAGGGTGGGCCGTCGGTATGGGCTGGGGCTTGACCCTGCTCTATGGCATTCCCAACCCGGCCAGCGGCAAGCAACACTTCGGCGGATCGGCACTCGCGCTGAACAAGTTGTCGATCGTCGGTTGGCAGCCTTTCGCAGGTTCGCCGACGCAGATCTACGTCGGGTTCGTCGCTGTCATCGGCAACCTCGCGGTAGCCATACTGGTCACGATCGCGCTGCGCCGGCTACGCGTCTCCAACGGTACCGACCAGACCACCCCCCCGGATTACCTCGAAGACGAGGGCTCCTCCCGCCTCAAACCAGTGGCCGGCATGCTGGGCTGACCGGGCGGTGGCCACCAGAAGCAGTGGGGTGTGGCGCGCGGGGCGCGTGTGCGGTGCGTGCGGCATGCTGCGCTCATGAGTGTCCGCACCGGTGTCGCCATCGCCAGCGTCGTCGTCTTGGGGGTGCTCGGTGCCGGCTGCTCGGCGCCGACCAGACCGGCCGAACCCCGCTCGTCGCCCAGCCCTACCACCGGGACCGAAACCCCGGCCGAGACCGAGACGCAGAGCCCGACGCCGGCGCCTGGGGTGAGCTGGTTGCGAGTGTCTCCTGCGCAGGGCACGCCGGGCTCCGCGGTGTCACTCGACGTGGCGTGCCTGGACGGTCTCGGTGCAGCACAATCCCCGGTGCTCGACATCGGCGCGTTAAAGGGCAACCCTGACGGCCACCAACCGTGGAACGTGTTCGGTACCGCAACTGTCCGCCCCGATGCTGCGCCCGGTCAGTACCAGATTTCCGCGCGCTGCGGGGCCAGCGAATTGTCCGCCGCCTTCACCGTCGTAGCAACGCCGCCTCGATAGGCGCGACCGGTCCCAGACCGGGATACTCGGGCACGGAAGGTGGCGCACATGTTCGTCGATCGTGCCGATGCTGGGCGGCAGCTGGGCCGGCGATTGCAGCCTCTCCAGGGTCCGGACGTGGTGGTCCTGGGCCTGCCCCGAGGCGGGGTCCGGGTCGCGGCCGAGGTGGCGAACGCTCTCAACGCCCCACTGGATGTGATCATGGTGCGCAA
>JBBPZY010000310.1:0-11385 GCA_038276315.1 Mycobacteriales bacterium
AGCCCGAACGCGGACAGGCCGTAGGCCAGGCCGTAGTTCATCGCCTTGATCTTGGCGCGCTGCTCGCCGCTGACTGCCGCGGCGTCCACAGCGAAAACCCGCGCGGCGGTGGCGGCGTGGAAGTCATGTCCGGAGGTGAACGCTTCGATCAGCGCGGTGTCCTCGGATAGGTGCGCCATGATCCGCATCTCGATCTGGCTGTAGTCCGCCGTCAGCAGTCCCGAATAGCCGGGGCCGACCACGAACGCCTGCCGGATCCGGCGCCCGGACTCGGTGCGGATTGGGATGTTCTGCAGGTTCGGCTCGGTGGAGGACAGCCGCCCAGTCGCGGCGATGGTCTGGAGGTACGTGGTGTGGATCCGGCCATCATCGGCCACGGTTTTCAACAAGCCATCCACCGTGGTCTTCAGCCGGGTCGCGTCGCGGTGCGCCAACAGGTGCGCCAGAAACGGGTGCGCGGTCGACTCGGAGAGCGTCTGCAGCGCATCGGCGTCGGTGGTGTAGCCGGTCTTGGTCCGTTTGGTCTTGGGCATGTTCAGCTCGTCGAACAGCACCACCTGCAGCTGTTTGGGCGAGCCCAGGTTCACCTCGCGGCCGATCACCCCGAAGCAGTCCTGCTCGGCCTGCTTCACCGCTGCTGAAAAGCCGGCCTCCAGCCCGGCCAGTACATCACCGTCGACGGCGATACCGGCTGCCTCCAGCTCGGCCAGTACGGCGAGCAGCGGAAGCTCCAGGTCGGTGAGCAACGAACGACCGGCGATCTGGTCCAGCTCGGCGTCCAGCGCTATGGCCAGCTCGGCGATAGCGCTGGCCCGCAGGATCTCGTCGGAGATCCGGGTGGCGGTGTCCTCGTCTTCGAACAAACTCGGTTGGGCAACCTCGCCGGGTTCGACCCGTAGCTCCTTGCGCAGATAGCGCAGTACCAGGTCGGCGAGATCGAACGACCGCTGGCCGGGTCGAACGAGGTAGGCGGCCAGTGCGGTATCGCTGGTCAGCCCCGCTAGGGCCACCCCACGCGCACGCAACGCGTGCAGTAGCGGCTTGGCGTCATGTGCGGCCTTGGGGACGGCAGGGTCGGCAAGCCACTGTGCCAGCGCCCGCTCATCGTCGGGGGTCAACGTGCGCGGATCGAGGTAGCCGCCCTCGCCGTCGGCGGCGCCCAAGGCCAGGCTTTCCAGATCACCCGCGCCGCGCGCCCAGCTGCCCCGGAAGGCGAGCCCGGTCCGCTGCCCGTCCCGGGCATGCGCATCCAGCCAGGCGGCCACCCCATCGGCCTCGATCATCCCGCCCCGGGTTTGGAAACCCTCCTCAGCTTCCGGCTCGGGCGCGCTCAACGTGGCGAACAGCCGGTCCCGCAGCACCCGGAACTCCAGCTCGTCGAACAGCCGGTGCACCGCGTCGCGGTCCCACGGTTTGAGCACCAGGTCGGCGGGCTGCTCGGGCACGTCGACGTTGCGGACCAGCTCGGTGAGCCGGCGGTTGAGCAGCACCGAGGCGAGGTTGCTGCGTAGCGCGTCGCCGGCCTTGCCCTTGACCTCATCCACCCGATCGATCAAAGTGTCCAGCGAACCGAACTCCCGCACCCACTTCGCCGCGGTCTTATCTCCCACCCCTGGAATGCCCGGCAGATTGTCCGAAGGGTCGCCACGCAGTGCCGCGTAATCCGGGTATTGCGCCGGGGTCAAGCCGTAGCGCTCGGCGACCTCCTCAGGAGTGAACCGGGTCAGGTCCGAGACCCCCTTGCGGGGGTAAAGCACGGTCACCCGGTCACTGACCAGCTGTAACGCGTCTCGATCCCCGGTGCAGATCAGCACCTGGAAACCCGCCGCCTCGGCCCTGGTGACCAAAGTCGCGATGACGTCGTCGGCTTCGTAGTTCTCCTTGGTGAGCACTGGGATCCCCAGGGTGCCCAGCACGTCATGGATCAGCGAGACCTGGCCGCGGAACTCGTCGGGCGTGGCGCTGCGGTTGGCCTTGTATGGCGCGTAGGCCTCCGCGCGGAAGGTTTTGCGCGAGACGTCGAACGCCGCGGCGACGTGACTCGGCTGCTCGTCGCGCAGCAGGTTGATCAGCATCGAGGTGAAGCCGTACACCGAGTTGGTCGTCTGCCCCGTCGTGGTGCGGAAATTCTCCGCGGGCAGCGCGAAGAACGCCCGGTAGGCCAGCGAGTGGCCATCGAGCAGGAGCAGCCGCGGTGGGGTAACCGTCACGGCCCGCGAGTCTAGGCCGGACTGGCGACAGTACGGCGCGTGAGTGGGGAAACGGCCCATGGCTCGCCCCACCACTGACAAGGCTGCTGCCTAGAGTGGTCGGAGTGACCACCTCTGGCGTCCCGTTCGAAGTCGATCCGGCCGCCGTCGAGCTGATGGCCCGTTGGGCTGGCGAACAGCTTGTCGAGCGGATGGGAATCAAGATCACCGAATGGGACCCGGAACGGGTGGTGGGGACCATGCCGGTAGCGCACAATCGCCAGTACTTCGGCCTGCTACACGGCGGCGCGAGCGCCGTACTGGCCGAGACTCTCGGCTCGATCGCTGCCTCCTCGTGGAGCATGCCGGAGAAGGTTCCGCTGGGCGTGGAACTGCCCTGCTCACACCATCGGTCGGCGACCGACGGAGAAGTCACCGGCGTGTGCACGCCGCTGCACCGCGGCGCCACGATGGCGACGTTCGAGATCCGGAGCAGCGACGAGCAGCAACATCCGATCTGCACTGCCCGGCTCACCTGCCTGCTCCGCGACCGCCCCCAAGCGTGACTGCCGGCTCATCACCGTGATCATCGGTTGTGTGCCTATAGCGACACGAAGTGTCGTTGAGCGCACACAAACGGTGATCAGGCCGATCGCGGCTTCCGTTGGGGGGCGTCGGCTTGGCCCCACGTTTCGGCAGCACGCTGCCCTGCTGGCTAGGGCGCGCTGCCCATGGCTCACTATGGGCTACTTAGTGGGCCAGCGGGTTCGCGTCGGATTCCGCCGGTACTGGCGATCCTCTCGAGGAGATGTCCCACCCGTGCGAGCAGCAGGTGCAGCCCCACCACCGGTCAGGGCACGGCCGCAGGATTGCGGATCCAACCGGGTTCCCGGCCCCCTGCGCGCGCTGCTCGGCGCACTGATCGGCGTCCTGATCGTGAGCGCCGCGCTGCTCGGTCTCGCTGCTCCAGCACTGGCCGCCCCGCGACCGTCTCGCAGCGCGCCATCGCAGCCGGCTCCACCCGAACAGCCGGGTCTGCCGGTCAGTGGCACCCTGCGCAACGTCGACGGCACGTTGCTGGCCGGTGTCCGGGTGCAGGCGCTGGACGCCAGCGGCCAGCAGGTCGCCGTCACTGTTTCGGATACCAGCGGTCGTTGGGAGCTGTCCGTGCCCACACCGGGCCAGTACACCTTCCGGATCGATCGACAATCGCTGCCGCGTGGCGTCACCGTGCTCCAGGGGGAGGTCGTGCGCGATGTGTCGCCGGGAACGTTGTCGCTGGTCGTGTTTCGATTCGGCGCGCAGCGGGCCGGGCTGCAGACATCGGCGAGCGCGACGGCCCTGCGGGTACTGGTCGATGGCATCCGGTTCGGCCTGGTCATCGGCATCACCGGGGTGGGCCTGTCACTGATCTTCGGGACGACTGGGCTGACCAACTTCGCGCACGGCGAACTGGTCACGATCGGAGCCGTGCTGGCCTGGACGCTCAACGTCACCTTCGGGCTGCAGCTGGTCTGGGCCACCTTGCTGGCCATCGTGGCCGGTGCCGCTCTCGGTGCGGCCACTGACCTGGCTATTTGGCGGCCGATGCGGCGGCGTCGGGCGGGTCTGGTCGCCCAGCTGGTGATCTCCATCGGGCTGGCGCTGGCGCTGCGTTATGTGGTGCTGATCTACTTCGGCGGCCGGTCGGAGTCGTTCGCCGATTACACCAATCAGGTGGAACGCAACTATGGGTTCATCAGCATCACCCACAACGATCTCGCCACGATTGTGATCAGCCTGGCCGTCCTGGTCGGGGTCGCGCTGCTGCTGCAACGGACCCGGATCGGCAAGGCCATGCGGGCCGTGGCCGACAACCGGGATCTGGCCGCCTCGTCGGGCATCAACGTCGAACGGGTCGTGCTGTTCGTGTGGATCCTGGCCGGCGCGCTGGCGGCGTTGGGCGGCGTGCTGTTCGGGCTGTCCGAGTTGGGCGGCACCGTGCAGTACGAGATGGGTTTCAGTCTTCTGCTGCTGATGTTCGCTGGGGTGATCCTCGGTGGGCTGGGCACCGCCTACGGCGCGCTGCTGGGTTGCCTGGTCGTGGGAGTACTGGTGCAGGTATCCGCGCAGATCATTCCGGTCGACCTCAAGTATCTGGGTGGCCTCGCGATCCTCATCGTCATCCTGGTGATCAGGCCGCAGGGCTTGCTTGGCAGCCGCGCGCGGATCGGGTGAGCAGATGATCGACGTTTCGAGCCTGCTGGCCAACGGCATCGCGGCGCTGGTCGGCCCTTCGGCGATCTTCTACGCCCTGCTTGCGATCGGACTGAACGTCCACTTCGGCTATGCTGGCCTGCTCAATTTCGGTCAGATCGGCTTCGCGTTGGTCGGCGGGTACGGAATGGGCATCGCGGTGCTGTATTTCGGACTGCCGCTGTGGTCGGGAGTGTTGGTGGGGATGGTCGCCGGCGTAGCCCTCGCGCTGTTGCTCGGGATCCCGACGCTGCGGCTGCGCGCGGACTATCTGGCGATCGTCACGATCGCGGCTGCGGAGATTCTGCGGCTGATCACCCGGTCGACCTCGATGACCGATTTCTCCGGTGGCACCCGGGGTCTCACCGGCTACGGCGGCAGCTTCCGCCAGCTCAGCCCTTTCGACAACGGTCGCGTCTATGATTTTTACGGGGTACGTTTTTTAGGCCAGGATCTGTGGGCGATCTGTGTGGGCTGGACGGTGGTGGGCCTGTCGCTGACCCTGGTGTTCCTGCTGGTACGCAGTCCATGGGGTCGGGTGCTCAAGGCGATCCGAGAGGACGAGGATGCAGTCCGGGCATTGGGCAAGAACGTCTTCGTCTACAAGATGCAGGCGTTGGTGCTGGGCGGAGTCTTCGGTGCAGTCGGCGGGATCGTCTTTGCGCTGACCACGCAGTCGCTCACGCCGGACTTCTACTCTCCGCCGCAGACCTTTTTCGCCTACGCGGCCCTCATCATCGGCGGCGCGGGTCGGGTGTTCGGTCCGGTCATCGGCTCGATGATCTTCTGGTTCGTACTTTCGATCACTGACAACTCTTTGCGCCAGGCCACCGCGGGTAGTAACCCATTGATCTCCTTCATCGATAACCAAGATGTCGGTGCAATCAGGTTCGTGCTCGTCGGGGTGGCTCTGGCGGTGCTGATGGCGTTCCGACCGCAGGGCATCTTCGGTAAGCGGAGTGAGGTGCTGCTCGATGCGCGTTGAGGTGCCAGCCGAGGTGCCCGCCGAGGTGCCCGCGCAGCCGGGTGCCCGCAAGCCCGACCCGGTGCTCGTGATCGATTCGATCACTCGCTCGTTCGGCGGCGTGCGGGCCGTCGACGTGGCTCACCTGGAGTTTCAACGGGGCTGGATCACCGGCCTGATTGGTCCGAACGGCGCAGGCAAGACCACGCTGTTCAACCTGCTCACCGGGTTCGACCGGCCCGACACCGGTCGCTGGACCTTCGACGGGATGCCGCTGTCCCGGCTCGCCCCGCACCAGGTGGCCCGCCGCGGGGTGGTGCGCACTTTCCAGCTCACCAAGGCGCTCGCCAAGCTCACCGTGCTGGACAACATGCGCCTGGCTGCCCCGAAGCAGACCGGGGAACGGTTCTTCGGCGCCCTGCTCGGCACCTGGAGACGGCAAGAGCAGGCCAACACCCGCAAGGCGATGGAGCTGCTCACCCGGTTCCAGCTGGACACCAAGGCCGACGATCTCGCCGGCTGCTTGTCCGGCGGCCAGCGAAAGCTGCTGGAGATGGCCAGAGCTCTGATGATGGACCCGACCGTCGTGATGCTCGACGAGCCGATGGCCGGGGTGAACCCCGCGCTCACCGAGAGTCTCCTGCAACACGTCAAGTCGCTGCGCGATGACGGTATGACCGTGGTGTTCGTGGAGCACGACATGGACGTCATCCGGGACATCAGTGACTGGGTGGTGGTGATGGCCCACGGTCGGGTGATTGCCGAGGGCCGGTCCGAGGCGTTGTCGTCCAATAGGGCGGTCGTCGACGCTTACCTGGGCGCGCACCACGACCAGGTACTGGAGTTCGACGCCGAAGGCAACCCGGTGGGCCAGACGGCGGTGCTCGTCGCCGAGATCGAAAGCGAGCTCGAGGCGGCCATCGAACGCGGTCAGGACCTGTCGGCGTGAGCGCCTCGACCGACGGCTCGATCGGTATCGGTGGGTCTCCCGCCGAGCTGGCCGCGACCGCGCAGCGACACCGCGAGCTGGCCCGAGGCGCGCTGTTGCGGGCCGACGACCTGGTGGCCGGCTACCTGCCAGGGGTGAACATCTTGCAGGGATGCAATGTGTTCCTCCGCGAGGGCGAGATAGTCGGCATCATCGGACCTAATGGGGCCGGCAAATCCACCCTGCTCAAGGCGATGTTCGGGCTCATCCAGGTGCGCGACGGTACGGTCACGCTGCGCGACACCGACATCACTTCCGCCAAGGCGCACACGCTGGTCACCAAGGGCGTCGGCTACGTGCCGCAGAACAACAACGTGTTTGCCTCGCTGACCATCGAGGAGAACCTGCAGATGGGTGCCTACCTGCGGCCACGCAGCTTCACCACGAGGTTCGACGTGGTGTGCGCGCTGTTCCCGCTGCTCGGTGAGCGGCGCAAGACCAAAGCCGCGGCGCTGTCCGGTGGGGAGCGGCAAATGGTCGCAATGGGCCGAGCGCTGATGATGGAACCAGCCGTCTTGCTACTCGACGAGCCCTCCGCCGGACTGTCGCCGATGTTCGCCGACGAAGTGTTCGTACGCTGCAAGAAGATCAATGCAGCTGGCGTGTCCATCGTGATGGTGGAGCAGAACGCCCGGCGCTGCCTGCAGGTCTGCGACCGAGGCTACGTGCTTGACCAGGGCCGCAACGCCTGCACCGATACGGGGCCAGCATTGATGAAGGACCCCAAAGTCATCGAGCTCTACCTAGGCACCCTGGCCGGATCACACGCCAACTAGCGCTCGGTGGTGTCATCGTCGTCAGCGGCCCACTACGCGGTACTGGACGGCGGCTTCGTCGATCTTGTTCTGTGCGTTGAATTTCAGGATGCCGTAGGAGCCGACGGCGCGCTCACCGGCGGCGGTGAAGTCCAGGGTGCCGGTGACACCGTCGTAGTCGGGATTTCCGCCACTGGCGATGATGTCCCGGCACTGGCGGAAAGTGGTGCATTTCTCACCGTCCTTGGTAATCCCGTTGATCTCCGAGGCGATGTCCACCCCCTTGGTCGACTTCGCCCGCTCGGCCGCCAGCGCGGCGATCATGACGGCGTCGTAGGACTCACCGGCGTAGTTGGTGTCGACCACTCTGGGGTCGTCGGCCCGCAGCCGCTGCTCGAAGCCAGGCGACAGCTTGCTCAACGGGGCGGTGCCTTTCATGCCGTTGAGCAGGCCGGGCGGCAGGCCCATACCCAGCGCGTTGCCCATGTTGCCGTCGGTGCCATAAACCAACTTCTGCCCCGGCCCGATGCGCACCTCGCTCATCCGGGTGAGGATCTTCTTCGACTCGTCGAAGCCGATCACCGCGATCGCGTCCGGATTGAACTGCCGGACGTCATCGATCTCGGTGTTGTACGACGTCGCGTTCGGGTCATAGATGATCTTCTGGATCTGATTCTGCGGAATGCCGGCGGCACGCAGGTTCTGCACCGTGTTGTCGGCCAGGCCGCTGCCGTAGGGGTCGTTGCGAGCCAGGATGGAGATCCGTTGCGCACCGTCGGTGGCCATCAGCGCCGCCAAGGCCTGGGCCTGCAGCCGGTCCGGTGGGGCAGTCCGAAAGTACAGGCCCTTGTCGGGCCAGCAGGTGAATTCGTCGGAGGTGTTGGCCGGCGAGAACTCGACCACGCCAGCACCGGTGATCTTGTCGATAACGAGTTTGGTGACTCCTGAGGCGGCCGCACCGATGATCACCTGCGCCCCTTGGCCGAGTTCCCGGTCCACGGTCTGGTTCGCTGTGTCGGTTCTGTCGTCACCGGAGTCGCCCCGGATGTTGACGACCGGGTTCCGCAGTACCCCACCGGAGGCGTTGATCTCTTTGATCGCCATGTCGACGGCCGCGAACTCCGGGGGGCCTAGGAAGCTCAGGCTGCCGGTCTCCGGCAACATGGTGCCGATCTTCAACGGCGCGGTGCTCGGCTGCCCGCTGGCCTTGGCTCGCGGGGGCTTGTCGCACTTCTTCATCGCCGGCCCACTGGCCGACCCCTGAGCGTTTGGTGCGGCGGTGTTGCTACCGCCACCGCCGCAGCCCGCTATCACGACCGACAGGGCCCCGAGAAGGGCCGCCGCGCGGACAACGGTGCGGTGCGCCATGCGTGTCTCCTCAGAACAGACGCCTGCGCGGGCAGCCGTGGCCGGCGTCTCGCGATGCGATCGTCAGACCGTAGTGCGGCCGTTGCCGAGGGGGCACGGCCGGTCGGTTGTCGTGACGAAGATGTGATCCTCGCCGACAGGCTGCACAAATTGCAGCCACGACCGTGACGCTGTGCGCGCTTGGCCTCCAAGCGCTGCTAGCATCCGGGTGCTCGACGCTGAGCGATGTGCTGGCCGGGGTGGCGGAATGGCATACGCGGACGCCTCAAAAGCGTCTGTCCCTAGGGGCATGCGGGTTCGAATCCCGCTCCCGGCACAACAAGGACGGCGCAGGCCTCGACAGCGAGACGCGTCACTCCTGCCGTGACCGTCTCCAGACGCCGGCGAGAACCGCTGGACCTGCATCAGCTGGACGACAATTCCTGCTTGACCTGCGTCACTGCGAACGTCTTGTACGTGCTAGGGGTCACTGATACCCCGGACACGCAGCGGATCGATCGCGAGGTCGGTCGCAAGCCTGGCAGCGGAGCCCAGCGGGTCGGGTCCAGGCGTTTCCTGCTTGAGCAGGGACTGTCCGTGCACATGGTGTGTGCCTACGAGCCTGAGCGGTTCCTGCAGGAGGGCTTCGATTACCTGCGGCACTACTACCGCCAGGAGTGGGACTCGTCGTGGGACGGGTACTGGACACCGCAGCGGCTGGAGCGGCATCGCCGCGAGTGTCTCGCGGCGCAAAAGTTGAGTGCCTTCGGTGCCAAGATGCTGGTTGAGTACCGGCAGCCCACGCTCGTCGACATTCGCCGCGCACTGGACCGCGGCTGCGTCGTGTGGCTTTCGGTCGACAACGACTGGGGCGAGGTCGACTGTCACGCGGTTCTGGTCTATGGCCAGCGGAGCAATGTGTTCGACGTCTACTCGCCGGAAATTTCAGGTAGCTGCCTGCAGCAGTACCGCCGTCGGGCGCTGGACAGGATGTGGTTGCGCAGCGAGGGCATGACCACTGTATGGCGCCGCACCGTCCCGTCGACCCTGGACCGCTGAGCAGGAGAAGCTGGTCCGGCTCTACCACGGCATGCCGCACGCTGATTCGATGCCGGGGTGGATGGGTAAACCACGGCAGTGCTCTTCGACACCCGAAGGGAGACAGCACCTGAGAGGGGACATCGATGGTGAGCCAAGGCCAGGCGGATCAGTACCGCAGCCAGGCAGGCGCAGCGGCGGTTGAGCGACTCGAGCAGGAGCTGGCGGCCCTCCACAGCCGCCGCCGAGAACTCAGTGAAGGGCTGGACAACCGGGATTCGGCCGGTGACCGGGCGGACGCCGCCGCGGCCCTCGAGCAATCTGAGGACTTGTCCTGGGTGGATGAGCGGATCGCCCAGGTGACCGAGCAGATCGGGCAGCTGCGGGACGGGACCGACCCTGGGGGCGATGACGAGCTGGCAGATGGAACGGTCGCAACACTGCAATTCGCCGACGGCACGACGAGGACCATGCGCGCGGTCGCGATCACTGAGGAGATCATGGAGGGCGAGGAGTCCACTGCCATGACCATCGGTAGTCCGCTGGCCCGTGCCCTGGTCGGGCGCAGCGCGGGCGACACGGTCACCTACCAATCGCCAGCAGGAGAAGTCCGCGCCGAAGTAATCGCCATCGAGATGCCCGCCAGCAGTAGATGATTCAGGAGCAGGAGACGATCATGCCGAATGATGATAACGCGCAGCAGCCCTCAGCACCCGATCTCGCCGCGGTACTGGATGAAACACCCGAGTACACCATGGTCGGGGCCGATGGAGGTGACCTGCTTGACGCCGGGTATGTGCCGCCGGATCGGCCTTACGTGCTTAATGACGACCAGGTGACCGCGCGCGGCATGTGGCAGGGCGAGACGCTGGATCAGCGACTGGACCAGGAGCGACCCGACGTCGACCTCACAACGCCGTCGTCAGACGCGGAGAGCGATCGCGCGGGTCGGTTGAAAGCAGATGACTATGCGCCGGATACCTGGAGCGCGGAGTCGTTGGATGCGGTGGACGTCGGAATCTTGGGAGGCGCAGCCACGGCCGAGGAGGCTGCTGTCCACGTACTGCCCGCTGATGCTGATCTCGATGACGACGACCTACCACGTTCGCCGTCGCCAGGAACATCACGTCGGGCGTGACCCCGCTTCGCCAATGTCATCGAGGCGCGGAGGTAGATTTCAGGGATGGACGAGAACAGGGCCCGACGGGTCGCCGACGCGCTGCGCGAACGCGGTGTCGACGCGCATCTGGCGCGGGTCGGTGTGTACCAGAGCGGGGTGCGTGTGTCGCTTCCCGACGGGCGAGAGGCGATGTGGGACTCCGACGGCACGGCGACGCTCGAAGCACAAGTGATGCGCGACGGTGTCCTCGTCGGCTTCGTCCCGGTAATCGAAGGTTCCGAGGACTTCGATGAGCCCCAGGTGGTTGACACTATCGCCAGAACTGACTACGACCAGCCGATCGCCCGCCAGCATCGCACCGCACCGCCACCCGGTCCAGCGCTACAGCCCGAAGGCGGCTTGTTTCGGCGCTTCCTTGACGGTTTCCGGTATCGATAGCAGTCGCTGGGGCCGGGACAACTGGCAAGCGGCATTCTGCTGGTCCGCAGGGCATGGGGTGCTGCTGTGATGCGAAGCCGGGCACAGAACCGCGGCGCCTGCGCATATCCGCGGTGTGCGCTGAGAGGGGTATGAGATGCGCTATCGCCAGTTGGGTGAATCCGGTCTCACGGAGGGTTATTCACGCGAATGCATAGAAGTGCAGCCCGATAGCGGCGGAGATGGTTGTGGCGAATGTCTCGAACGGTCGCCGATAGTCAGTGTGCAAGATTCGCCATGTTTTGAAGTTGGCGATCGTCTGTTCGATGACA
>JBBPZY010000311.1:0-6065 GCA_038276315.1 Mycobacteriales bacterium
GTGGTGGTTGGCAACTGCGGCCAGCTCCTTGCCGGGCTGGTGTTGATGCCTGCGGCCAAGGTGGACGACGGGTTGCTGGATGTGGTGACCATTGGGCCGAGGGGAATCATCGGATGGTTGGCGGTGACCGCGCGGGTGTTGACCCGCCGCCGCCGTGGCCATCCGGTAGTGCGGCATTGGCAAGGCCGCACCGTCATCATCAGCGGGGAGACTCCACAGCACGCCCAGCTCGACGGTGACCTGGTGGTGAAGTACGGGGGTTGCGGATGAGCGTCGACCCAGGCGCCTTGCTGGTACGCGTCTAACCTCGTCTATTGACCTGGTCAGGCATGGCGTGTAGCTCGCAGCCCGAAACAGGGAGTCCCTACGGGGCCGCCCGAAATTGGCACGAGATCCTGGCGCCGACGGGCCCGCTGGCGTTGCGCGCACCGACCGTCGCCCGCCGGTCCGGCCCGCGCGAGCACGGCCGCCAGGCCGCGCAGCAAGCGGAGCCGAACCGTCGGGCGGGCGAGAAACAACGCAAGCTAGCCACGCCAGCGCCGGCTCAGCCGGCGCCAGATCCATTAGAGGCGTACGGGGGTATTCATCTGAGCGGACTAGCCCAGGTCAGTGGTTCGCCATGGTCGAGGCGCTCGCGGGCGGTCCATGCTCGGCGGATACCCCCGTCTTCCAGGCGGCGTGGGTGGCGTCGTCTTCGGCTGAGGATTGGCAACCAGGTCGCGATAATGCACCGGGTCGTGAGCGACGGCGAGTTCGAGTACCCGGTAGAAGACCAGCCCTCGGCTGCGGGATCGGCGCCGGTTGAAGCGGAATACGAACTCGTTGATGTAGCTGGGCAGGATGGGCGGCCTCCACCGAGCCCTGATGGGTACCGAGCAGCCACCACTTGATCAGCGAGGCGACCCGGTGCACCGCGGGCAGCAGCTCGCCAGGGTCCTGCCCGCGTGCCCAGGCAGCGCGCTGGCTACGTCGGTCATGGACGTAGCCGAGCTCCTCCAGGCCGCGATAACCCTGCCAGGCGTCGGTGATCACCGTGGCGACCGGCTCGATGTGGTCGGTGACGAAGGCATGCAGCGACTTGGCGGAGGCATCGGTCAGTGGCGCCATCCGGCACCGACCCATGTCCCTGGGCTGTGTCACTTCGACGGCGATGCCGGTCAGGACCTTCTTGCCCCGGGCTCGGCCGCCGCGCAGCCCCGCCTCCTCACCTCCGATGAAGGTCTCATCCACCTCCACCATCCCGGTCAGCCACTCACGGCCCGGACACACCAGCACCGAGCGCAGCCGGTGCAGCATCGCCCAGGCCGTCGGGTAGGAACCGATCTGAAGCGCCCGCTGCAAGCTCAGCGCCGACATGCCGCCCTTGCCGGTAGCGAACATCCAGCACGCGGTGAACCACACCGTCAGAGGCGTTCGCCGGCGATCAAACAGAGTCCCAGCCGTCACCGATATCCGGCCGCCGCAACTCGAGCACTTGTAGCGACCATCGGCGACCGCCCCCCTCCCGCCGACATGCCCGCACCGCGGGCAGATGAACCCCCCGTGCCAGCGCAGCCAGTCCAGATAGTCCAGATAGTCCGCATCGGTCGCAAACCAAGACTGCAACTCCCCAGCGGACCTCGGGTAGTGCAGGGCCGCCCGAGGCCGGACCAGATCCATGCCCCAGCTTAGTCCGATCAGATGAATACCCCGAGAGGCTTATTCGGCAAAACACGCTAGTTCGGGGTTCGGTACCGTCGTCGGCTAGCCCTCGACGCGGCTGACAGTGACGCTGACCGCACCACAGCCGGGAACCGGCGATCCAACGCGGACGGCGCTGGACGCCTCACCTTGGCGCTACCCCCAGATATGGGCCAGCTGCTGGTCACCCCAGGGAAGAAGAGTTTCAGGGTCGCCACCAGCCCCATGCCCATGCCCACAGCCTGGGGGGATGCGGCCACGTTGCTCGTCAGCGGAGTGTTGCCCACGGGTGCCGCCGCTGCGGATCTCGCCCTGTGTCGGCAAAATCGACTAAGACAGTCCTTTCGTGGAAATATCACGCCCGACGAGCGAGGCTCGCAGTCCGCGTGGTCACAATGAGATACAGAAACGGGTTGCTAGGTCCCCGGTCGGGGGCCCTGCGCTCGTGGCGTTGGTCGGGGGATCGTCGATTCCCCGTCGCCCGCACCCCTATCCACAGTCTGTACACACAATCTCGGATTCGCCCACAGCCTGTACACACCACGTCGATGCTGCCCCCGCAGACCCGCCTCTACGGTGTCCGCCCTATGGGCCAGACGCCGATTTATGAGCAATTGCGTGGCGAGCGAATCAACGCCGAGGTCCCGGCCACTGGGGCTGACCCGCAACGGGTCGATCACCCCGGCAAACACCATCTGCTGGCCGTCGCGCCGGTTCCGGCCGCGGCGTTAGAACCACCAGGCCCAGGCACTGACCTCGACGGAAACCAGCACCATCTCGTACCGGCATACCCGGCGGATCGGCCAGCAGGTGACGCAGGTCGGGCGGTCGCGGTGTGGGGACCGCGAGCAGGACTTTCGCTGGCAGCCCTCGCGCGACATGCACCGGCACACGCCGCCAGCAGCTCCCCGGCGCTGTCCGGCACCGGCCACAACCCCGCAGCCCAGGGCGCCGCGGCAGGTGATCACGGCGCGCACCGGGAAGAGGGAGGTCGACCGCGACAGGTACAGCCCACCGAACCGCGACCCGCGACGCCGGCAGAAGCTCAGTTTCCGTGGTTCGACGTCGATCATGACGCCGGACACTCGTCCTCCGAATGAGGTTGACGCAGCGCACGTTCACCGCGCGGGCAGACCCCTGCGCATGGAAGACGAACTGGAGTTGTCCATTAGGGTTTCCGTTGCTCGTGGTGTTCATACGGATGCGATGAGTGGTGGATCCGACACGGTAGCGACCGTCGGGCTCAGAGGTTGACAGATCAGGTCGATACGCCGGGCCAAGGTGTCAGGTGAGGAGTGCGTGAGGTGATCCGGTGCCGTTGATGCCCGCTGACGTTGCCAACGTCGCGTTCAGTAAGCCGCCGCTGGGCAAGCGGGGCTACGACGAGGACGAGGTGGACGCCTTCCTCGATGTGGTTGGGGCCGAGCTGGCTCGGTTGATCCAGGAGAACGCTGATCTCCGTAGCCGGGTTGAGTCGCCCGCTGAGCAGCAGCTCGCTGCGACGCTCACCACCGGAGTTAACCCTCGTCCGCTGGAGCCGCTGGGGCCGGTGATGGTCCCGGTGCCGCCGTCGTTGAGGGAACTGGCCTCGCCAGGTGGTGATCACAACGTCCACGCTGCCAGGGTGCTGGGCTTGGCCCAGGAAATGGCTGACCGATTGACCGGTGAGGCCGAAGCCGAAGCGCACGGGATGCTCGGCGCGGCTCGTGCCACCTGCGAGCAGCTGCTCTCCGGGGCGAGGGCGAAGGCCGAGGGCATGGTCACCGAGGCCAGGACCCGGGCCGAGACCATGCTCAACGAAGCCCGTAGCCAAGCGGAGACTCTGGAGCGGCAGTCCCGGGAGCAGGCTGCGTCGGTGGAGCGCGATGCGGAGCGCAAGCACACCGAGATCATTGCTGCGCTGAGCCAGGAGCAGGGCATCCTGGAGAAGAAGATCGACGAACTGCGCACGTTCGAGCGCGACTACCGCACCCGGTTGACCGCCTACCTGGACTCCCAGCTCCGAGAGCTCGACGGGCGCGGATCCGCCGCACCAGCAGACCCGATGCACACCCAGCAAGGCCTGGTGGGCTCCGAGTTCGGCGCGCACGCCGAAGCGGGGTCTCGGTAACAACGGCACCATCAACACACCCACGGTGTCCTTGCTTACCGAAACATCGGCGGGGCGGGTCGGCGCGTGGGGGTGCTGGTCAGTTGGGGGTGAAGTCGTTATCCCGCTCGCAGGTTTCGGAGATGGCTGCGCACCTGGATAGCCAGGTCAGCTCGTTCCGGGAGCGCCCGCTGGATGCCGGCCCGTACACGTGCGTCTGGGCCGACTTTTCACCGGGGCCGGCTGCCCGGCCATGGTCCTGGAAGCTGGGCTCGCGGAGACCGGCCCAGCCGACGACCTGCGCTGCCTGGAGCCGTTGATGACTACCCCACCGCCCGAGCTACTCGACTACTTCTAACCCTCGCAGAAGATCCGGTTGCGGGCACGATCTGGGGGCATGCGTTCCACATTCGTGGAAGTGGAACAGCACGGTGACGCCGATCGTGCGGGTCCGAAAACCGGGTTCAAGCCGTTCCGAAAGTCGTCCCACAATACTCGTTCCGCAATACTGTTGCGGAAATAACTTGCGGTACGGTTGGCGAGATGGAAGCTGGCGGCTCGCGCCTGTTGCTTGGTCTTGATTTCGACTACTGCCCCGCCGGACAAGCAACCGGAGGCCATCAAGCTGCTGATCGAACAGATGGAGGCGATGGCGCCGCGCTACGTCGCACCACGCAACTGCTGCGCCGTTACACGAATAGGTACTTCTAGCAAGGTATCTTGCCAGTACGACAGCTCTGCTGTTGAGTTCGGGGGCTGAGAGCATCGACTATCACCAGATTCATCGAGATTTTCGAAGACACCGCCATCCCTGGTGCTGGGGCCTCTGACGTCACACTCCTCAAGACCGCATGACCCCCAACGAACTCTGTGCGGCACTGCACTAGGGGCCGGGGCTGGAGGCGCGGGCCCAGAACCGTTGCGGGATCCGGCCTGCCAGCCGGGCGTGCCGGCCCGCTTGCACGGCCAGCCGCATCGCTTCGGCCATCCGCGGTGGATCCTCGGCTCGGGTGACGGCGCTGGCCAGCAGCACCGCATCGCAACCCAGCTCCATCGCGAAGGCGGCCTCCGACGCGGTGCCGATCCCGGCGTCGAGGACCACCGGCACCCGGGCCTGCGCCACGATCATCTCGATGTTGTGCGGGTTGCGGATGCCCAGACCGGTGCCGATCGGCGAGCCCAGCGGCATCACCGCCGCGCATCCCACATCGGCGAGTCTGCGGGCCTGCACCGGGTCGTCGTTGGTGTAGGGCAACACCGTGCAGCCGTCGTCGACGAGCTGTTCGGCGGCGTCGAGCAGCTCGATCGGATCAGGCAACAGGGTGCGGTCATCGGCGATGACTTCGAGCTTGACCCAAGACGTCTGCAAAGCTTCCCGACCCAGCGCAGCGGTGAGCACCGCCTCCGCGGCGCTGCGGCAACCCGCAGTGTTGGGCAGCGGCTCGATCCCGTGCCGAGTCAACACGTCAAGTACGCCGGCGCCGGCGCCGGCGCCGGTGGTGTCGATCCGGCGGATCGCGACCGTGGTGAGCTCGGTCTGCGCGGCGAGCAGCGCCTGTTCCAGGATGGCGAGATTGGCGGCGCCCCCGGTTCCCAGGATCAGTCGCGAGCCGAATTCCCGTCCGGCGATGACCAGCGGATCGTCTGTCATCTGCGTCAACCTCCCTGCACCGCGGTGACCACGTCGATCGATGCGCCATCTCGCAATGCCGTGCCGGCCCAGAACGCGCGGGGCACCACGGCGCCGTCCAGAGCCACCGCGACACCGCGCGGCGGCGTGCCGAGTCGGGAGAGCACATCGGCCAGCGCGCTACCGTCGGGCAGTTCCCAGCATTGTCCATTCACAGTGACCGTCATGGCACCTCGCTCACCAGGCGGGCCGGCGCTGCCGCCGCAGCCTCCGCCGGCACGGGTTCACCACGGAGCAGCGCGAGCACCGCGTCAGCGGTCAGCGGGGCCAGCAGAATCCCGTTGCGGTGGTGACCGGTGGCGGCGAGCACGCCGGGCTCCAGCTCCCCGATCACCGGAAGGTTGTCCGGGCTGCCCGGACGCAGCCCCGCCGCCACCTCCTCGAGGGTGTACTCCGCGATCGCGGGCAGCACCCGCTCGGCGTCGGTGAGCAGCTCGCGCACGCCACCAGCGGTGACGTCGGTGTCGAAGCCGGTCTCCCGCTGGGTGGCGCCAAGCACCAGCCCTCCACCGTCGCGGGGCACCAGGTAACTGTGCCGCCCCCCGACGATCGCGCGGACGGTCCGCGACGGCGGCGCCAACGTGCCCGGCCGGGACCTCAGCCGCA
>JBBPZY010000312.1:0-6036 GCA_038276315.1 Mycobacteriales bacterium
TACCCATGCCTTAATGCTGCCACAAGCGGCGCCGAACACCGAGTCGACACGCCTGCCATTCTGCCTACAATTTCAGTCCCTCGAACTCCATCTGGGCACGTCAGCCCAGGAACGAACCCTCCAAGATCGGGAAACTTGGGCTTAGCCTCGCGGGGACATTGATCCTCGCCGCGGCGGTGGTCGCCTGGGTCAAAGTGCCCGACCTCTACCCGCCCAGCACCACCACCACGAAGGAGACCACGCTCCTCGCGGCACAGGTAACAGCACGATCACAAGCCATCACCACCACCCGCGCGAGTGTGCTGGCGGCCCTAGCTGGCCTGACGGCCTG
Source organism: Mycobacteriales bacterium (assembly GCA_038276315.1). Taxonomy (GTDB): domain Bacteria; phylum Actinomycetota; class Actinomycetes; order Mycobacteriales; family Pseudonocardiaceae. The sequence continues at coordinate 332 of JBBPZY010000312.1, forward strand.
GCTACCTCTTGGTTATGGACAGGTGACACACGGTGGTGCTGCCCCTAGCGGGTGAGCGCTAGGATTGCAAGCTGCACCAGTACTGGGCATGTCATGAAGATGGTGATCTTTGTGGCGACAGGCTTCTTCGCTTCCCCCTTGATCGCGGAGCCTCTACGGCGGTGCAAACGCGCTCGTAAGGGCGACGGGCGAGCCCGCGCCCCGCCTGCCGGCGCCGGCAGCACCGCAACCCCCTGGAGGCCCCCGATGCCCACCCACACCACCCTGCCCTACGGCCAACCCTGCCCCTGCCGCGTCCCACCGACCACGTCCGCTGGGTCAACAGCACCCCCGACCGACACCTGGGCCTGCCGGGCCTGCGCTACCGAATGGACCATCACCGTCGACGTCCCTGGGGCGCCGTGATGACCCACCGGCCCCGACGGAGCCTGATCCGGAAGCCGCAGCCGCCCCGACAATGCGCGCTCGGACTGTCACACTGTGGGCGATCACGTGATTCCCCCAGGATTTGCCCAAATGATCAAGTGATTCCTCTGGGGGACGACGCCCGTCTCCAATGCGGACACCCAGAGGACGACGGTCGGACGCCGGCAGCGCCGTCGACGCTAATGACGAGCTCGCTCCTCCGGCCTCCGCTATCGTGGCGGCGCTGACTCGGATCGTTGCCGACAGCCGGGCGATGCACCTCGGAACCAGGTCAGGCGGGGTGCTGGCCACAGAGGTGGCCGGAGGCCATCGCGGCAGCACCTGGGGTGGACAGGTCTTAAGGACTGCCGCATGCGACGCGCGTTGAGTTGGCCCTGTGGACCGTGAACGTCGTCCCGCCTCCTATCCGTACGTCGTCACCCAGGGGACGTTCCTGAGCGCCAGGTAGGGGAATTACTTGATCGCTGACACTCACACCCGGCACTGCCAGTACGCCAGCTTGCCCGGCCAACCCAGTCCGCGTGGCCGCCAGGTCGTCGGCTTCGCCCCCCGGACGGTAACCAGTTACCCGCGCAGCGTCTCGACCTGTCCCCGGCGTCGCGGTAGCCGCTCGGGTTGGAGGGGTCACGCGCCGGGGCCTGCTTGCTGCTCTCCGCTGGTCAGGGCTGCTAACCGGTGCTAACTGGGACGGACTGGCCGGTTAGCACTTTCGCGTTCCCGCCGGTCAGAGCCCTACCGACCTGCTAACTGACCGGTTAGCAGATCCGGACGGCGCTAGCCTGTAATGGCAACTCTTCGCCGAGCTGCAACGCCCCGGGGTCGCTCTCCGGGGCAATCGGCGCAGAGGGACCCACTCGGCGATGAAGTTGGTGCTGTGATGGACGTTGACGATGACGCGCGCACAACAGGCCGGCGGTTGCGGCAGATCCGGCAAGCCCGCCGCAAATCGTTGCGGGTCGTGGCCGGGCTGGCCGGGATCTCCGCCGGGCATCTATCCCGGATCGAGAACGGGGAACGGGCACTGGACCGCCGGTCGCTGATCGTCGCCCTAGCCGATGCCTTGCAGGTCGCCCCGTCCGAGCTCACCAAATTGCCTGTACCGACGAGCAGTAACGGCGACGGCGACGCCGTCAAGGCAGTCCGCCGCGCGTTGATCGCGGTCAGCCGGGATGACCCCGCTGGGCAGGTGATTCCGGTGGACGTGCTGCGCACCCGGGTTGAATCGCTGGTGACGGCACAACGACAGTGCCAACACGAGCGGGTTGGCCGCGCACTACCCGGATTGATAGCCGACCTGCACACCAGCATCGCCAGCGGCCGTGACGTCCAAGAGCTGCTCGCGGTAGCGGCGCTACTGCACGTACAGGGCTCCCACGCTTTCCTCGGCGACATGGGAGCCACCGCCGATCTGTGCTGGCAGGCCGCGTTACTGGCCCGCAGAGCCGCCCGGGAACACGGCGGTGCGGACGTGATCGGCCTGGCCGTGTTCGGTGCGGCGAACGGGCTGTTGGCGGCCGGGGAGTTCGGCACCGCCCAAGACGAGCTCGACTCGGTGACAGTGCCCACAACCAGCCCCGAATCCATGCAACTCGCCGGGATGCTGGCCTTGTCGCGGTCGTTGGTGGCAGCGGCCGATAAGCGCCCGGGTGACATGGCCGCACCGCTGGAGCAGGCCGCGGAGTTGGCGGTTCGCACCGGGGACGGGAACGCATACTGGCTCGGGTTCGGGTCGACCAACGTCGGGGTGTGGCGGATGTCGGTGGCGTTGGAGGCTGGCGACCATCCCCGCGCCGTCGCGGTGGCCGAGACGCTCCACCCCGAACTTCTCCCGTCCGCCACTCGGCAGGCGACGTACTGGGCCAACTACGGCCGGGCGCTGGCCCGGATCCGGGGACGCCACGACGACGCGGTGCGAGCACTGCGTAAAGCTGAGCTGATCTCCCCAGCACGGGTGCAACGTCACCCGTTCGTCCGCGACGTCATCGCTGAGCTGGTCACCCGGTCCCGCCAGGACGCGGTAGGCCGGGAGCTGCGCGGCATGGCGTATAGGGCCGGTCTGCCTGTTTAGTCCCAACTGGGTGAGCGTTGCCTTACGGCAACACCCGACACCCCTAGTCGATCACCGTCGTAACCGTGACCAACGGGGATGAACCACCCACCAAAAACCGCAAGGTGATCCATGCGGCGTGCACGTGCCGAGGGGTCGCGAACGGGTTCACCAACGTGGTCGTGTCCAAACGTGACGGGAAGATCGAGCTGGACCCGCACGTGACCGGCGCGTGCGTTCTGACCTTCGACGAGGACGAGGCGTGCGGCCTGCGTGACCTGCTGATCGTGTTGCTCGGGTGACCCGCTGTTGCAGGTTTTGTTGCAGGAGGGGCCGGTTTCAACTCAACATCATGTAGCGGCAGTGCTTGATCATTTAGCGGGTGCGCTAGCGGCCCTATAGTGCCCTGACCTGCGATGTAGCGGGTAACTGGGTCAGCCGCTTGACCCCCTAAACCAGCTCAGGAGGGGGTTGAGACACTCGCGACCCGCTACCGCTACACGATCATGGGCGTGCAACAGGCCGTGTGTCCGTGGCCATGGAAAAGTCCCCGCTGATGGCCAGATCTGGGTCCCCGTTGGTGGCCAGTTAGAAGTCCTCACCCTTCGTTCGTCGTGTCGTGACAGCGGGTGGGCCCTGCGCGGTGACGGTGACGGTGTGAACCAGTCACCGCACTGCGCAGGGGGCACCATTGAAGAACGCGAGGGACCGGATGGACGTTATTTCCGCCTACCGTGAGGTGGAGAGCGACCAAAACCGTGGGAGATCAACTGTTCGGGTGCCCGGTGGTCCTGCGGCGTCGCCAGGTGCGGATTTCCGCGTCGGCGGTGGCGTCGCGTTGGTCGGCGTAGCGGAGCACGGTTTGGGCGTTGGCGTGTCCGAGGCGGCGTCGGATGGTCTCCAGTGAGACTCCGGCGTTGACCAGTTCGGTGGCGTGGACGTGGCGGAGCTGATGAATCGTGGCTGTGACCTGGGCCTTCGCGCGGTACTTGGCCCATAGCTGCTGGACGGAGGCATACCGCAGCGGGCCTCCCACATAGTTTTTCTCCGCGCGGAACAGGGACCCGTGCCGGTAGCCGCGCGCCTTGAGGTAGCGCCGCAGCAGTGCCACCAGCGTCGAGTCGTCCAGCAACACGGTGCGTCGCCGTCCCCCTTTACCCAGGATGGTGACGTGCTCATCGTCGCGGCGCAGGTCGAGATCATCGATCTCGATGGTCAGGGCTTCGCCGACGCGCATGCCGGTGGTGTAGAGCAGCAGGAACAGCAGCCGGTCGCGGTCGCGGGTCTTGGGGATGGTCCGCAGGACGGCCTCGATGTGCTCGGTGGGCACTGGGCGCGGGAGTGAGGCGGGCAGGTGGGTGCGGTCCAGGCGGGTCATCGGATCCGCGGCGATGATCTCGGTCCGGTAGGCCCAGGCCAGCAAGGAGGCCAGCGCGGCTTCGCGCCGGGCGCGGGTCGCGGGGGCCTTGTCGGCGAGGCCACCCAGGTAGGCCCGCAGCACGCCCGCGGTGATCTGGTTGATCGGGCCGGTGAAGAACCGGCCGAAGTCGCCCAGGTCGCCGCGGTAGGCGCGCACGGTGTGGGGAGACTTGCCCGCTCGGGCCAGGTCGGTGAGGAAATCGGCGACGAGGGTGGCCATCGGGGGGTTCGCCATGCCCGCGTCACCCTTCCCCGAGTCCGGTTCCTGCGATAACGATAGAATCGCGGCCCGGCGAGATGCCACGACACCGCAGGTAGCGTGGGCGATCGGAGCCATTTTCCTGCGGTAAGGGTACTTATCGCAGGAACCAGCGGGCGAGAGGGAACGGTGGCCACAGCCGGGGCTGTCGGGGGGAGGTGCCGGGGACGGTCTACCGGCTGCGGGTGATCCTTTCCGGGATCAGCCCGATGATCTGGCGACAGCTGGAGGTCCCCGCCACCGTCACCCTCGCGCAACTCCACGAGGTGCTGGCGACCTCGTTCGCGTGGAGCGGCGAGCACTTGCACCGCTTCACCGTGCACGGTCGGGAGTTCGGCTCCGGGGAGCTGTGGTTGACCGACCCGTCCACGGTCCGCCTCATCGATCTTGGTTTGCGGGAGAGGGAGCGGTTCACCTACGCGTATGACTTCTTCTCCCCGCTGCAGTGCTGGCGTCACGACCTGCGCGTTCAGTCCATCACCGCACCCCGGCCCCGGCGTCGTTACCCGTGGTGCAGCGACGGGGCACGGACCACGCCCCCAGAAGACTGTGGCGGACCGGAGGCCTTCTTGGCCTTGCGCCAAGAACACGGCTTGTGGGCCACCACCGTGCGGATGGCCGAGCTCACCACGCTGCTGCTGGAAGCGCCGCCGACGAGCACGGTGCGCGAGGTGCTGGGCGAGGCCATCGAGGAGTTGCCCAGCTTGCTGTATTGGAGCGGGATCGATCGTTTCGACCGGGCCGGGCTCAACCACACCCTGACCACCCCGCTCACGAAGGGCACCCATTGAAGATCACTGTTCAGGTCCAGGTCGACGCCGTCCCCACCAAGGACGAGACGGCGGAGCGGTTCAGTGAGGTCTTCGTCCTGGAGCGCGACCAGCTCACCGACGCCTCGGTAGGCCTGAGCCTGACCGAAGCCCACACGCTGCTCAGCTCAATTCAGGAAGCGGTGGTCTCCGCGCAGGTCACGGCGGCGGTGGTTGAGCGGAGCTGCTGTGCGCGGTGCGGGCGATCCCACCGTCACAAGGACACCCGAACGATCACCATTCGGACACTGTTCGGGACGCTGCACCTGGACAGCCCGCGCTTCATCGCGTGTCCGTGTCAAGCCGATGACGCCCAGGAGCGGGCCACCTTCAGCCCGCTGGCCGTGATTCTGGCCCAGCGCAGTACCCCGGAGCTGGTCTATCTGCAGGCGAGGTTCGCCGCAGTGATGTCGTTCGACCTGGCCGGGCGCCTGCTGGGTGAGGTTCTGCCCCTGGGGCGGGTCCTGCACGGCAGCGCGGTCCGAGACCAGGTCACCGCGGTAGCGCGGCGGCTGGAGGGTGAACTCGGCCCCGAACAATACATGTTCGCCGAGGGCTGCCAGCGGGACTGGGAGCAGCTACCCCGCCCGGACCTACCGCTCACCGTCGGCCTGGACGGCGGCTACGTCCACTCCAGCGCGCAAACCTCCCGCCGCGACGGCTGGTTCGAAGTGATCGCGGGCAAGAGCATGCCAACCGACGGTCCCGCGAAGTGCTTCGCGTTCGTGCAAAAGATCGACAGCAA
>JBBPZY010000313.1:0-18087 GCA_038276315.1 Mycobacteriales bacterium
CGTGATCGTCGATCAACACGTACAGTGAAGTCAGGAGGGTGTTCAGTTCGTTGGTCACACATCGATCTTGAACGCCCTCCGTCCACGCCCGTGGTAACGACGCGCCCTCACACGATCTTCACGGAATCAACCATCTAGGGCGATGACCCTGGAGCTCTTCCTTCTGCTGGCTGCCGCGCTGTTCGCGATCGGCCTGTACGGCGCGCTGTCCCAGCAGTCGATCGTGATGCTGATGATGGGCCTGGAGCTGATGCTCAACGGGGTCATCGTCGCGGCCGCCGCCTTTTGGTACTACGTGGCACCGGCGATCGCGGACGGGCAGGTGCTCGTCATCGTGGTGATCACCGTGATGGCGTTGGAGATGGCCGTCGGGTTCGCGGTAGTGACCGCGATCTTCCGGGCGCGCGACGTCGACATGACGGACATGGCTGCGGACCTCAAGGAGTAGCGATGCTCGCCTGGTTGCTGGTCGCGGTGCCGCTGGGCGCCGGGGCGCTGCTGGCGTGCACCGGCCGGCGGACCGACCGGGTCGCGCCCGCGCTCGGGGTCGCCGCGGCGCCGGTCACCCTGGCGCTGGCGATCGCCGGGGCCGTGCGGCGGCCGGAAGCAACGGCGCCGTTGCTAGCCGGGATCGACGCCCGGATGGCCGTCGATGGGCTCTCGGCGATCCTCGTGGTCACCGTCGCGGCAGTCACCCTGGCCGTGCTGCTCTTCGCTTCCGGGGAGTTCGGTCCGGACGAAGCGCGCTCCAGGTTCACCGGCATCATGCTGCTGTTCGCCGGGGCCATGCTCGTCACGGTCACGGTCACGGTCACGGTCACCGCCACCGCCACCGGGCTGGTGCTGCTGCTGATGGGGTGGGAGGTGATGGGCGCGACGAGCTGGGCGCTCATCGCGTTCTGGTGGCGCGAGCCGCAGCGGGTCCGGGCGGCGAACGTTGCATTCCTCACCACCCGCACGGCGGCGCAGCCGGCCAGCGCCACCAGCGGCGCACGGGCCGGCGAGGCGACCTCCCGGGTGCCGGGTTGCTCGATGTCCCACCCGGTCTGGGCTTCGGCCGGCTCCGGTTGCCAGACGAACCACGCCGCCTTGGCGCTGTAGACCGCGGAGATCACCGCGCCCGCCAGGCCGGTGGCGTAGAGCGCGGGGCTGCGGGCCAGCGCGGCGGCGAGCACCTCGTCCTTGGTGACCCACAACGACAGCGGCGGCAGCCCGGCCAGCGACGCGGCGGCGACCGTGAACGTCACCCCCACCAGCGGAAAGCGCCGCGCGGCACCGCGCAGCGCGGGCAGTGCCTTGGTGCCCAGCGCGGTCAGCCACGTCCCGGCCGCCAGGAATAGCGCCGATTTCGTGGCGGCGTGCGCGACCAGCTGCGACGTGCCCGCGGCCACCCCACCCGCGCCCGCGGCCAGCACCATCAGCGGATGGTCGCCTACACCTCGGTGAACCACATGGGCTACATCCTCCTGACCGTCGGTGCCGCCGGTCAGGAGGATGTAGCGACGCGCAGGCCGCGCGCTGGCCGTCACCGGCGCGGTGACCCAGATGGTCAGCCACGGCCTGATCACCGCGGCGCTGTTCCTGCTGGCCGGGGTGTTGTGGGACCGTAGCGGCAGCTACGACACCGGCGCTACTCCGGCCTCGCCGGACCAGCGCCGGTGTTCGCGGGCGCGACGGGCCTGGCCGCGTTCGCCTCCCTCGGGCTCCCGGGCTTCTCCGGCTTCATCGCCGAGTTCCAGATCTTCACCGGGAGCCTGGCCTCGGCGACGGTGGCGACGGCACTGGCGGTGCTGGGCATCCTCATCACCGCGGGGCTGTTCCTGCGCGCCCTGCAGCGGCTGCTCCTGGGGCCGCTGCGGATTCCGGATGCGCCGGGCGCGGCCCGGGGATTCGTTGACCTGCGCCGTAGTGAAGCCGCGTCGATCCTGCCGCTGCTCGCCCTCGTGGTGGTCATCGGTGTGCTGCCCCGGTTCCTGCTCGATGTCATCGAGCCCGCGTCGACAACCCTGATCAACCTGGTCAGTCGATGATCATGGACATGATGAGAACCCGCTGGCCTTGATCCCCGAGCTGGCGCTGCTCATCGGCGCGGTGCTCGGCCTGCTGCTGGGCTCCTGGCTGCCCCGGCGTAGGCAGTGGGTGGTGCGCTTGCTCGCCGTGGTGTCCTGCCTAGTGGGCCTCGCCGCTACCGCCGCGGCGATGGGCGCCGTCCCGGAGTTGGTGTTCGGCAGCAGCTACGCAGTGGACACCGCTACGAACGCGGTTCGGATCATCGTGCTGGCGGCCACCCTGTTGGTGATCTGCCTGTCGATCGAGACGGTCGGCGGGCACCGCCGGGAAACCGAGTTCTATGCGCTGGTGTCGCTCGGGGCGCTTGGCGCGATCATGCTGGTCGGCGCGTCGGACCTGCTACTGCTCGTCGCCGCCTACCTGCTCGCCTCCATCCCGCTCTACGCACTGGCCGGGTTCGCCAAGGACGCGCCGGGCACCGAGGCAGCGATGAAGTACTACCTCATGGGCGCCCTGCTCGGCGTCGTCATGATCACCGGTGTCACGGTCCTCTATGGCGCTGGCGGGACCACCGGCTACCGGGCGCTCGCGTCGAGCCTGCCGGGCGCACCGCAGCCGGCCGTCGCGGTCGGGGTTGTCGCGGTCCTCGCCGGGCTGCTGTTCAAGATCGGCGCAGTGCCCGCACACTTCTGAGTGCCCGATGTCACCGAGGGCGCCAGCACCCCGGTCGCGGCGTTCGTCATCACGATTCCCAAGATCGGCGGTCTGGCCGCCGTGTACCGGTTGGTGGCCGAGGCGCTGCCTGGCGTGAGTATCGACTGGCCACTGCTGCTGGCGATCCTGGCCACCGCCTCGATGACGCTGGGCAATCTGGCCGCGTTCTTCCAGGACAGCGTCCGCCGCCTGCTCGCCTATTCGACGATCTCCCAGGTCGGCTACATCCTGATGGCAGTCGCGGTCGCCACCCACACCGACCTCGGGCTGCGCGCCCTGCTGTTCTACCTGGCCGCCTACGCCGCGACCAACCTCGGCGCATTCGCGGTGGTCGCGGAGTTTCCGCACGCGAGCCGGATCGAGGACTACCGGGGTCTCGCCCGGCGCCACCCCGGCCTCGCCGCGGTGCTCGTCGTGTGCCTACTCGGCCTGGTCGGCACCCCACCCACGGCCGTGTTCCTCGGCAAGCTCGAAGTCTTCGCTGCCGCGATCGACGGTGGCTTCACCTGGCTGGCCGTGGTCGCCGTGGTCAACACGGTGGCCAGCCTGTTCTACTACCTGCGCTGGATCGCTCCGGTCTTCCTGGGCCGGTCGTCGTCGATGTCGTTGGCCCCGGCCGGCCGCTGGACCGCCCTCGGCGCCTACACCGCCGGTGCCGCGTCGCTCGCGCTCGGAATCGCCGGCGGCTTAGTGCTGCCGTTCGGAGCCGGGTCGCTGCTGCCCTGACACCAGCTTGGGCACAGCGGCCTCGCGGGGAGTCGCCCTCGCCCTGGAGCTGCCCGCGGGAAGGGGAGAGCCGCGCGGGCAGCGGCCACTATAGCTCCTGATAGAAAAATCGTCGTTCTCAGGTTGACGAGTACTCGGTTGGGGTGTCTGAACGTGGCGGGGACACCGTGGTGGCACGTGATCTGAGCCCCGGCGATGGGCTCCTCAACGTCCCAGTCGCCACGACACCGAAGGAGCTGCTCGCATGCACATCCCTCGTACAATTCCCGTCGCTAGCCTGGTCCTTGCCATGGGACTGGCCTTGGGCGGCTGTGGTACCAACGCATCCACTCCCAGCGCTGCCCCTGGCTCGTCGTCCGCGTCGATGTCGGCGCAGCGCGCCTACAACGACACCGACGTGCGCTTCACGCAGAAGATGCTGCCGCACCACATGCAGGCGGTGCGCAACTCCCAGATCGAGCTCGCGATGGGTTCGGCACCGGAAGTGAAGGCGATCGCTCAGAAGATCCTCAACGAGCAGCAGCAGGAAATCGGGACGATGCGGGGCTTTCTCAAGACCTTCGGCGCGTCGGAAATGTCCGCCCCTGCCGACCAGCAGACCGTCTGGGACAAGAACACCAATGATCTGCGCGGCGCGGCCACGCCCCAGCAGCGCGATGTCGTGTTCTTGACCAACATGGTGCCGCACCACTCCGCGGCTGTGCCAATGGCGCAAGAGGAGGTGGAGCTCGGCAAGTACCCCGCAGCGCAGGATCTCGGGAAGTCGATCAAGACCACGCAGCGCATGGAGATCGTCGAGATGAACAAGATTATCCGCGCACGCGCAAACGGACCTACGCCGTCATAAAACCAGTGTTGGTCATGGTCGCCGTCCGCGGCGATGGCAGCGGGCTGGTGTGGCGGTGGGGTCGGCGGCAGCAGCGGCTCCGCTGCGATGAGCGTCTCGTGGGCATCAGGTGATGCTGGCCGCATAGGTGGGCCCGTTCGTGTTCGAGTATGCCGGCGACAGCGTCGCAACGGGCAGCCCGCGATGCCTGTCGCCGTGCTGCCGGGCTGCTGTTCAAGGTCGGCGGCGTGCCGGCGCACTTCTGGGTGCCCGACGTCACCGAGGGCGCTGCCACCCCGGTCGCGGCGTTCGTCACCACGATCCCCAAGATCGGCGGTCTGGCCGCCGCGTACCGGCTGGTCGCCGAGGCGCTGCCTGGCGTGAGCGTCGACTGGCCACTGCTGCTGGCGATCCTGGCCACCGCCTCGATGACCCTGGGCAACCTGGCCGCGGTCTTCCAGGACAACGTCCGCCGCCTGCTCGCCTATTCGACGATCTCCCAGGTAGGCTACCTCCTGATGGCCGTCGCGGTCGCCACCCGCAGCCAGCTCGCGCTGCCTGGGTTGCTGTTCTACCTGGCCGCCTACGCCGTCACCAACCTCGGTGCGTTCGCCGTCGTCGCGGAGTTCCCGCACGCCACCCGGATCGAGGACTACCGGGGTCTGGCCCGGCGCCACCCCGGCCTCGCCCTGGTGCTCGTCGTGTGCCTACTCGGCCTGGTCGGCACCCCACCCACGGCCGTGTTCCTCGGCAAGCTCGAAGTCTTCGCCGCCGCCATCGACGGCCGCTTCACCTGGCTGGCCGCGGTCGCTGTCGTCAACACCGTGGCCAGCCTGTTCTACTACCTGCGCTGGGTCGCTCCGGTGTTCCCGGCCGGTGGTCGGCGCTGGGCGCCTACACCGCCGAGCCGTGTCACTCGCACTCGGCATCGCTGGCGGCGTGGTGCTCCCGCTGGGAGCGGGCCCGCTGCTGCCCTGACCGGCGTCCGCGACATCAGCCTCGACTGGTCGCGGGGTCTCTCTCAACGCGCCTCTCTCAACGCGCAGGTTCACCCGAATGGATCAGGGCGTGACGTACTTAACGGGCGTTGCCCGGCCTCCTTTTTCAAGGGCTGCTGATTCGGGTCCGCCGGCCACAACGTCCAGGGTGTGGAGAAAGGATCCGTTCCACATGAAACCAGAACGCCAGGAATACGAGGGACATCCCATCGAGCTTCGCGAGCGTGAAGGCGAGTTCGAGCTGCGCATCGACGATGTACCGGTCGGCTACGGTCAACACCCCGACGGGATGTACTTTCTGCACGAATACGCCTACGACCCGACCGACAACCTCATGGGCCTCGCGCAGAAGTTCATCAACTATCGGAGCAAGGCCGACCAGATCCGGCGCGACCGTGAGTCCGAGAAGGGAGGGAAATGACATGAGGCGCCGAAAGAACTACCGTGACCTCACCGACGTCGAGCGCGACGACTTCGTCCAGGCGCTCTACCGTCTGAAGTCCGACGGCGTCGTCGACCAGCTCGCCGATGAGCACGCGACATTCTTCAACCAGGGTATTCACCGCAGCTCGCACTTCCTGCCGTGGCACCGCGACTTCCTTCGCCGCTTCGAGGATGCGCTGCGGACGTCTCGCCCCGACGTCACGATCCCCTACTGGAACTCGACGGTGGACACCAGCCCATCCGATCCCCTGTGGGACAACGATTTCTTGGGCCAGTTCGACGCGGCCTGGGGGCTGCGACGCGCCCTGGGATCAGACACGCTGCCCACGCCGCAACGACTACAGAACACGCTCGGCCGCGGCACCTACGACACCTTCCGGCGGGACGTGGAAAATCTTCTCCACAACCCGCCGCACAACTGGGTCAGCGGCGTGATGGCGAGTCTCGCCTCACCGGGCGACCCGATCTTCTACCTGCATCACTGCTGGATCGATCTGCTGTGGGCGCAGCGGCAGCTGCTCAATCCCGGCGCGCCATTCGTGTCCAGCGGCCCGGGTTTCGGCCTCAACGATCCCATGACCTCGGTGGGCACCACGCCGGCGGACGTGCTCGATCACCGTCTCATCAACCTTTACGACTACCCTCCGGGTTTCCAGCCAGACCCGCCACAGGTGCTGCGAGACACGCCGGCCATGTGAGCCGGTGCGCAGCCAGCACCCACCGCGCCCGGGCAGGGCACTCACGAACTGCATCGGTCGGGTGCGGGTGCGCGCTTCATCGCGATTGACCTCGGCGGTCACTCGGCAGCCGCCAGCATCGCCTGCGCCACCTCGATGGCCTCGGCACGCGTGAGGATCGTCGTGGTGTGCAGGTTGCGGGTCAGCGCGGGCAGGTCGGTGGCCACCTCAGCGAACTGGCAGGCACGCCGCTGCGCGTGGATCCGGGCCACCTGATCCCGCAGTACCGCCACCGGCAGCACCAGCTCGTCTAAACCATCGGCGTCGATTGCGTCCAGCGCCAGCCGCACCGCCTCGGTGGCGGAATCGGTATGTCCGTTGGCCGGTGCGGGTACCGGCAGTCGCATCAGGTCACTCGGGGCGATTTGCAGCGCATCCGCCAGTGCGACGATCTCCGAGAGTCTGTCCAGCGCGACCTCTCCGCGCTCAATCCGGTCGAGCTGCGACTTACTCATCCCAGCCAGCCCCGCGATTATCACCAGGGACTTATCCCGGGACTTCCGGATCTGGCGCAGTCGGCGGCCGATCGTCCGCGCTTCGTCAGTGTCCACGAAACCTCTCCTTGTCTGGACCCACTGCCGATGCCCGGGGAGCTACCCGGGGCGGAACCTCGGCAAGGAGGTAGCGACAAGGTTACGCCCGGAGCCCCTGGTGGACACTGCGGGCGTGGATCATGACGGCCTGGTGGCGTTGCTCGAAGCGATCTTGACCGCCACCGCCCGGCATACTCCCGGCCGCTTCGAAAATTTGAGGGTTTCAGCACTTCTGCGCGCCGCCGAGACCGAGGGCACGGGTACGGGTACGCAGCGTGATCAGGTGGTGGGGGCGTGTCGCTGCTGGGTCGGTCACGTCAGTGTGCGCAACGGGCAGCTCGCGATGCCTACCGGTAACGACCACCCTACTATGTGCGATAGTGCTGTTCGGCGCCGGAATGGCCCACAGCCGGTCGGCAGCTTGTCGCGATCGCGAGGCGTCGATGCAGGGGAGGGGAAACAGATGAACGGCGGCACCATGCGCGGCCTGTATGCCACGGTGATCGGGCTGGCGCTGATTCTCAGCGGTTGCACGGCTGCCCAGAGCGTCAACCCTCCACCTCCCGCCGCGCCGCCTCCCTCCAACCAGGCCGGCCCGCTGCCGGCGGACTGCGCCGATCGGATCACCGAGCCCGAGCAGGCGCGTGCGGCCGTGGCGCAGGTCCGGCCAGGAAGCATGGTGTGTTTGGCCGGTGGTGGTCTCACCGACGTTGAGCTGGAAGTGACGACCTCGGGAACGCCTCAGCAGCCGATCACGATCGTCGCCGACGGCGCGACCATGCGAGGCATGACTGTCAAGGCCGACTACGTCGTGATCCAGGGGCTGACACTGCGCGACGGGAGTGGTCTGACGATGACGGGTCGTGGCCTCGTCGCCCGCAACAATGTGATATACAACGCCACCGCGAACGGCCTGGAATGCGAAGGCTGCGTGGACACGCTCCTCGAGTCGAACACCGTGCAGCGTGCCGACGGTACCGGTATCTGGTTCAGCGGCGAGCGGGTCACGGTGCGGAACAATACGGTGAGCGAGTCGGTGCTGCGCACTCTGAACGACGCCGACGGCATCCGGTTCTTCGGAGTCGGGCACCGGCTGACCGGGAACACGATCAAGGACATCAAGGCCTCCGGCTACCCAGACGGGGGTCCGCACACCGATTGCTTCCAGACCTACGACAGTGCTGACACCCCGGCCACCTACGACGTCGTCATCGCCAACAATGTCTGCAGGAACGTCGATGTCCAGTGCCTGATCGCCACCATCGACGACCCCCGCGCCCGTCGCGCCCCGGCGGGGCGGATGACGATCCTCTTCGAGGGCAACACCTGCGAGGTCAACGGTGCCCAGGCGGTCAATCTGCGGAACTTTCCCGACGTTGTCGTACGTCGCAACAGCTTCTCCGGTCCCGGTGACCGCGCCGTGCAGCTCAGCGGGGAGTCAACCGGTGTTGCCGTAATCGGTAACACCGTGACGGGCCGCATGCGCCCGTTCGAGGTCGACCGGCAGTCCGAGCCCGGTTTCCAGGAATCCGGCAACAGCTCCCGCGTCACCGAAGACTCGCCGACCGCACCTCAGACCGATCGACGGTATGAGCAGGGCCAGCCTCCCGGGCGTCCCGACGATCATCACCATGGGCACGACGACCACGGCGGTTAAGGCAAACTGTGTAGATCAGCAAGACGATGGTGGCAAGGACGTTGATCAGGAGTTTGAACTCGGCACGGGGGGCCTTCCAGGCGGCGTGGTTGCACAGTTGCTTGGCATACCGCTCGCCTTTCGGCGTCGGGACACGAGCTTCGGCTCTCATCATCGACTTCTGGCTCACAGGGTTCCTCCTACGTCCTGTCCATGGCGAGCCGATGACCGCGCTGAGCTACCCAACCGAGGAAACGACGTGTGCGGCGAGCCCGAACTCGCGGGGGCCTTGGCGGCCCTGCTGCGACGGGTGGCGAGGCGGTGCAGGGCAATGACAGTCACACCAATGACTTTCACGACGACGACCGCCAGGACGATGTCGGCGGTCCAGCCCGTCCATCGCGAGGCCGCCAGCGCGGCTCCGCCCAGCCGAAGGTGCACGGCGATGACCAGTGCGCCAGCCACGGCAAGGCCTATCGTCCTGCGGCGCTTTCGGCCTGCCACGGCTCGTGCTGTGGGCGCTGGAGCAGCGCTGATGGCATCGCCGGGCTGACCCGCGGGCGCTATGGGCCGTTGCCAGTTCACCGTCAGGTCGTCACGTCGGCCGAACCTGTTGAGGTGTCCGGCGAGGAGACCTTGGATTCGCTGCAGGGTTTCCTCGTCGGCGGCTTCGGCGCGCAGCGTCAGCGTGTCCGGGGTGGCCTGCATGGTGCACTGGTCCCAGCCGAAGTTGACAGTTCCGTGAGTTTCGGACCATTCGACTTGCGCCTGCCCCTCGGGGTGCGCGTGCCACTCACCGCCGTGGTGGGTGCGTGGCCGATGGGGTAGGTGCCGGCCCTGGTGGTTGAAGTGTCGGCAGAGTTGGACGAGGTACCGGCTCGGGCGGTCGGTCTCGACACAGGCTTCGGAGGTCAACATGACAATTCCTCTTGGCGCAAGCTCAGATCCTGGTGACGGCGACCAGCCAGGCTCGGATGCAGTCCGGGTCGGTGGTGATGTCGATCGTGGCCGATTCGATCGAGTCGACCCGCCACCCATCGGCGAACGGAGCTGTAATCTCGTCTCGGTCACCCGCCGCACTCGTGGCCAGCTGTCGCCTGGCTGCTGGTCGCTGAAGCACAACATGAAGTAGCGGCCACCCGGCGCCACCACGGACCGCAGGCTGTTGACGAAGGCCGCGCGGTCTTCGTCGGTGACGATGTGGAACAGGCCGCAGTCGAGCACGGTGTCGAAGGATTCCCCGAGGTCAGCCAGCTTCCGGGCGTCCCACATGAGGAACCGCGCCGCGCGCCCTCGGTCGCGGGCCTTCTCCGTGGCGGCGTGGAGTGCCGCGGAGGCCAGGTCGACGCCGGTGGCCTCCAGGCCGATGCCGACCGACAGGAGCACGTGCTCACCGGTCGCGCAGCCGACGTCCAGCACCCGCCCCCCGGCCCGACGGCGGCCTCCACGTCCAAGTCCGGATTCCCACCAACACCCACCGACCGGCGAACGGACACGCCGGTGAGGACAGCGGCCGGCCGCCAGCGCCTGATCATCCACGGTGTCCTGGTAGCTCAGTACCCCAAGAGCGCAGGAATATCTCCGGCGGAGCTACGTACGTAGCGGCTGACGAATTTCCAGCAGCTCTGCCAGAGTGTGGTGCTCAGCCCAGCGCAGGGCAGAACGCCACAGTGGCGACCACGAGGAGCGTGGCGCTCGCGAAGGCGGGGAGCAGCACAGCGATCGCGCCGGCCAATCCGGAGTGCAGTGTCCGTCCGAGGCGACCACGTTCTGACCGGTCTGAGGAAAGGATGGCCAGCCGGAGCGCGATGCAGTCGGGTGCCATGCCGAGGGTATGGGCTGGAGAGGGACCCGCCGCTGACATTCCCAGCAAGGCTGCACGGACCGCCCCGGCACTGTGTGAACGCGCGGCGACTACGTCCGCGGATACCTCGACCAGTGCCCGCACCAGGTAGGGGGAGCGCCGCATCAATGGCAGCCAGGGCAGCGCGACGGCGAGAGCCTCGGCGATTGCCACCAGTAGGTGATGGCGGCCGCGCAGATGGGCCCGCTCATGCTCAAGGACGGCCGCGACCGCGTCTGTGGGCAGACAGCGGCGCAGCCCTTCGCTGGCGACGACGAGCGCGGGTCGCCCCGCCACGCTGTAGGCCATGGGATGCGGTACGTCCAACCACAACGTAGCGCCCGAAGCCGCCCCTTTGCCTGTCAGGATGCGGAGCAGATCGAGGTGCTTGTGGTGAAGCGTCCGCCGCTGCAGCGTGTGACGGAGAACAGCGGCGCCGCCCCGTCCCACGACGATCGTCGCCAGCACCACTGACAGCAGAGCCGTAACCTCGTCGATCCGCGGCACGGATCCGTGTGACACCGCAGCCCAACAGTGGTGCGCTAGGGCGACCACTTGCCGCGCAGGCCCGTGACCAGGAAGGAGTATCAGACTCACGGCGGTCGTGAGGCTGAACAGCGTGCTAGCCACGAGGGCGACCCAGGTGACTAGGGAGGTCTGTGGGTCGGCGCCTGTGTACAGCCGGTATTCGAGCAGTCGGGGAGCCGCCCAGGCAACGAGCAGCGCTCCGAGCACCAGGACGAGGGCGATCGTCATTAGCTTGTGTGCTCGCTTGTGTGCTCGTCCAGTGCGCGACGCAAGATGGTCGACTCGTGGTCCGACGCCGATCTCGCGAAGTGCAGAAGTACCCCGTCCGGGTCGCCGGTGGAGGCGAGCAGGTCGCGTAGGGTGCGCGCCGCGGCCTCCTGCCGTGCCTCAGTTGGCCGGTACCGGTAGGCGCGACCCGATCGTTCCCGCTGTGCCCAGCCCTTGCGGTGCAGGTTGTCCAGCACCGTCATGACGGTGGTGTACGCCAGCGTCCGCGAACGGTTGATCTCCGACAGCACATCGCGGACTGTGAGCGGACTCTGAGCCTGCCACAGCACGCCCATCACCGCCTCCTCCAGCTCTCCCAATCCCTGCATGGCGCCGCCTCCAAAGCTAAGGGTACGGGCACGCAACGTGGCCGAGGTAGGGGTGGCTGGTAACGACAACGCTACTATGATAGATAGTAGTTAGCTGCTGACGTCGGAGCTGGGGGCGATGATGGAAACGCACGGCGGCGAGCCGGTATCGGAGCACGTCTCTAGCGTGATCAAGATCCCGTACCTCGTGCTCCGCCGGCGGCTATCGACCTGCTGTTCGATCGGCGGTACGGCGTACGGACGTCGGGTCAGATTGAACCTGGCGACCTCGGACTCAACGGGCATGGTTGCCATGGGTATCGACCGGCGGGGTGGATGACCCTACGTCGGATCCTCCCTCCACGCGAAGTGACCAACCACGACGTTTTCGTCGACTTCGGCTCCGGCATGGACAGGGTGGTCTTGCAGGCCGCGAGGTATCCCTTCCGGAAGGTGATCGGCGTCGAGATTTCGGAGAGACTCCACCGCATCGCACGAAAGAACCTCGTCCGGAACCGGCGGCGGCTGCGCTGCCCGGATATCGAGCTCGTCCACGCGGATGTGCTGGACTACGAGCTTGCCGACGATGTCACCGCGGCGTTCCTGTACAACCCGTTTCAGGGGGAGATCTTCCCCACCGTCGTCGCGCGACTGCTCCAGTCGGTAGAGCGAAATCCTCGGCCACTGCGGATCATTTATGTCAACCCCGTTGAGGAACCGCTGCTACCGTGCGCACCGGCCGTATCCGGCCGGTGCGCACGGTAGGTGGATGGCGGCCGAACCGGGAATGGTCGAGATCGAACTCCATTCGCATGTACGAGACTGTTGACCGTCCACAGCGACAGGATGCTCAATCCGGTCCGGGATGACGGAGACGGGATCATCCGACGGTGATGGTTGTCTCCATGCCCTTGGCTCGATGACCGTCCACCGAACACCACAGTTGATAGGTGCCTGGCTCTAGCGTGACGGTGAGTTCTGTCGTGGCGCCGCTGTTGATGACCTGCGACTCCGCATTGGCTACACCGGGACCCGTGATGCTGAGATCGTGCGGGCTCGATCCCTGGTTCTGCACCTGGAACGCATGGGTTCCCGGCGCGAAGGTCTTCTCGGAGAGCTCGATTGAGAAATCCTTCTCGAGTACCGTCACGGTCATCGGGGCCACGCCGGCCATCGGGGGCATACCGGTCACCGAAGGCATACTGGTCATTGAGGGTATTTCGGCAACCGAAGGCGTGCCGGTAGCCGGTGGACTGTCGCTACCGACAGAGCTACCAACGCAGGCCGTGAGGAGCAGCGTGGCGGCCGCCACAGTTCCCGCGGTCGCGAGCCGGGAGGGGCTTACCGCGCGTTGAGGACCGACCTGCACGCGGAGGTTCCAGTGGTCACGTTCATGCCAACAGTGTCCTTTCTCTGGTGTGCACTGCCCGTCGGATCGTCGCGCATTGCCTCCCCGGCTGGCTCGTGATGAGGTGAGCGGGGTTCGTGGCCGTGGTGTCGGCATCCGCTCAGCTACCGAGCAGAATGATTCCGGCGAGGAAAAGGATCCCCGCCACCGGGTATCCCATCAGCAGGTCCTGCATGCCCACGTTCGGCAGCACCTGGAAGTACCCGAGGTGGGTGACGACGTGCGATCCGGCCACAAGCAATCCGAGACCGGCGAGTGTCCAGCCGGCGATCCGTTTGTACAACTGCCGGTAGTACGCGGGCGTGTACGGGGTTTTCTTGGGCTTCGCCTGCTCCCGGTGCAGGTCGGCGGCGTCACGGCGGGTGCGTATCCGGCGCAGCCGTCGCAGTCCCTTCTTCTCGGATCACCGGCCATGGTGAGAACCTCGTTCCTCTCCGAACCGCACGGTGCGTGCGCAGAGAGGGTATACTACGCTCGATAGTAGAGGCGCCGCCGTGGTCGATCAGACGGTCTTCCCCAGCAAGCGTTCGACGTCGCGGCTCACCTGATCAGCGGAGCGGAACACCCGAGGTGGGCTCACCATCTCCACCGACCCGTCCGCGCGCAGCACGTAACTGACCGGCAGGACCGGCGGGGCGTGCAGCGCGCGCTGCAGTGCGCCGTGAGGGTCGGTGACCGAGGGGTAGCGGGCACCGAGGTCGGCGAGCAACGCCAGCGCGTCGGCCGGCCGGTCCTGCACGTCGATCCCGATCACCGGAACCGCATCGGGCCGCGCCGCGTACTGGGCCAGCACCGGGATCTCCTGGCGGCACGGCCCGCACCCCGACGCCCAGACGTTGAGCAGAACGGGACGTCCGGCCAGCGCGGCACCGAGATCCACCGCACCCGGGGCGCCGAGACAGGGGACGGTGACCCCGGCCAGCGGGCCGGCGGGTCGGGGCGTGCCCGATCCGGGTGCCGGGCAGGGCCGCAGCGCGGCCCGTTGCCGCAGGCCGGCGAGCTCCGCATCGACCGGACTGGGGCTGGTCAGACTCGCTTCGCTCGGCGCCGGGGGCGCACCTGGTACCGAACCGGGTGCGGCGCCGCCGCGTGGCCACACGGCGATCGCCCCGGCGATCGCGAGCACGACGACGACGATCGTCCAGCGGACCTCCGAGCGCATCAGCCTGGACCGTCCGGACTCGGCGGAGCCGGCTGGACGGAGCCGTTCGTGCGTGACTCCGGCCGCCGGCCGGCGAGCAGGGCGTCGAGCACGCGGGAGAGCAGGGCGCGGTTCGCCGAACCGGTGATCTTGGCCACGATGGTGCCTGTGCGGTCGACGAAGAACGTCTCAGGGATGCCGAAGACTCCGAAGTCCAGCGCGAACCGGGACCCCGGGTCGGTGACGTAGCGGTCCGGTCCACGCCCCATCTCGTCGAGGAAGCCGATCGCCGAGCCGCGCCGGTCCTGGTAGTCGACCCCGACGAAGGTGACCCCGGCCGCCTGGTAGTCGCCGGCCGCGGCGACCAGCGCTGGGTGCTCCTCGCGGCAGGCCGCGCACCAGGATGCCCAGAAGTTGACCACGACGATCTGGCCGCGCAGCTCGGCGAGTGACATCGTGCCGCCGCGCTCCAGGTAGGGTAGCTCCCGGGTCGGGGCTGGACGTCCGATCAGGGGGCTGTCGACCAGCGTGGGGTCGGTGCCCAGCTGCATGCCGAACACCGCGCCGATGCCGACGCCCAGGATCGCGACAACCAGCGCGGCCCAGCGGATCACGCGCCATCCCCGGGTCGGGCGCAGCTCGTCGAGCGCCGTCACCGCCGGCTCCCCGGCAGGCGGGTCCGGGCGACGGCAGCGAGTTCGTCCACCAGCTGAGCGCCCCCAGGCGGCAGGTCGGTGCGCCGTCGGATCCTCTCCAGGGTGGCCAGCGCCGCGGCGGGGTCGTTGAGCGCGTAGAGCTGGGCGTTCGCCGTGAACCACTGCGCGTCGAGCTGACTCGAGCTCACCCCAGGTGCGGCCTGGGTCACCTCGTTGCCGGTGACGAAGCCGCTGGCGGGACGCTGCGCGACGAACTGGGGCAGCAGCACTACGGCGGCGACCACGGCGGCGAGAGCGGTGAGCGCGTAGGCGACGATCCGCGCCTGGGATAACCGGGAGCGAGTGCGGGTCGCGGTGGTCGTCGACGGCGCCGCGTCCAGCGCGGCCAGCGCGCGAGCGGCGGTCGCCTCGTAACGCCGGCGCAACGCGACCGCGGCATCGGGCGGGATCTCCCGGTCGGCGACCTGCCGGTCCAGCTCGACGAGGTCGCGCAGCGCCTGGTCACGCAACTCCTCCGGGCGGGCCCGCTCGACGTTCACGGCTCCTGCTCAGCGGTGCGGGTGCGGGCGAGCTCGGTGGCTACCCGCGCCCGGTCAGCCGCCGAGATCTCGGCGGCCGGTGGCACGACGCGCCGCGCGCGGGCCAGCAGGGCCGCCACCCCGACAAACGTGGCCGCAGCCGGAAGCAGCCACAGCAGCGCGGTGGTGCCCCGGAACGGCGGGTCGAGCAGCACCCAGTCGCCGTAGCGGGCCCGGAAGAAGCCGATGATCTCCGCGTCGCCGCGGCCCGCCGCGACCTGCTCGGCGACGGCCCGGCGCATGGCCACCGCGGTCTGCGACTGCGATTCGTCGATCGAGACGCTCTTGCAGACCGGGCAGCGTAGCCGCTGCTGCAGCTCCGAGGCCCGATCCCGCCCGCCGGATCCGCCGAGAAGGAGCCCGACCGTGGTGACCGCGAGCACCACGATGGCGACGACGATGCCGACGTTCACGATCCGCCTAGGCATGGGCCGGCACCTCCTCGGGGGTGGGCGCTCCGGGCTCGGCACGCCGCCGGCCGCGGCCACCCAACGCCCAGAACCCACCGGCCATGACCAGTAGACCCCCGACCCACAGCCATGACATCAGCGGGTAGCGGTACAGGTTGAGCGTGACCTGCCCGGGCGAGAGGTCAGCCAGGGCGACGTAGATGTCGCGGGTCGGGCCCGACCACACCGACGGCTCGCCCACCGCCTGCCGCTGCCCGGCGAACGAGCTCAGCCGCGGCTGCGCCACTTGGATCACCTTGCCGTCGGCGCGGAAGGCGATGTGCGCGTCGGTGACCGACCGATCGGCCAGCCGGTGCTGCTCGGTGCGCTCGAAGGACACCGAGTACCCCGCGAACCGCACCGATTGACCCTGGCCCAGGGTCACCGTCGCCCGGTCGGCGAGCCCCCCGGAGATCGCGATGGCGACAGCGACCAACGCGACCCCGAGGTGCGCCAACTGCCCGCCCCAATACCCGCGCTGGGAACGCAGCACCCGGACCACGTCCCGCGGATGCAGGCTGGGCGCGGTGACCGTCAGCTGGCGAGCGCTCGACGCGGCGATCCCGGTGGCGAGGAAGGCGACCGCCACCACGCTCACCGACCGGATGCCGGCCAGCGCCAGTGCGGCGGCGGTCGCACTGGCCGCCAGCAGCGGGATTCGCAGCCGGGCCCAAAGCACTGCGGCGGTGGCCCGGCGGTAAGGGGTGACCGGGCCGACACCCATCGCCAGCAGCAGCGCGAAGGCGATCGGCACCGCCATCCGGTCGAAGTAGGGTCGGCCCACCGATACTTGACTGCCGGTGAGGGCCTCGATGAGGATCGGGTACACGGTGCCGAGCAGCACCACGAACGCCAGCAGGCTCAGCAGCAGGTTGTTCACCAGGAACACGCCCTCGCGGCTGGCCAGGGATTCCGGCGCGGACAAGGAGGCGACCCGTTCGCCGCGCAGCGCGAACAGGACGAACCCGCCGCCCACCACGAGCACGAAGAACCCCAGCAGCGCCGGCCCCACCGCGGACTGGCTGAAGCTGTGCACCGAGACCACGACCGAGGAGCGGGTCAGGAACGTGCCGAGAATGGTCAGCGCGAACGTGGCGATCACCAGCACGAAGTTCCACGCCTGCAGCATGCCGCGGCGTAGCTGCACCACCGACGAGTGAATGAAGGCAGTCGCGACCAGCCACGGGATCAGCGCGGCATTCTCCACCGGGTCCCAGGCCCAGAAGCCACCCCAGCCGAGCACCTCGTAGGACCACCAACCACCCAGCACAAGCCCGCCGGTCAGGAAGCTCCAGGCCACCAGGTTGGCTCGGCGGGTGCGGCGCAGCCAGTCGACCCCGCCGCGGCGCAGCAGCAGCGCGGACATCGCGAAGGCGAACGGCACGGTGAACCCGACGTAGCCCAGGTACAGCATCGGAGGGTGGAAGGCGACCATGACGTGGTCGCGCAGCAGTGGGTTGGGGCCGGGCCCATCGGCGGGCGGATCCGCCAGGATCTCGAACGGGTTCGCCGCCGTGGTGATCAGGCCGAAAAAGAACGACGACACGACACCCAGCACGCCCAGCGCCCCGGTGCCGAGCCGATCACCGGTGCCGTGGACCCCGCGGGCCACCACCGCGGTGTACCCGGCCAGCACCAGCGCCCAGAGCACCAGACTGCCGCCGAGCCCGGACCACGCGGTCGTAAACGTGAACAGCAGCGAACTGGACCGCGCGTGCGTCTCGGCCACGTAGGCCAGCGCGAAGTCATCAGTGAACAGAGCCACCTCGAGCGCCAGCATCGACAGCGCGGCCCCACCCAGCATCAGCCACACCGTGACGCGCAGCTGGCGGTGTTTCACCGCATCGGGGCGCCGCTGCGCGCGAAAACCGAGGACGGCGAGCACCAGCGACGCGGCCAGACCGAGCAGCGCGCCGGTCCAGCCGGCGGCCGGGATCGCGGTGGTCATCCTCCCACCGCTGCCTGCTTGCCCGGGGGTCGGTAATTCGCGTCGTGCTTGACCAGCATGGTGTCGGACACGAAGACGTCACCCCGCCAGGAACCCTCCAGCACCACCCCGATGCCCGCGCGGAACAGCTGCGCCGGCGCCCCGATGTGCCGCACCGCGACCGTGGCGCTTCCCGGCGCGATGCCGGCGGCGACGATGAAGCGCAGCCCGTCGGCCGTCCGCACCACGCTCCCGGGCACGACGAACCCGCCGAGCTGCAGCCGCTGCCCGGCACCGAAGTCGGCCCGCTGCGCAACCGCCTCGGCGGGAGTGAGGTAGTAGACCAGGTTGCGATTGA
>JBBPZY010000314.1:0-13833 GCA_038276315.1 Mycobacteriales bacterium
CCGCTACATGACTAGCCACCGGTCCTGGTCTGCTGGGCGAGGTCTCCATCAACAGGGCGGTCCTGGGGGCGCACGGCGCAGTGCAGGCGGCCGGCGGCGCATCAGCCGACGGTGAGTGCTGCGTGTCGGCTACGACCTCGTGATCAAGTTAGGCTAGCCGAGAAGGTATGGGACCCGCGTGGATGGGTGGATCATGAGGTCAGGACATTGCATCGCCGCACTGGGCGGGCTCGCGCTGGCGCTGGCGGCCTGTTCGAGCGCGACGGCAGCTCGCCCGGCGAGAACACCGGGGACCACCGCCTTGCCGACCACGGCCAGCGTGCCGGCGACCCCGCCCACGTTGACGGGGCCATCGTCGACACCGGGAGTCCCGACGGCCTCGGGAGCTGCGCCGAGGTGCCGCTCGGCGCAGCTCAACGCCTCCCTCGGTCCGCCCGAGGGCGCCGCCGGCTCGGTGTATCGCGTGCTGGTTTTCACCAATATCGGCAGTCAGGCCTGCGAGATGCAGGGCTTCCCCGGCGTCTCCTACGTCGCCGGCGACGTAGGCCAGCAGGTCGGACCCGCCGCGGAGCGGGTCGGTGACCCTGGTGGATCGGTGCGCATCGCGCCGGGTGCCACCGCGTCAGCGCAGCTGCAACTGGTGAACGTCGCGAACTACGACGCGGCGGTGTGCCGCCCGACGCCCGTGCGCGGCTTGCGCATCTATCCGCCGGACGAGACGGCGGCACTGTTCGTGCCGGTCGAGGCAACCGGCTGCGCGGGTGCGCCGCCCGGCTCACAGCTCACCGTGGGCACGATCATTGCGCCCTGACCGATGAGGATAACGATCAGTGGGTGAGTTCGAGAACGGTCAAAGTCCCGCTGTCGACGTTGCTCACGTACGCCTGGTGGCCGTTGGGTAGCAGCGCGATGCTGCTCGGGCCGGCCCCGGTGGGGATGGTCGCGGTGACCTTGTCGGTCGTCGCGTCGATCACCGAGACAGTGTTACTGCCACTGTTGACCACATAGGCGAACCGGCCGTCTGGAGACCAGGCGATGTCTTTTGGCTGCTGGCCGACCGGGACGGTGGCTACCACCTTGAGAGTGTTGGTGTTGATCACCGATACCGAGTTCGATTCGTAGTTCACGTTGGCGACCAGCGGCCGGTTGGGGTGTACGGCGATGGAATGTGGACCGAATCCGACCGGGATGGTTGCAACCACCTCGCGGGTGGCGGTATTGATCACCGAAACCAGGCCGGATTCGTGATTCGCCGTGTAGGCACGGCTGCCATCGCGGGACAACGCGATCGAATGCGGGTCCGGGGCGACGTTGATCTTTCCGATGACCGTGTTGGTGTCGGTGGAGATCACTGACAGGGCCGCGACATCGTGGTTGGGAACATAAAGCAACGTGCCGTCCGGACTGATCGCCGGGTCGAACGGACTCCCGGGCTGCGGAATCGTTGCGATCTCTGTATCCGACACGGTGTCGAGCACGTCGATTGCATGCTTTGTCTGCTGATCATTGAATATGGCGACGTACAGCATGCGGCCATCTCGTGCGAACGTGAGGAACTGAGGCGGGCCGGCCGCGAGCGGAATGGTTGCGGTCACCTGATTGACGGCGGTGTCCACCACGGTAATGACCTGGGCGTCGCCGTTAGCGACGTAGGCGTGCTTACCGTCGGGGGCAACGGCGACGAAGCTGGGCGTGTGCCCTACCGCGATGATGGCACTGGCCGTGGGTACCGCGACCTTCGGTCCGACGCTTGCCACCGCGGTCGGCGCCGGCTTTGCGAGCGCGGGTTTTGAGATCGACGGGGGAGGGGCCTGGGTGTAGTGGCGGCTGGCGAAGGTGGCCAGCGCGATCACTGCGGCCACCGCGACCGCTGCGCCGGCACCGAGCAGTATCCTAGCCCAGCGCTTGCGGTCGGATGGCGGCTTGCGCGAGGGTGGTGTTTGCTTCGGTCTCACGTGACGCGCGGTGGTAGGCGTCGCTTCACGCGATGGTGTGCGTGGTGTCGGAATCGCGCTGGTCGGGAGCACTTCGGCTGGCCGCTGCGCGGGTATGAGCGGCTGCTCATCTGGTATCTGCGGATGGGTACCCGGAAATCCGTTTGTGCTCGGGTGCAATCCGTTTGTGGTGGGAGGCAATCCGTTTGTGGTGGGAGGCGCGGCCGTGGTGCCACGACTGACGAGTCGTTGTTCGTGCTGCCGGCTGCGCTGGGGGACGGTGTAGCGCGGTTGGGGCGCGTGCGCGGCGTGCGTGGCGGCACCGAGCGCAACGACGTGTTGCGGATGGGTGTCGACGACGGTGGGACACCTCAGCTCCGCGGACACCATCCGGGCGATCATGGGAATACGCGACGACCCACCCACGAGAAGCACCGCGCTGAGGTTCGCCGGCTCGACCTGGGCTGACTGCAGGGCTCGGGACAGTGCCCGGATGGTCGACTCGATCGGGCCTCGCACCATGTCCTCGAAGTCGGACCGGGTGAGATGCACGTCAAAGGTTCGGCTGGGCAGGGATACCGGGAAAGTCGCCTCGGTGTCTGCTGAAAGAGCCTCTTTGGCCACGATGCATTCCTGTCGCACCCTGGCAAGCGCGGCAAAGGTCTGCGGGCGCCGCATGTCTAGCTCGGTGAGCGCCCCGTCGGCGGTGTCGTTGACGTGGGACAGGATTGCTTCGTCGAAGTCACGGCCACCAAGCGCTTCGATGCGCTCGGGCTTGCCGACGATCTCGATACCACCGGAGTGCATGCGCAGCACCGTGGCGTCGAAGGTGGCACCGCCCAGGTCGTAAACCGCCATCGCCTCGCCGTCGCTCAGCGGTCGGGTCGCGGTGTAATGCGCGGCTGCGGCTTCGGCCTCGGTCATCATGAGCGAATTGATCAGCCCCGCTTGCCGGGTAGACTCCTCGAATAGCGCACGGCGGAATGGACCCCAACTAGTCGGGTGGGTCAACACGACCCGATCGGGTCGTTCGCCTTCGGCCTTTGTGATCTGCGCTACCACGCCTCGCAGCAGGACGCCTACCAGTTCGGTAACCGCGTAGCACTCACCACCGAGTACCACCGGCGTCGGGTCACCCAGCCGACGGGTGAACTCACGGCCGATCCGATCCGGGCTGCTCACGGCGCCCCTGCTGGCGGCCTCCCCGCTAGCCAGCGTGCCGTCGCTCTGGAGGTACACAGCGGCTGGGACCACCGAACGATCACCGAGGGGGACCGCTTCCACGGTGGCCGCCGTCGCACGCGCAGCCGCAACGAAGGTGCTGCCGAGGTCGATCCCCAGGCTGTAGCTCACCAGCTCCTCCCTGAAGCGGCACTTATCGTAACGTTTCGACCACACGAAAGATCGTTTTTAGCGCGTCATGCGGTGAAAGACGGCGGCGTGCGCGCAGACTCATTACATTAGGTAGCCGCCTGTGCACCCGTCAAGGGGGTGCTATACGGAGAATCTGGCCCCGGGCACTGGGTCGTCAGCGGCGGGCCTGCTGGGCCGACAGCGACCGAGCCGTTTGACGGTGAGCCAACTCCCCCGTCGAGCGCCGTGGATCCGCAGCGCCTGTGCGGCATACTCCGAACAGGTTGGCGAGAAATGGCAACACGGCGGCCGTCGCGGACTGATCTTGCGTTGGTACGTTCGGACGCCGGCGACCAGCAGCGTCGCCAGTTGTGATCCTGCCGCAGCAGGCTTGTGGCGCAGCATTCGGGCTTCGCCGATCAGGGCTACGGTCACTTCCGGCAACGCCAGCAACGCCAGTACAAGGCAGTTGCCGCTGAGGCTTTCCCCGAGACAGCATCCGGCGTCGAGCAGGCACGCGTCCCGAAGACATGACCCGCCTCCCGGCCGAGGCCGGTACCGATAGCCGTAGTCGTCGTAGCGTCTGCGTCGGAGACACGCCATGGACCCCAGTGTGCACCTCCGCAGCGCAACGGGTAAGGCAACGCTGCCTGGTGAACCTAAGTGCAACGTTCTGCGGCTGCGCAGAAAATCACGACAAACCGCACTAAGCACGGATAGTGCAATGACGCACCGCTGGCTGCGCCAGCCGTGTCAAAAGCATCGATGTAGGACCTTCAGGTGTGGGTGCGGTGAGGAGGCCATAAGCCGTCCTGGCGTGTAGGCTCGCCGCGCCAATTGATGATCGGTGAGGGCGGCCTAACCATCGTTAGTGTAGGGCTGCCTAACAAAAGAGATATTCCGAAATGCTGCCTCGCAGATCCTGTATGACCGCGAGCTAGGTCACCGTCGGTGCGCACACAATCACCGTCTGAAAGCTTCTGTTGTCGACCTCCGATCAGTGTTCTTGACAGATCTCATTCATTGCGACAAAGCTGATGGGAGACGAGGGCGAGGGAGTCGAATGCGGTGCGATAGAAGTGCGGGCTGATCCCCGGTGGATGCAGTCCAGACGCTGATCCTCGGGTTGATCGCAGGGGTCACGATCGTGCTCGGGCTACCGCTGGGCCGGCTGCGCAGCGCCCGTCACAGCCGGACCGCGCCCGGCGTGCGAGTGTTTCTCAACGCCTTCGCGATCGGCATTTTGATCTTCATCATGTGGGACCTGCTGAACCAGGCGTGGGCGACCGTCGGCGCCACGCTGGAAAAGGTGCACGACGGTTCCGGCAGTGTGGTGCCGGTGCTCGGGTTCGGCGCTTTACTCTTCGCCGGGCTGGGAGTCGGATTGTTGAGCCTGGCCGGGTACGAGCGCTGGCTCACCGGCGAGGGACCCGTTCCGCTCCTGGGCCCGGGCACGATGGCCGCCGACGAGCTGACCCTGCGCAAGGGTGACACCTGGACGGCGGCCCGCCGGCTCGCGTTCCTGATCGCGGTGGGGATCGGCCTGCACAACTTCGGCGAGGGCCTCGCCATCGGTGGCAGCGCGGCTCAGGGCAAGATCGCGCTGGCCACCCTGCTGGTGACCGGCTTCGCCTTGCACAACGCGACCGAGGGGTTCGGCATCGTGGCCCCGCTGGCCACCGAGCAAGAGCAGCCCAGCTGGGGTTTTTTGCTAATCCTGGGTGTGATCGGTGGTGGCCCGACGGTGCTGGGAACGGTGATCGGCCACCAGTTCACCAGCGACCCGATGAGCCTGGTTTTCCTCACGCTGGCCGCCGGCTCTATCCTCTACGTGATCATCCAGCTGGTCGCCATCGCGCTGCGGGGTGGCCACCGGTCCCTGCTCTACTGGGGCGTGTGGGTGGGGCTAGTCGCCGGTTTTGCCACTGACATGCTGCTCACCGCCGGCGGCGCCTAGCCTTCCTTCGCCACTTCGTGGCGGTAGGTAGCGGTGGCGTAGCACCAGCGGCAGGGATGCAACGCCCGCGAGGGCCGATACGATGACCAGCGGCGGCGAACAGCTCCCAGAAGCCGGCGCCGAACAGTCTTTCCTGTCGGCCCCGGCCAGCAGTGCGTAGAGCGTCAAGCCGATCCACAGCACGGTGATCGACCACTGGGCGAGGCTCACCGTTCACCCGCAGTGCTGGCGTCGGGCTCTTGCGGAGCCGCGAGCCGATGCAGACCATGACATCGAAGGACAGGTGCACGACTCCGACAGGCGGGCGGTCGGCCACGGGTACCCGGTCCAAGCCGGTGATCACCGTGTTCGGGCTGTAGCCGACCAGCAGGGACAGTCCGTCGGGGATCTCGAGCCCGTACCGCAACTGGCCACCCACCGGGAAACCGGCAACGGTCAGGGGAATGTGCGAGCCAGTGTGGTACACGCCCTCGATGGCGGCGAGCTTGGTGGGTTGGTAAGTCGCCAGGAACCGGGCCGCGTAGTCACCGACAGCGATCCGTACCGGAGCGATCACCGCCGAAGCGGTGAACGGAATCAGAAAACCGAGCCGATGGTAGCGGTCCCTGCGGCCCCGCAACAGGGCCACGGCATAGACACTGGCGACGACGAATCCGCTGACCATGAACGCGGCCAGGATCATGGCTGGCGCCAGTCCTCGGCTCGTAGGTGGGACCCGGCCATCGGGCCCATCTGCAGCATCCCGCCGTCCACCGGCCAGGACGCTCCGGTGACGTACGACGCTGCCGGGGAGCACAGGAATGCGACCACCGCGGCGACTTCACGCGCGTCCGCGGGCCGGCCGAGCGGCACGCCGGGGCGGTGCCGTTGGTGGACGTCGATGTCCTCCTGCCCGGTCATCGGCGTGGCGATCTCGCCCGGCGCGACGGAGTTAACCGTGATCTGGTGCTCGGACAGTTCTAGAGCGGCGGTCTTGGTGAGTAGTCCCAGGCCGCCTTTGGCCGCGCAGTAGGCTGCGGCGCCGACCCTGGGCTGGTGCTCGTGAACGCTCGTGATATTCACGATGCGTCCGCCGCGCCCGGCAGCGATCATCCGCCGGGCCGCCCGCTGGAGACACAGGAAAGCGCCGTCCAGATCCGTCGCGAGAACCCCGCGCCAGGTGTCGTAGTCCAGATCGACCAGCAGCGCCGACGAGCCCGTTCCAGCGTTGTTCACCAGTACGTCCACACCGCCGAGAGCGTCGGCGAGTTCGTCGACGACGGCCGCTGCGCCGGGGAGCGCGGTGAGATCGAGGTGGCGCACCTCGGCGCGCCGACCGGTGGCACGAACTTCCTCGACGGTTGCCTTGGCGCCGCGCTCGTCGGTGCGCCAGGTGATTCCGACATCACACCCCAGCTCAGCCAGGGCCACCGCCGTCGCCTTTCCGATGCCGGAGTCCGAACCGGTCACGATCGCGGTGCGGGGAAAGTCCTCGGGTGTCCTACGTGAAATGTCCATGCTGATGGTCTTCCCCGTGCCGGCAGTCCTGAACTCGGTGTGGGTGGCGTGGGCGTCGACTGAACCGACGCCGCCAGGGTGGTCAACGGACAGTACGACGAACTCGGACGGGCGCCGCTGATGCTGGAGACCAGCGCACCAGGAGTATTCGCGGTCGGCGACGTGCGCAGCGGCTCGATCGAGCGGGTCGCCTCGGCGGTAAGCGAAGGATCCATGGCCGTCCGGCTGGTCCACGAACACCTTGCCCCGCAGGGATGATCGCGAGCCTTCCCGCCCCGAGCCCGGTCAGCGGGCTGAGCGCGCTTATCGCGGCACCGGTAACCCCGCCCAGCCCGCTGAATGCGCGGGTTACGACGGGGAAGGTGTGATCAACGGGGTATAACTCGGCTGTGACGAGGACCGCGCCGCGCGAGCGGTCGACAGGTGTGGACCGAGGTCTCCGCGCGGATGTAGTAGCCGTGGGGTGCGCCGGGCTGCTCGTTGCGGTGGCGGCGGTGGTCGGCGCCTGGCTGCTTGCGCAAGGGGTGCCGCTGCACGTCGACGTCCCGCCGCTGGGTGCGCAGTGGTTGCCGCACATCGGGCCGGGGACGGTGCCCGCGGTGGTGATCGCGCTGGCCGTGATTCTACGCGGACCTGAGCTGGCTGCTCGGTTGCCGTGGTGGCCGCTGCTCGGCGTCTCGGCGGTCACGGCGGTGGCCTGGACGACCAGCCTGGCCCTGATCGACGGGTGGCAGCGCGGCGTGGCGGATCGGCTGACTACCGACACCGAGTACCTGCACGACGTCCCGAGGGTCACCGACGTCGGCGCGATGCTGCGGAGCTTCGCCGGGCGAATCCTCGGAGGGAGCCCCGAGTCCTGGACCGTGCATGTCGCCGGTCATCCACCCGGGGCGCTGCTCGTGTTCGTCGGGCTGGACCGGATCGGGCTGTCCGGCGGGGTGCCGGCGGCGCTGCTGTGCGTGCTGGTCGGATCGTCGGCCGCGGTCGCGGTGGCGGTCACGTTGCGAGCGTTGGGCGCCGAGGCCACCGCCCGGGCCGCGCTGCCCTTCGGGGTGCTGTTTCCCGGCGCGATCTGGATCGGGGTGTCCGCGGACGGCTTGTTCGCGGGGGTGCTGGCCTGGGGGGTGGCGCTGCTCGCCCTCGGCGCCGCTCGGCCCCGACTCGACACCGGGGCTGTCGCCGCGTCCGCGGCTGGTGGGTTGCTGCTGGGCGCGACCCTGTTCCTGTCCTACGGGCTGGTGCTGGCGGGGCTGCTCCCGGTGGCCGTCGTGGTGGCGGCACGGCGGGTCGGCCCGCTGCTGGTGGCGGGCGCCGGCGTGGCCGCGGTGGTGGCCGCCTTCGCGGCCGCCGGCTTCTGGTGGCTCGACGGCTACCGGCAGGTCACCATCCGGTACTACCAACCGGGGGAGTACGGCCTGGTGCGCCCGTACGGCTACTGGGTGTGGGCCGACCTGGCGTGCCTAGCGGTGGTCCTCGGCCCCGCCGGAGTAGCCGGACTGCGCCGGGCGTTCAGCTCTGCCGGGGGGCTGGGAGCATCGGGTGGGAGGGGCGGGCTGGTGCTGCTGTGTGTGGCGGCGGGGGTGGGGGTGTTGGTCGCTGATCTGTCCGGGTTGAGCAAGGCTGAGGTGGAGCGGATCTGGCTGCCGTTCGCGGTCTGGCTGGTCGCCGCGTCCGGACTGCTCCCCGGGCGGCAGGTTCGCTGGTGGTTGGCCGGTCAGGCGGCGGTCGCGCTGATCGTCAATCACCTGCTGTTCACGACATGGTGACCGGCTCGCGCAGCGGGTCGGTGGCGAAGCGGGTGATGCCCTCGGCGAAGGACACCTGCGCCCGGTAACCCAGCAGCTCGACCGCCCGGGCGGGATCAGCGGTGACATGCCGCACATCGGCGGGGCGCGCGCCACCGACGATCTCCGGGGCCGGCCCGCCCATCGCCCGGGCCAGCTCGACGGCCAGGTCGCCGACGGTATGCGGATGCCCGGAGCAGACGTTGAGCGGCTCGCACCGCCCAACCGGCGGTTCGGTAGCCAGCGCGAGGGCATTGGCGCGGGCGACGTCGGACACGTGCACGAAGTCCCGGCGCTGCCGCCCGTCCTCCATCACCTGCGGCGCCGCACCACGCGCCAGCGCTGACCGAAAGATCGACGCCACCCCAGCGTACGGGGTGTCCCGGGGCATCCGGGAACCGTAGACGTTGTGGTAGCGCAGCGCCCAAACCCCCCCATCGGTCTGCCGGGCCCATGCCGCTGCGAGGTGCTCCTGGGACAGCTTGGTGGCGGCGTAGGTGCTGCGCGGATCCAGCGGGGCGTCTTCACCCACCAGCAGCGGCTCCAGATCGGCGTCGCAGTGCGGGCAGCGCACCTCATAGCGGGCAGCGGCGATATCCGCGGCTCGCCGGGGCGGGGCCGGCACCACACCATGAGACGGGCAGGCGTAGCGGCCTTCCCCGTAGACCACCATCGAGCTGGCCAGCACCAGCCGGTGCACCCCCGCTTTGTGCATCGCGGCCAGCAGCACCGCGGTGCCGAGGTCGTTGTTGGCGGTGTAGTCCGGGGCGTCGGAGGGATCCAGACCGTGCCCGACCATCGCCGCCTGATGGCACACCGCGTCCATGTCGGGCAGCAAGCGCCCCAGCAGCTCGGCGTCCCGGACGTCGCCGCGGACCAGCTCGTGGTCAGCCACCCACGGTGGCGGCGCACCGCCGCCGTGCGCCTGCGGCAGGAATGCATCCAGCAGCAGCACGCGGTGCCCGTCGGCAGCGAGCAGGTCGGCGACGTGCGAGCCGATGAAGCCCGCGCCGCCAGTGATCAGGATTCGCACGCCGCGCACGCTACGTCACAGCTCGATGATCTCCAGCACCCCCTCGTCGGTCCCGGTCACGAACAGCCGGCCGGTGGCGCTGTCCACGGCGACGGTGTTCGGTTGGCGCACCGTCGGCAGCGGGGTGGCCAGGACCGGCGTGCTGGCGTTCAGATTCAGTCCGATCACCTCGTTGAGCGCGGTCAGGGTCACCCACAACCGATCGCGGACCGGGTCGTAGGCGACCCCGTACGGCGTGCCGGGTAGCTCCACCCGCCCGATCTGCCGGACGGTGGGTTGGAGCTCGTAGAGCAGCACCGCCCCGCCACGGGTGTCGATCACCGCCAGATGGCCGCGCTTGTCGGCGACCACGTGGGTGGGTCCAGCCCCCGCTGGCACCTCGGCCACCCGCTGCAGCCGCTGGGCGTCGTAGACGGTGAGCGTGTTCTCCCGGACGTCGAGGAGGCCGACGAGGTTGCCGACGGCCGCCATCCCCGCTGGCTGGGTGACATCGGTGAAGGTGTGCACGACCTGATCGCCGCGCACTGCCACGACGCTGTGCCCGAGCTCGTTGGCCACGAACACGGTGCCGTTGGCGGCCTGCGTGGCATCGTGCGGAACCACGCCAGTGACCACCTGCGAGGTGATCTCGCCGCTGGGCAGGGCCACCCGCAACAGCCGGTTGGACCCCTCGTCCGGGACCAACACCGGGCCGCCGGGTGCGGCCAGTTGCAGGTGCCGCAGTGCGCCGGGCAGCGGTACCTTGCGCACCACCATTCCGGTGGTGGCGTCCAGCAGGGTCAGCGCGGCCGGGTCGCGCACCCCGACGGCGACGATGTGGGTCTGCGGGTCGACTACCACACCCTCCGGGGCGGCGCCGACCGGCACCGTTCGCCCGGCCGGTGGCGCGGTCGGCACCGGAGCAGGAGCCGGCTCGGCGGCCGGTGGCAGCTGTGCTGCCGGAGGAGCCTCAGCCGGGGGAGCGGAGCCGCACCCCGCGATCACGGCGGCGGCAAGGACGGTGATGGAGATCCAGCGAGGGCGCACGTCTGGTGATTCTTCAGCGCCCGGTACGACGCTGCTCCGGCGGCCCGTAAATATAAGGCGGCCGGAGGTCATCGAACATGGGAAAGTGCCGTACGTTGATCGTCACCAGGTCGGCGCCCACCGCGGCTACCGTGCCCGCAAGCAGGTAATCGACGACCCCGATCCCCGAGTGGCTGCGCCGGTAAGAGCGCGCATACTCGCCAGCGCAGCGGGTAACGTCGTCGGTCACTGGGACCCAGCCGAGCACCGAGAAGAAGCTCTCGAGGCGATCGTGCTCGTCGGGTCGGGCGCCCGCCAATAGCTCGAAGCGGGTGAGTTCACTGGCCACCACCGACTCGTGGGAACGAACAAGATCTTCGAGCAGCGCCGTCGCTGGGCCATAGCCACGCAGATGGTCGACGGCCACCGAGGTGTCGAGCAGCTTCACTGCAGGCCGACCTGCTCCAGGCGCTCGCTGAGATCGCTACGCAGCTGCTCGACGTAGTCGCCACCGGTGCCGGACCGATCGCTCCAAGTGCCGGCCGACGCGCGCAGCGCGGCAAGACGACGCTCCGCAGTGTCGGCCCCATACTGGCCGCGCACTGCCCGACGAATCAGCTCCGAGCGGGACGCACCCGTCCGCTCCGTTTCCTGGGCCAACAGTGCTACCTCGTCGTCGTCAAGATAGATCTGCGTCCGGTGCACGACGCCATCATACATCATGCGGCGTCACAGCTGGATCGCCCCATGATGGACGCCGGTCTGGTCTATACCCCGCTTGCTGTGACCTTCTTCGCGGTCAGCCTGCTCGCCGGTCACCTCGCTCCCCGCTATGGCCGGCACGTGCTGGAACTCGGTGCAATCCTGACCATGCTGGGCTTCGTCGCCACCATCGCCGTCGCCGCAGGATTCGGCTCCTCGCTGACCCCTGTGGCGATCATCCCGACCCTGCTCGTGCAAGGTGTCGGCGAAGGGCTTCGGTGCGCTACCCCACGCCGGTCACAACGGAACCGGCGCCTACGCCCACGCCCTCGCGATCAGCTGCGTCTTCAACGTTGCGGCCACCGTCCTCGCCACGGTGCTGGTCTTCGCCCTGCCCCACGCGCGATCTACCCAGGCCCCAGGAGATCCTGACACCCACGCGGGCCGGCCCTGACCAGCCGCGCCCGCTGCCGCGCTCGTCACCGGCGGAGCTTGGAAGGATTGCAGTCAGAGTGAGCGGTAATCGTCTGCGATCCGGCGCAGCAGCGCGCGGGCTTCCCCGTCGAACACCGCCAGACGCATCAGTTCATCGAACAGTGCTTCATAGTCGGGCACGTCTCCTTCACCCATGATCGCTGTTCCGGACCGGGTACCGACCACGACTGCACGGTGATCGTAGACGTGGAAGCCGTGCAGCGGCAGCACCCGAGCTGTCGTTTGCCAGGGGATGATTCCCAACCGCGCATTGGGGCGGTCGATCGCTGCCGCCATCCGTTCGATCTGCTCGACCATCACGGTCGAGCCACCGAGGTTCCATCGCAGCGCACCCTCGGTTTGGAGGAGCACCCATTGCCGGTTCGGGTCGTGCAGCATGCGGTGGCGTTCCATCCGGGACTCGATTGACGGCGCCGCTTGTTGCTCAGTCATCCGTTGGGTGAATACCACCCGGGCGTACGCGCGGCTCTGCAGGATCCCGAGCACCGCCGTAGGCGCGAAGCTCCGCACCATCCGAGACTGTTCGTCGAGTTGCCGGATGCGTTCTTGAAAATGGTGGGCGCCTCGTTGCAGGATCACCCTGGAGTCGGTGTGGCCGGCGCGGGCGATTTCGACCAGCGTCATGATCCGGCGCCGTTCGTCACCGTGGATGTCATAAACCGTGAGCAACGCCGCAGCCTCAGCCGCGGTGAGTAAGCCCCTTCCGTTCTCCACCCGAGAGATCTTGTTCTGGCTGGTCCCCGCACGTTTAGCCGCCTCGATCTGGCCGAGATCGGCGGCGCGGCGGGCCGCGTACAGCGACCGGGACAGTTCGTCTCGGTCGTCGTTGTCAGGTCCGGTCAATGACATTGCTGGGATCAGGCGGCACGGTGGTAATCAGGGTGTCGAGCCCACCATGCATCAAACGGCTCGGCCGCGCGCCAGGCTGTGTCGCGTGCCGCCTGGTACCGGTTCAGCTCGGCTCTGTCGATCACGGTGGCGCCGAGGAACTGTCCTGCCTCGTCGTAGTGCATCCGCACCGGGCGCTCGTGGTCGAGCAGCCAGAAGTCGTGGTCGACGACTTCGGTCGGCAGTGGCCGTTCGGCTAGGTCCAGGATCCGGGTGTCGTCGCCTGCCGGCACGTTGTAGGCGTAACCCCATTCGCAGGCGTATCTGTCGTAGTCGCTCAAGGGGGTGCGGAGCAGTCGGACCCGGTGCCGGTGGATGCCCTGTGCGCGCTGTTCACGCAGGAAGTCCAACCAGCGGCTCTTGCGCTCCATGTCGGGGGCGGGCTCCCCGGCGAGGTATCGCGGGAAGTCGCCGCGGTCGGTGGGCACGTTGTAGGCCGGCAGCGTCTCCAGCCGGAACAGGCTGCGGTTGGCTTGCCGCAGGTAGGCGCCCAGCTCGCGCTCGTCCAGCATCAGCTCACCTCTGGGACCAGGCGCGCCGGAAATTTTACGAGAAGTTCGCCCGAGCCGATTCGTGAGGCGAACGCGGCGATCTTGGCTGGGTCTGTCTCGAGTGTCACGACCATGTGCAGCGTCTGGGGGTCGTCGTCCAGGCGGGCGATCAGCGGGCAGGTGTCGCCCTCGACGCAGCTTTCACCGCGTAGCACGGTGATGTGGTGTGGGAAGGACGCCGCATCGACGGCAGCGGCCAGTGCATCGTGATCGCTATCCGCGATCGGAAGCGACACGGCTGGGTGCTGTACCCGCACGGGGTAGCCGGTCTCGGGGTGCTCATCGATGACAACGCCGCCCACACACTCGCCGGCCGTATCGGCGGCCCGGCACGACCCCGATGGGCCTATGTCACACCCTGACGATTACCAGCCCGGCGACGCCTTCCAGGATGTCGAAGTCGTTGTCCTGCGTAATCACGGGCAGCTTGTACGCCGCTGCGGACGCGGCGATCCACAGGTCATTGACGCCTACTCTGCGACCGGCCTCCGCTAAGTGGTCGGCACCGGAAGTCCGTCGGGGGTTGATCACGCGGCCCGGGTGATGGTATGTGGGGCGGTCGGCTGCTGGTGCTGGTCGATCCCGATCCTGGCGAGCAGGTCGTCGAGGTCGGCTGGGGTGAACTTCCACCGGA
>JBBPZY010000315.1:0-15328 GCA_038276315.1 Mycobacteriales bacterium
GCTAGCGCGGCGATGACCAGCGGGCGGGCCGCTGACGGGCCGTGCAGCTCGAGCTCGGCGGCACCGGCCCTGCCGACAAGTTCGCGCAGCGAGGGCTCGGGCAGGACGGCCTCGAGCAGGCCGGACAGGTGAGCGGATGTGATCGGTAGCGCGGTCGCTACGGGCACCGTGGTGGACCTTTCGGGCGCGGGGGTGGTCGACGCGGACCCCTCCCCGGGACGCGACCGGCGCACGGGGTCGGGTGCCCACAATAGGCGACCGTCCACCTGCGCGATCGCCTGGGTTGCTAGTGGTCGACGGCAGCCACGAGTGGGGTTGGTAGTCCGTGAAGGCGATATTACGTACCGTGATCGGCGATCTCGGTAATCAGTCGCGGTCCGCCGTTGTAGTCTGAAGACGTTCAATCGCTTATCTAGCGGAACTTGTTCGCGGCGAAATACTCATGATGGGGTGGGGATATTGGCGACCGCTGGGGGGCGGGCTGACTGCGGCAATCCGGTCAGTCCGACATGATCCGCCATGACTAGCATCGTGCTGGGCGACGACCACGCAGTGTTCGTGGAATCGTTGGTCGCAGTACTGGTAGGGCAGGGATTCCGCGTACCCGCGGTCGCCCGAAGCCTCGCCGGTACGATTGAGGCGGTCCGCCGTCACCGCCCCGATATCTGCCTACTGGGTCGGCGTTTTTCCGACGGTGATGGGATTAGCGCAATCGCTCATGTTATCGCGGTAAGCCCGGCGACCCGGGTACTCATTCTGGCAGCAGACGGCGATAACGACGCGATGCGCCGGGCCGTCCGGCTCGGGGCGGCCGGATACATTCATAAGACGTGTGGCATCCGAAAGTTGGTCCACGCGCTGCAACGCGTGATCGACGGCGCGGTCGTGCTGGACGCACCTCGGGCTGCTACCAGTGCGCGCTCCGATGTCTCCGAAGCACGCCGGCTCGCCGCGCATCTGACCGCTCGTGAGCGGGAATGCCTCGGATTGCTCGTCGAGGGCCTCGATACCCCGGCGATGACGCTGCGGCTCGGCGTCTCGACGACTACCGTGCGCAGTCATGTGCAGGCGCTACTGACCAAACTCGGAGTGCACTCCCGGCTCGAGGCTGCCACCTTTGCGGTTCGCTACGACCTCGTCGACCACGAGCAACACGGCCCGGAGGGCCAGACGAAGACGGGGTAGCTATGAGCAGGGCGACTCCGCCTGGCCAAGTGCACCCGATGACCCCCGTGCGGGTGCTGCTCGTCGACGACCAGCAGATGCTGATCGAGGCGCTCGCCGCCAGGTTGGCCAGCACACCCGACATCATGGTTGTCGGGCACTGTACGACTCGGGATCCGCATCGCGATGCGCTCGTCACTGCGCTGCGCCCTGATGTGATCACCATCGAGGTCGCACAGGTCCAGGCCGTGGCGACACTGCTGGCGTCGTTGCACGCGGCGTGCCCGCCGGCACGCGTCGTGGTCCTCACCGCGAGCCGGGACCCGCAGCAGGCTGTCGAAGCGGCGCGGGCGGGAGCCGACGGGTGGGTATCGAAGGAGTCCTCGATCGGCGCCCTCGCCGACGCCCTGCGCAGCGCGAGCCGGCGGGATTCTTACTTTCCACCGGAGCAGCTAGGCCACGTCCTACGGGACCTGCGGGCAGACGTCGGCCGGGTACGGCGCCGCGAAGGTCCGCTGGATGTCCTGACGCCCCGGGAGCGCGACGTCTTGACCTGCCTGGCGCAAGGCCGCTGCCCGGCAGAGATTGCCGGCGATCTCGGGATGTCGGCGAATACCGTCCGTACGCACACCAACAAGATCTTCACAAAGCTCGGCGTGCACAGCCGGCTGGAGGCTGTTGCGGTGGCGCGCGGGGCGCTGTGCCGCGGCCAGCCTCCCCCAGCAGGCGTAGCTGCTGCCGTCTTCGCGCAGGAGCCCGCCGCGAGCGCGCAGCCGTAGCGTCGGGTTGCACCATGGGCGAAGCGATCGACGAAATCCGTCCCAACAACGGCTGGGACGACCGTCCCGATCACTGCGGGTACAGCACGCTGCCACCAATCTTGATGTATCACTCCGTGGCTCCGTATGAACACGACCCCTATCTGATCACTGTGCATCCGCAGCGGTTCGAACAGCAGCTGCGCTGGTTGCACCGGCGGGGCCTGCGGGCCACCTCGATGCGCGAGCTGCTGGCGGCCCGGCGCAACGGCACTGACCGGGGACTGGTGGGGCTCACCTTCGACGACGGCTATGCCGACTTCCGCGAGTATGCACTGCCCGTGCTAGCGCGATTCGGCTTCACCGCCACCGTATTCGTCATCGCGGACCTCCTCGGCGGCGCCAACTTCTGGGACCAGCTGGGTCCCCGCAAAACCCTCATGACGGCCGAGGACATTCGCCACATCGCGGCTAGCGGTTTGGAGATCGGCTCGCACAGTCGGCGGCATGTGTCGCTGACCTCGATCACCGCCGCCGATCTCAGCGCGGAGGTCTCGGGCAGCCGGACTGTTCTGCAGGAGGTCTCCGGACAGGACGTGTCAGGGTTCTGCTACCCCTACGGACACGTCGATGCGAAGGCCGTCAACGCGGTGCGCGCTGCCGGCTACCACTACGGATGCGCGATCTGGCGCTCGCAGCTGACCGCTCTGCATGCACTGCCGCGTAGCTACATCGGAGACCGCGACGGGTCGCTACGGCTGCTCGCCAAGTGGTACCGGCACCACCTGCGTTCCCGACCCAATCCGGGGCTTGCACGCCGGTGAGGCCCCTGACCGTGCTGCATGCGGCGCAGCCCACCGACGCCGGGGTGGCCAGGTATGTCGCTGCGGCGACCCTTGACCAGCTCGCCCGAGGCTGGGAGGTGGTGGTCGCCTGCCCGTCCGGCGGTCAGCTCGCCGCCGAGTTGAGCGCAGCTGAGGTGCCGCGGCTGCACTGGCCCGCGACCCGTTGCCCCGGCGTCGACACCATAGGCGAGACCCAGCGGTTGGGCCTCCTGATCAGCCAGGTCGACCCCGACGTGGTGCACCTGCACTCGGCGAAAGCTGGGTTGGCCGGGCGGCTCGCCGTGCGCGGGGCCCGCCCCACGATATTCCAACCGCACGGCTGGTCATGGCTGGCAGCGCGGGGCCCGACCGCCCGCGGGGCGCTGGCCTGGGAACGCCTCGCGGCGCGCTGGACCCGTCTGCTCGTGTGCGTTGGCGACGGTGAGGCCGCCCAGGCTCGTCACCGGCGAGTGGGCACCCGCCACGTCGTGGTCCGCAACGGGGTCGATCTCGCGGCCTTCACCCCGGCCGACTTGCAGACCCGCACCGCCGCCCGGGGCCGGCTGGGTATCGGTCGGGACGTGCCGCTGGCGGTCTGTCTCGGTCGGGTCACCCGGCAGAAGGGGCAGGATGTGCTGGTCAGGGGGTGGCCCGAAGTGCGCGAGCACTGCCCGACAGCGCAGCTGTGCATCGTCGGCGACGGCGACCTGCTGCCCACGTTGCGTGGCTTGGCCCCACCCGGCGTGCGGTTCGCGCCACCGTGCCCCGATCCCCGACCCTGGTACGCGGCGGCCGACGTGGTGGTCCTGCCATCTCGCTGGGAGGGCCTGTCGCT
Source organism: Mycobacteriales bacterium (assembly GCA_038276315.1). Lineage (GTDB taxonomy): Bacteria > Actinomycetota > Actinomycetes > Mycobacteriales > Pseudonocardiaceae. Next base: position 3,582 of record JBBPZY010000315.1, read on the forward strand.
GACCCTGCTCGAGGCGCTGGCCAGCGGTTGCTCCGTGGTGGTCACCGACATCCCCGGCCTCGCGGAGGCGGTCGTCCCAGGAGCGGGTGCTCGGGTGCCGGTCGGCGACGCCCGCGCGCTGGCCCAGGCCCTCACGCGTCGGCTCACCAATGCCGGCCTGCGCGCAGCCGAGGGACACGCTGCCGCACTGGCCGCGAGGGCTTTCGACGTGCACCGCACCCACGAACAACTTGCCGCAGTCACAGTCCACGCCTGGCGGCTCCCAGATTCCCGAGCTCAACAGCAGAGTTGGCCGCCGGCCGAGACGGCCATCGCCTCCCGGTCGCCGGATCGCTGCCCACCGTACGGCGTAGGCGGCCTAGTGCCGATGACGGAGGACCCGGCGCCTGGCTGATGCCACGGTCGGAGCAACACATATTCACAGTCGGGGGGAATTGTGGCCGAGCACCGGCTTTCGCTCGCGATCAACGGGCGTGAGCGACTTCTGGAGAAACGGCTGGTGCCGTTCTCCATGCCAGCCGGGCAGCCAGCGGTCGGTAACGGGCATGCCCGGTTGGGGCCGGTCGCAATTGTGGGCCTCGGATACGTCGGGCTGCCGACGGCGTTGGCATTGCTGGGCAGCGCATCGCAGATCACCGGCTTCGACGTCAGCGTGGACCGGCTGCACGCCATCGAAGCCGGCGACGTCGACCTCAGCGATCTCGACCGGGCTCGGCTGGCGAAGGCCAACAGCGACGACAGCTTCCGGGTTACCAGCGACAGCGCCGCGCTGGCCGGCGCCGACGCGGTGATCGTCTGCGTGCCCACCCCGGTGGATGAGCAGCACATTCCGGACCTGTCCGCACTGCAGGGCGCCTGCGAGACCGTCGTGGCACACGCTCACCCGGGGCAGACGGTCATCCTGACCTCGACGAGCTTCGTCGGCACCACGCGGCAACTGCTCGCCGAGCCCCTGGCCGCCCGCGGTCTGGTCGTCGGCACGGACGTCTACGTCGCCTTCAGCCCGGAGCGCATCGACCCCGGCAATGCTGACCACCTGCAGCGCGAAACGCCACGGGTGGTGGGTGGCACCACCACGCAGTGCGCCCTACGAGCCGCGCGAGTGATCGGGCAGTTGACCGACTCGGTCTATCTGGTGAGCTCCCCAGAAGCCGCCGAGCTGACCAAGCTGTATGAGAACATCTTCCGCGCGGTCACCCTGGCGTTGGCCAACGAGTTCAGTGACGTGTGCAGCACGCTCGGATTGGACCCCATCGAGGTCACCCTGGCGGCGGCGACCAAGCCTTACGGCTTTCTCGCGGCGTTTCCCGGCCCCGGGGTGGGCGGGCACTGCATCCCGTGCGATCCGCACTACCTGCTGTGGCAGCTGCACGGGCGCAACCGGCCGACGCCGCTGATCGAGCAGACCATGCAGTCCATCCACGCCCGCCCGGCCCGCGTCGTCGAGCGGGCCGCGGAGGTTCTCGCCGCCGACGGACGGCCACTCGCCGGCGCCAAGGTGATCGTAGTCGGCGCCAGTTACAAAGCCGGGGTCAGCGATGTCCGGGAATCACCGGCGCTGCTGATCATCGACGGCCTCGCACGGCACGGTGCCGACGTGGGCTACCACGACTCGCTGGTACCGGTTGTCCAGACTCCCGAAGGCCCGCTGCACAGCATCACGGCCCCCGCGGGGGCCGACTGGGACCTGGCGGTCATCCACGTGGTGCATCCCGACGCCGACTACAGCTGGGTACGGGACTGCCCGCGGGTACTCGACGCGACCTACCTGTTCGAGGGCCTGCTGGACAGCCCAGTGCAGCGCAGCGTGGTGTGAGGACAGATGACGACGGCACGGCTGGACACCGCGACACCGGCGGTGATCCTCAAACTCGACCGCAATGTCATGCACCACGGCGGGTTGGGCGCGATCCGCAGCCTCGGGCGCCTGGGCGTACCGGTCTACGGCGTGCACGAGCACCCGTGGGCACCCGCGGCCAGATCCCGTTACTTACACGACCGATGGATCTGGCGGCCACCGGTCGATGATGCCGGACAGGTGCGCGCAGGGCTGGTGACGCTCGCCGAGCGAATCGGCCGGCCGGCCGTACTGATCCCCACCGACGACGCCGGCGCGATCTTCCTTGCTGAGCACGGCACCGAGCTGCGGCAATGGTTCTTGTTTCCCGACCCGCCCAGCGACCTGCCCCGCCAGCTAGCCGGCAAGTACACGCTGTACCAGTTGTGCCGCCAGCTCGGCGTGCCGTGCCCGGCGGCCGAGCTGACCGGATCCCTGCTCGAGGCCCAGCGCTTCGCCGACCGGGTGGGGTACCCGCTGGTGGCCAAGCTGGCCACGCCGTGGCGGTCGGCCAGCGCAACGGGACTGCGCAGCACCTCGGTCGTGCACACCCGTGCGGAACTCGCCGATACCTGGCGAGCCTGCGGCGATCAGGAGCTGATGCTCCAGGAATACGTCCAGGGCCAGGACTATTTCTTTCACGGCTACTGCGACGCCCAGTCGCGCTGCCGGCCCGGTTTCGTCGGCATCAAGGAACGTTCCTACCCGGCGCACGCCGGGCTGACCAGCCTCGGGCGCTGGGTAGACAACCCGCAGCTGCACCGCCAAGCCACTGAACTGGTGGGCCGGCTGGGGTTCCGGGGCATCGTCGACCTCGACTACCGCTTCGACCCCCGGGATGGCCGGTACAAGCTGCTGGACTTCAACCCGCGCCTGGGTGCGCAGTTCCGGCTGTTCTCCGACACCGCAGGCGTCGACGTGGTGGTCGCGGCGCACCTGGACCTGACCGGCCGCCCGGTGCCACTGGGTGCACCACAGCACGGTCGCCGCTTCCTGGTGGAGAACTACGACCCCTTCGCCGCCCTGGCCTACCGGCGCTGCGGCCTGGATTTCCGGTCCTGGATGACGTCGCTTCGCGGGGCCGACGAGCTGGCCTGGTTCGCCAAAGATGATTTCGCACCGTTCGGGCTGATGTGCCTGTGGATGGGTTGGCGGGCAATGACCCGCCCGCTGCGCGGCGCACCTCGACCGACCACCACGCAGCTAGCCACCCGGAAGGCCCGAATATGAACGATCCAGTCGAGGTTGCCATCGTGGGCGCTGGTCCCTATGGCCTGTCGCTCGGTGCGCATCTGCGCGCCGCCGGCGTGCCGTTTCGCCAGTTCGGGCGGCCGATGCAACTGTGGCGCGACGCGATGCCGGCCGGCATGTTCCTCAAGTCGCAGGGATTCGCCTCCAACCTGTCCGACCCGGCCGCCCAGCACACGTTGCGCGCGTTCTGTGCGTCCACCGGCCGGGACTACGCCGACTACGGGCTGCCGGTGCCGCTGGAGACCTTCGTGGCCTACGGCGACTGGTTCCAGCGAGCGGAGATCCCGCATCTGGAGGAGCTGATGGTCAACGACGTGACCAGGGCCGGCAGGAACTACCAGCTGACCCTGTCCGACGGGCAGACAGCGTTGGCCCGCAGAGTCGTGGTGGCCACCGGAGTCCAGCACTTCGCTCATCTGCCCGACTCCCTAGCGGCGCTGCCAGCGAATATTTGTACGCACGCCAGCGCACACGATGATCTGGGGGCCTTCGCCGATCGCGAGGTCGCGGTGCTCGGCGCCGGCCAGTCCGCGCTGGAATCAGCGGCCCTGCTGCACGAGTCCGGAGCGAAAGTCACCGTAGTCGCCCGCGCACCAGAACTGGTGTGGAGCGGCGCCCCGCTGCCCGATCAGCGCTCGATCCGTCGCCGGCTCCGGGAGCCGGAAGCCGGGCTGGGCTCGGGATGGGCCATCTGGTTCTACTCCAACCGACCCGACCTGTACCGCCGGCTGCCGCCCGCCCAGCGGGTCCAGACGGCGCGGACCGCGCTGGGACCGGCCGGCGCCTTCTGGCTGCGTCCGCGGGTGGACGGCAAGATCCGCACGCTGGTCGGGCACTCGGTGCGGTGGGCGGAACCGGAACCGGGGGGCGTACGGCTCGGACTACAAGTCAACGGCGCGGTCAACGGCGCGAGCACCAGGGAGGTCACGGCCGAACACGTGCTGGCCGCCACCGGCTACCGCCCCGAGCTGGACCGGTTGGCCTTCCTCGACGCACAGCTGCGGTCAGCCGTGCGGACCCTGGCCGGCACTCCAGACGTCGGTCCGGACTTCCAGTCGTCGGCCCAGGAGCTTTACTTCGTCGGACCCGCCGTGGCACCGACCTTCGGACCGGTCATGCGCTTCGTCTACGGCGCCGACTATGCGGCCCGCACGGTGACCCGGGCACTGACCGCTATTGCAAAGCCACGATCCACCGTGGGAGCCCGCCGGTGACCACGTCACTCGCCCCGGCGTCAGCGGGACAGCTGCGTCGCGGTGCGCCGGCGGCAGCGCTGCCGATGGTCCTGCCCGTGGCGGACATCGCCGGGCTCGCCACGGCCGGCCTGCTGGCCGGGGCATCGGGGTGGGCAACGGCGGCCTATGCCTGCGCGGTGCTGGTGCTGCTGGTGGCCGACGGGCAGCACCGGCTGCGGATCTGCCGGCGGGTGTCCGATCAGCTGCCGCGGACCGTGGCGGTGGCGGCGATGCCGCTGCTCGCGGTGCTGCCGTGGGTCGGACCCGGCGGGCTGTCACTAGCGCTGATCTCAGCCACGTCGCTGGTCGCCGTGCGCGCCGGCGCCTGCACGGCGCTGAAGGCCGCGCACCGGCGTGGACGGCTGCTCGAATCGGCGTTGGTCATCGGCACCGGCGCCACCGCGGTTCGGGTCGGGCAACTGCTGCGCGAGCACCCTGAACTCGGCTTGACGCCCCGTGGTTTTGTGGACCGCGGGTTCGTGGACCGCGGGTTCGTGGACAGCCGACACCGGGTCGGGCTGCCGTTGCTCGGTGAGCTGCCGGAGCTGGCCGATGTGATCGCGCGCTACCGCATCCACCGCGTCATCGTCTGCTTCCCGGCTGCCCGGGATGCCGACCTGGTACCGCTGTTGCGGACCTGCCGACCGTTGCCGGTGGACGTCTGCGTCGTGCCGCGACTCTACGAGCTCGGCGCTGCATTGCCCCGTGGGCACCTCGACGAGCTGGGCGACATACCGCTGGTCCCGCTGCGCCGTCTCGGGGCCGGTCGGCTGGGTGCGGCCGCGAAGGCCAGCTTCGACTTCGCGGCCGCGACGGCGTTGCTCATCGCGGTCACGCCGGTGCTGCTCGCGCTCGCCGTCGCGGTCCGGCTCGACGGTGGCGGCCCAGCGCTGTTTCGCCAAACCCGGGTCACCCGGGCCGGGGCGACGATGGAGCTGCTCAAGCTGCGCTCCATGATCGACCACTCCGACTCGGACACCCGCTGGGCGGTGCTTCCCGAGCACACCAGCTGCCTCGGTCGATGGTTGCGGAGCACGCATGTCGATGAGCTGCCGCAACTCGTCAACGTGCTGCGCGGACAGATGTCGCTGGTGGGGCCACGGCCAGAACGCCCGTACTTCGCGGCTCAATTCGAGCAGCAGATACCGCGATATGGCGACCGGCACCGGATGCGCACCGGGCTGACCGGATGGGCTGCGGTCAACGGGCTGCACGGAGACACCTCGATCGCCGAACGGATCCGCTTCGACAACTTCTACATCGAACACTGGTCGCCATGGCTGGATTTGGTGATCTTGGCTCGCACCCTGTGTCCCCTGCAAAACCTGGGCCCCCTGCAAAACCTGGGCCCCCTGCAAAACCTGGGCACCGTGTCCTGGAGAGGAAGCAAGTGAAAGTTCTCCACGTGATCACCGGGCTGGGTGTGGGAGGGGCGGAGCTGCAGCTGCGGTCGCTGCTCCAACACACCTGCCACCAGTCCGACGTGGTGACGCTCTACAACCCGGGCCCGGTCGCGGGGATGATCTCCGGGGACGGCGTGCAGGTGCGCGATCTGGGCATGACGCGCAACACCGAGCTGTCCGCGCTGGTGAAGTTGGCGCGGCTGATCCGCGCCGATGGTTACGACGTGATGCACGCCCACCTGTACCGCTCGTGCATCTATGGACGACTCGCGGCCAAGTTGGCGGGCACGCCGGTGGTGGTGACCACCGAGCACTCCATTGGCGAGACACACCTCGAGCGCCGCCGGATGAGCCTCGGGGTCCGCGCGCTCTATCTGGGCACGGACTTATGCTCCCATGCCACCATCGCGGTGTCGGACGCGGTGGCGCAGCGGTTGACGAAATGGGGCGTGCCCGCCCGCAAGATCGAGATCATCCCCAATGGCCTGGACTTCGGCCGGGTCGCATACGACGCCGCCGCCCGAGACCGGATCCGCGACGAGTTCGCCTTGCCCCGCGGCGCCTACGTCATCGGCGTGCTGGGCCGGCTGGACCCGATGAAGCGCTTCGACCTGGTGATCAGGGCGGCCGCGCCGCTACTCGACGACCAGCACCGGCTGTTGATCGTGGGCGACGGGCAGATGCGACCCGAGCTGGAAGCCGAGGCGGCTCGTCAGGGCGTCGCGGACGTGGTGACATTCGCCGGTGAACGCCATGACGTGGCCGCCATGCTGTCGTCTTTGGACCTGTTCATCGCCTCCTCCGAGCAGGAGACCTTCGGGTTGTCGGTGCTGGAGGCGTTGGCCAACGGCATCCCGGCGCTCTACACGACCTGCCCCGCGCTCGAGGGCATCGAGACCGCGCGGGCCCGGCAAATACCCGGAGAGGTCGACGGAATGCGCCGGGAAATCGCCGCCGAAGTGGCCATCGGGCGCCGCCCGCGCGAGGGCGTGCCCGCCATTCGCGAGCGCTACGGCATCGAGGCGGTGGCCCGCCGGATCGACGACCTCTACGACCGGCTGATGACCCGCCGCCGACCGGATGTCGCGCGCGTCGTGCCCAACCCGATCGGAGGAAACCGATGAAAGCGTTGATCACCGGCGGAGCCGGCTTCATCGGCTCGCACCTGGCCGACCACCTGCTGACCGCGGGACACGACGTTGTCGTGCTGGATGACCTGGCCACCGGATCACTGGCCAATCTGTCCTCGATCAGCGACCACCCCCGCTTGCGCTACGTCGAGGGCTCGGTGCTCGATGAGGGACTGGTCGACGCTCTCGCCAGCGAAGTAGACACGATCTTCCACCTCGCCGCGGCCGTCGGGTCGTTCGTCATCCGAGATCGGACGTTGCAGAGCCTGCGCACCAACATCCACGGCACCGAGAACGTCCTCACCGCGGCGCACCGGCACCAAAACCGGGTCCTGATCGCCTCCAGCAGCGAGGTATACGGCAAGAACACCAAGATCGGTCTATGTGAGGACGACGACCGGGTGGTGGGGTCACCACTGCTGCACCGCTGGTCCTATTCCGAGGCCAAGGCCGTGGACGAGAGCCTCACCCACGCCTACGTCACTGAGCTCGGCCTGCAAGCGGTGATCGTCCGGCTGTTCAACACGGTGGGGCCTCGGCAGAGCGGCCGCTACGGCATGGTCATCCCCCGGTTCGTGACCCAAGCCCTGGCCGGGGCGCCACTGACCGTCTTCGGGACCGGCGAGCAGATCCGCTGCTTCTGCCATGTGCACGACGTAGTACCGGCGTTGGTGGCGCTGGTGGACGCGCGCGACGCCTACGGCACCGCCGTCAACGTCGGCAGCACCGAGCAGGTGTCCATCGCCGGGCTGGCGTCGCGGGTACTGGCGTTGACCGGGTCGTCCAGCGACGTCGTGCACCTGACCTACGAGCAGGGCATCGGCCCGGGGTATGAGGACCTGCAGCGACGCGTCCCGGACTGCACCAGGGCTCAGAAGATGATCGATTTCCGGCCGACCCGGTCGCTGGACGACATCCTGCGCTCAGTGATCGACGAGCAGAGCCGGCCGGGTTTGACACCGGCAACGGTGCGCTGATGGTGACCAACACTCGCATCGGCTCGGGGCGCGGCGCCGCCGGCAGTGCGGGGGGGCCGCGCACGCCCGGGATGCGGGCCAAGCTGGGCGGATCGGGCTTCCTCATTCTGCTGTTCCTGGGGGCGGTGGCGTTGCTGGTCACCGTGCCGCGAATGCTCGGGCCGGGCGACAAACCAGCCGCCCTCGTGGTGGCATCGCTGCCGGTGTGGAACCTGGCCGGCGGCTCCAACGTCGTGATGGCGAATCGGGGCACCTTCAACCAGGTCTCCCCCTGGATCTACCGGATCGCGCAGAACGGTCAGGTAGTCCCGCAGGTATCCGACCCGGCCGCCGACACCACCGCCGCCATGAACCGACTGCGCACCCTGGGCCAGCCCATCGTGCCCTCCATCTCCAACTTCACCGATGGCCAGTGGGTCTACCAACCGGTAGCGGCCATGCTGCACGATCCCGCCGCGATGACCCGGCACATCAACGACATCGTCGCGCTGGTGCAGCGGGAGGGCTACGCCGGCATCGACATCGACTACGAGGATCTGCTGGCCACCGACCGGCAGGTGTTCACCACGTTCGTGACCCACCTGGCCGAAGCACTACACGACAAGGACAAGATCCTCTCGATTGACCTGTTCGCCAAGACCACCGACGCCGGCGAGGACCAGCGCAACGTCGCGCAGGACTACGCAGCCATCGGTGCGGCGGCCGACGAGGTACGGCTGATGGCCTACGACTACCACTGGGCTGCGTCCATGCCAGGACCGGTCGCGCCGATCACCTGGGTGCGCCAGGTGCTGGACTACGCCAAGACTCAGATGCCGGCGGGAAAGATCGTGCTGGGGGTGCCGGTCGCGGGTTACGACTGGGTGGACGGCCACGGCGAGGTCGTCACCTGGCTGCAATGTTTCGGGCGCACCCGCGCGTTTCACGCCACCTTGCAATATGACCGGCTCAGCCAGTCACCATCGTTTAAGTACACCGACGCCCAGGGGCGGGCACACGAGGTCTGGTTCGAGAACGCCGAGAGCACCGCGGCCAAGCTCGACGCCGCGAAGTCCGCCGGGATCCACGGTGTCTACCTGTGGATGATCGGCGACGAGGACGACAGCACCTGGGCAACGGTGCACACCGTCATGCCGCTGGGCGCCGGCGCTGAAAGGTCGTCCCGCTGATGCTCTGGTGGTCGATTGCGGTCGTCGTCTTCGGCGTGAACTTCGTACTCTGGGCGAGCGTTGGTCTGGCGCGGCTACTCGAGGAGACCTGGGCCACCAGGACACTCCGCGGCCGGTTGCGCCGGCGTGGGCTTCGTAGCGGTCCGTCGATGACCGTGGCCGACGTGGCGGTGCTGATCCCCGCGCACAACGAGGAACTGGTGATCGAGAGCAGTATCGCGGCGATCGCCGCGCTGGTGCCCCGGTGCAACGTCCACGTGGTGTCCGACGGCTCCACCGACCGGACCGCCCAGCTCGCCCGCCGGGCCGGTGTCAACGTCATCGAAACGCGGACCAACGTCGGCAAAGCCGGCGCCCTCGAAGAGGCGATCGAGCGCTTCGGGCTGGTGGCGCGCTTCGGCGCGGTGCTGCTGTTGGATGCCGATACGACCATCGACCCGGGATATTTCGACGCCGCTCTGCCCCATTTCGACGATCCCCAAGTCGTGGCCGTCGCCGGCGCGGTCCGGACCCACTGGCAGGGCCGCGCGCTGTCGATGGTCGGCAAGGTCCTGGTGTGCCACCGCGAGCGCATTTACGCGATCAGCCAGCGGCTGCTGAAGTTCGGCCAGACCTGGCGGCTCACCAACGCGACCCATATCGTGCCCGGTTTCGCCAGCATGTATCGCACGGCGGTGCTGCCGCAGATCGAGATGAACCCGCCCGGCCTGGTGATCGAGGACTTCAACATGACGTTCGAGATCTACCAGAAGCGGCTGGGCAAGGTGGCGTTCAGCCTCGGGGCGGTCGCGGTGACCCAGGATCCCGACAACCTCCGCGACTATGTCCGCCAGATCAAGCGCTGGGGGCTGGGCCTGTGGCAGACCGTGCGACGGCATCCGCCGCGGTTCAACCTGTTCAGCGCCATGCTCACGGTGCTGCTTCTCGAGCTGCTGACCAGCAGCATGTTCTTCCTGCTACTGCCGTTTCTGGTGGTCGTTCTCGCCCTGCCCGCGGTGTACCCGGACGCGCTGTTGTGGCCCGGGATAGCGCCGGCGCACGACGCGGTCGCCGCGCACATGACCCTGCGAGTGCTGCTGCTCGCCGTGACCGGTGCCGACCTGGCGCTGACCTGTGTGGTCGCGTTGATCGAACGCAGACTGCGTTTCCTACTGCTCTGGATCTTCTTCCCGTTCCTGCGGGTGCTCGACGCCGCGATCGCGCTGTACGTGTTCCCGCGGGCCTGGTTGAGCTCCACCGGGCGCTGGACCAGTCCGGCCCGCCGGGCGGTCGGGATGCGCCAGACACTCAGCGACCAGATGACCGGGTCGGCGGCGGTGACAGCATCGTCGGCGGACTAGGCGTAGTCGGCGGACCGAGTGACACCGACGGGTTCGACAACGTCACGCAGATCGGGAGTTGCCGCTCAGAGACACTGCCGGGCACAGTTGAGCCCGTGACGTTCTTGCGGGTTCTCCTCGTGGACAGTCACACGATGCTGACCGATGCCCTGACCGTCCAGCTGTCCACCACCACTGATCTGTGGGTCGTCGGCAGCGCCACCCCCGACGACCCACGCCTGCTGGATATGGTCCGCACCCTGCGCCCGGACGTCGTGACAACCGAGATCGGGTCCGCGACGGTCGCGACCGGCGGAATGCTCCGGAAACTGCACGCCGCCTATCCCCCGGCACAGCTCGTCGTCCTCACCGGCAGCCACGACTGCGCCCATGCCGTCGCGGCCGCGCGGGCCGGCGCCGCCGCGTGGGTGTCCAAGGAGAGCTCCCTGGATCACCTGCTCGAGGTCCTCCGTAGGGTACCGCTCGGTCATGCCTTCTACCCACCGCGGCAGCTCGGCGTGGTGCTGCGCGAGCTGCGCGACGACGTGCGCCGCGCCCGCGACTGCAGAGCCCGGCTCGACGTCCTGTCCCACCGTGAACGCGAGGTACTGCGACACATGGTGGACGGCATGCCGGTGAGCCGGATCGCCGTCGAGTCGGTGGTGTCCACCAGCACCGTGCGGACCCACGTGCGCAGCATCCTCACCAAACTCGGCGTGCGCAGCCGCCTGGAAGCGGTCAGCGTCGCCCGCGCCGCCGGCCTGCGGCCCGTTGCCGACCCGGTCTGACGGGGTCAGGTCTTACTGCGTAGAGGCCACCCGGGCAGCGTGTGAGAGGACACGGCACCGTCGCCCGACTCCCCCTCCGCGGGTGCCGACGGTCCGGTCCGGTCCGGACGCTGGCGGTCCCGCAGCCTGATCGCCCTTGCCACGAATAGTGCGACCTGGATCGCCAGCAGGATCCAGGCGAGGATCCCGAGCCCGATCACTGCGGTCGTACTCATCGGAACTCCAGGGTCAGTGGCGGGAAGCCGACAATAGCCCATCCGGGCAGTCACGCACGATCACCCGGAAGCACGTAGTCGGTCCATCGTCGGAGCAGCAACCTCCGAACGATGGCGACCAGCCCCCGCTACAGAGGGTGGGCGTCAACAGGGGTCAGTGTGCCGGCGCCTGGTCGGCCTGGTCGCGTCGATGGTCAAAAAATTGATCACGGAACGGAAGGAATCTGCTCCATATCGTGATAACTCCCGTACACCGTAACGTTGCAGAGTCCGACGCCGATGTTCATTCAGAGTAACTGGTCAGGTCGTTGCCGGTAGCCATGGTTGGCCCTCGGCGAGCATGACGAGGGTGTCGAAGAGGTTGTGGCCGTGTTTAGCGGCGGTGGATAGGTAGCTGCGTATCGCGCAGAACTGTTTGGCCCC
>JBBPZY010000316.1:0-3914 GCA_038276315.1 Mycobacteriales bacterium
GCCGCACCACCACACCCTCGCCCATGATCGCCGACCGTGCCAGCCCCCCGGCCCAAGACGATCACGCCACGCCGAACCGACCAAGAACCACCAGAACAGACTTGATCAACTTACGCTACGTGGCATTGAACCTGGGCCCGGCCTCGGCCAAAAACGCTCTTATCTGCGACATCAGCCCCCCACCCAGCGATTTGTACCACCGAATAGTCCTCGTCAGCTCAATTGATGGCGCTGATCAGTACGGCGGTCCGCCGCGCTGTCCCGCATCGGTACTCTCCTCCCTTGTAGTTCAGCTGTGGCCCCGCGCAGTCAAGGCGTCCGCCGCAACAGCTATCGCGTCAAAAGCCCACGAAGGCCAATACCCACCCAATCATCCTGCCACAGTCCAACTCCATCCTAACATCACGTCGAACAAGATCATCCTATCCTAGTGACTTGCGCGGACTCGCGGTCCGCGTTCTCTTTAGCGCGGGACGTGGATCGGTGGATCTGCCATCTTTGTTGGGTGACAATGATTCCATCCCATGCGCAAGCCACGATGCATGTGGCCAAGATTCCGAGCATCAGCACCGCAGCCGCCACGGCGTACAGTCTGTCCATAACCGCTTTAGGCGGGGTGGCATCGACTACGCTCTCCAACTTGATCTGGTTCTGAGGCCTTACATGAAAGTCGTTCTGAAGGTCGGCCAACCTCTGGCGGGCGATGTCAATTACGTCCGTCACAATCTCAGTGCTTTTCTGAGGAGTTGAGCTCTGCGTCGTGATGTAGAGAAATGGGTGATCAGCTCCGGCGGCTATCGCGGTCTTGCCCACGTTGCTGACCGTGAAGTTGTCCGCACCTTCCCATAAGTTGCCCACACCTTCCCTTAATCCGAGCCCTGCCTTAACGGCCGGTGTGTCTAACGCTTGCACGAGGGTCGAGGTAGCCGTAGTCAAATTGCCATCGCCCCCCATCACGGGATTGACTAAGTTCGCCGGCGCGGGGTTGTTTTGTCGCACCAGAACCGCGATACCGCTTGAAGTGTATCTCGGAGTCATGGAAGTGAAGACTGTACTGGCGATGATCAACGATAGCAGGACGCCCGGGACCGTGATATACCATCTACGACGCACCGCTCGCAGGATAGTCGAGTAACTCACAATTTTCTCCCCTTCCCGCACCGTGACCTTCGTGGGCAGCTGCGCCACACTTGGGACACGGCTTCCTCTCTATCGGCAATAACTACGGGTGAACCACGCTCATGGTTGGCCAACCCGCGCAGCGCGGAGCGATCAATCACCCGCGCGAGAACATCGTCAGGATGAACGAGCTCTAGTGCTGCTGGTCGCCAGCGAGCCCGTCGCGGTACCTGGTCTGTCAGCAGGTCGCGGAGCCGATTAAGCGCCCGGTGCTGTGCCACTCGGACCGCGCCAGCCGTCGAGCCCACGGCTTCGGCGGTTTCCTCCACGGACAGGTCCAGCACGATCCTCAGGTGCAGGATTTCGCGCTGCTTGTCCGATACCGCCTCCAGCAACCTGGCTATCCGCTCGGCAAACTCGTCGTTCATCACCTGTGCCTCCGGGCCGTCGGCCAGGTCGGTCGTCTCAGGAACGTCGGCGACCGGCTTGGCGCGATTGCTCGCCGCGGAGCGGTGGGCGTCGGCCACCTTGTGCGCGGCGATGCCGTAGACAAAGGCAAGAAACGGCCGGCCTTGGTCGCGGTAACAGGGTAGGGCCGTGAGCACCGCGATGCCGACCTCCTGGGCCACGTCGTCGGCTGAGGGGAACGTTCTTTCCTGACCGCCGACACGGGTGCGGCAATATCGCAACACGAGGGGACGGATCCACCGGAGCACACCGTCGATCGCGGCGGCATCGCCCTTGACGGCAGCGCTGACCAGCGCGTCGCGGTCGTTGCCCGTTGCGCTCGTGGGTGCCAATGCCGTCTCGAACAGCGTGGTGGATGCCAACGGCGCTTGCGGATCGAGTAGTGAAAGCGTAGTCACCGAGTGCTCCTTTTGCTGATTGACCAGCCACCGTGTCAAGCTCTGTGCACGGTCGCCATGCGTGCTGCGCCAATATGTCGGATGGCCAGTGGCCGGTCGTCCGTTTCACAGACCATCTTCTGTCGATGCCGGGCCGGTGCGGGTATACGGCGCGGGTGAGTAACCCGAGTCCCGAGTCGGCTCGTCGGGACCTGCGGCCGCCACCCGATCGAGGTGACGCTTGTGTTGCGCCGCCGTGCTGAGCTGCCGGATCCTGTCGGCACCGCACCGATCTCCCGTGCGGGATTCGCCACCAACTACGGTGCCGATCCTGCTGATGTCGAGTGGCTCACGGCGACCCTCACTGCTCGGGTGTGCGAGTGGTGGCGGTGCGGGTAGCCGCGCGGCAGGTGCGGGTCGCAGCCACACCGGTTTGCGAATAGCGGCGGCCTGGGCCTGAGGGGGTGGAGCTGAGCAGAACGCAGCTGCCAACCATGGCGGCGATGGCGGTTGCGGAGTCCGTGGTGATGAACACTCGGGTGGTCATGTCGGTGCGTCCTTCCTCTCTTCCGCGATTTGCCGGAAATGTCCATTTATGCCCGTCCTGGTCGGCAGGGATTCGATATGAAAATTTGCATCCTGTTGCGGTTACGCACAAGGTTGACGCCGAGAGTCTAGAAATGAGACGGTAGAAGAAATCGGTTCACGCAGCGAGTTTCTTCATCCATTCGTCGTAGCTCCAGCGAAAAAACGGTGGAAACTGTAACTAATCGACAGCGTAGGGTGTCAAGTGCAAAATTGTAGTCACCCAATTACTCACTCCCCGAATCCGACCTCTGTCGGTCAGTAGCGACAATGGCATAATCAGCGCTGGGTAAGACCAACACTGGCGAGGCCATGCTGACCGCTGCCTGCGACTGGCCGCGATGTCGGCGCCGCGCGCTCGGATCAGCTCGGGCCGGCGCCACCGGACTCGTAATCGTGCGCCCGGACGAGGCCTACTACTGCCACGACATCATCGCCGACGCCCGCCAGGGCTGGAGCGCACTTTTCGATCACCGACCGCCACACCCACGCCGTGGTCCGCGTTATTACCGCCATCCCGGAGCACGCCTGGGGTGTCGATTCGTGATCCGCACGCGGTCTGGGATGACGACGAGCAGCGTTGGATCTCTGATGCCGAGGTCGCCGAGGTTCCCTTTCACCGCGTTCATCAGCCGCCGAGCACCTCACCGGGCGCCCCGCTCACCCTGTGGGACTCGAAGCTGCGCCGCCACTGCCACAGCGTCACCGGGTGACACCGAACCGGTCCGCGACCGCGATCACCGAGGCGATGTCCGTGGTGACCAGCTGTACCGCGGCCAGCCGACACCCGACTTCATCCGGCGACAGGATCGCCGGCCAGTTCCCATTGGGCGCTACCACCGGAGTGTCCCGAGCCAGTGGGCGCAGCGTTGGGGCGTCGAGGTGGTCGTAGTGGTTGTGGCTGATCAGCAGCAAATCCAGTAAAGGAAGCCGGTCCACACCAGGCGGAGTGAACCGCCGGCCCGCGCCCAGGATCCGCGCCGACAGTACCGGATCCACCGCCACGGTAAGACCACCGAGGCGCAGCAGGAGCGAGGCATGACCGAGCCAGGTCAGCCAGGAGCCGCTAGCCGGCAGCGGTGACCGCAAAGCCACCGGAATCCGCGACACACCCGAGGTTGCACCGGCGAAACCGCCCTCACGCCACAACCGCAGAAACTGCGGCGGACCGGGCAACGATCCCGTTACCCGATCGGCGAAGGAGCGAGGCCACCGCCTGGTCAGAAGGCCGGCCACGGGATCGCCGGCCAGTTCCCATTGGGCGCCGGGAACGTCGCAGTGGCCAGTAGCCGATCGGTTCGCTGCCGCACCGCCCGCACCTCCGCGCGAGTCAGATGCTTAGCAAGCGCAGTGCCCAACTCAGAA
>JBBPZY010000317.1:0-6285 GCA_038276315.1 Mycobacteriales bacterium
ATGTCATCGAACAGACGATCGCCAACTTCAAAACATGGCGAATCTTGCACACTGACTATCGGCGACCGTTCGAGACATTCGCCACAACCATCTCCGCCGCTATCGGGCTGCACTTCTATGCATTCGCGTGAATAACCCTCAGGGTGTCAGTCCGCTGACCGCCAAAATCCGGTACTTTTCTGCCATGACCTCTAGCGCGGCCGCAATCACGCACCTGGTGGCCGCGCTCGTCACCGACGAGGTCAGCCTGTCCGAGCTCGGGCAGGCCGGAGACGTCTTCCGCGCGGCGAACGGTGCAGCGCGGGCCACCAGCCCGGTCTACGAGGTGGTGGTTTGCGCCCCCGTTCTTGGATCGGTCCGAAGCCGGGAGGGCTACGACCTTCAAGTTCCAGGCGGCCTGGACACCGTGATGCGGGCCGACACGGTGCTGCTGCCCGGTTGCTGGCCGGTTGACGTCCCTCCCGAACCCGACGTCCTAGACGCAGTGCGGACCGCTCACAGCCATGGGGCGCGCATCGTCGCAACCTGCACCGGCGTGTCGGTCGCCGCAGCCGCGGGCTTGCTCGACGGGCGTACCGCGACCACACACTGGCGGCACGCCGAAATTTTCGCGCGGGCACATCCACGGGTGCTGCTGCAGCCCGATGTTCTCTATCTCGACCACGGCGACGTCGCCACCAGCGCAGGCACGAGCGCTGGCCTCGACTTGTATCTGCACCTCGTGCGTCGTGACCACGGTGCCGAAGTCGCCGCAGCTGTGGCCCGGCGCCTGATCAGCCCCCGGCAGCGCGACGGCGGTCAGCCGCAGCTGCTTCCCGATCCGCTGCCGCAGCCGCAACGTCAGGACGAGCTCACCGCCTTGCTGGAGGTATCTCACGGCGCACCTGCACGATCGGGAACCGGTCGCCGTGGTGGCGAGGCGCATGGGGCTGAGCGAACGCACCCTGCGCCGCCGCTTCCATGACCAGATCGGCGCAACCCCCGGCCAGTGGATCCTCACCGAGCGCCTGCAGCGCGCCCAACGTCTCCTGGAGACCACCGACCTGCCAGTCGAGACCATCGCACACAACGTCGGACTCGCCTCTGCCACGGCCCTACGCCGCCAGTTCCGGCGCGAGCTCGCTATGACCCCTACTGAGCACCGGCGCACTCATCGGCCCTGAGCCCAGCGAGAAGCCATGAAGATCGACGAGGTAGGCGACCGCTGCGTCCGACGCATCACCCGCGGTTTTCTCAACGGCAGACGACCGATATGTGTATTTTATGCAGATACCTATTGTGTTGTTCCTCATAGACTCCTGATGTTCACCTTAATCTGACTCTTGTGTTGTTCCGGGGGTGTCTTCGGCGGACCCGCGCAAACCTGCGGAACCGTCCCTCGCAGGTCAGGGCACCTTCGACCGCGCTGCGTGAGGGGGCCGCACGCGCCACCCGGTACCCGCGGAGCGTGCGGCCCCCTCCGGGCGAGCCGGAGGCTCCTGATTCGCCCAGACGCGCGACACCTTCGGAGCCGCGCGCGGAGCGCGACAGGTGGGAGCATCACGGCTGTATCCGCAGGTCGCGGCTCCGAAAGGAATAAACTTTGTGATCACAAAATCTATGACGGTAGGACTCTAAAAACTTGGAATGTTCTTAATTTCTGTGATGTTCATCTTGAATCGTTAAATCGATCAAGAGGTTCATAAACTTGGCTCATCAGGTGTAGTCGTAGTTGGCGTGACCCAGACCAATTTCACCGCAGTCGCGGCCACCCACACCGACACTTCTAGGCATGCGTCGTCAGCGGCTTTCGCTCAACAGCTAACTGATGCTTTTCCGGTTTTCCGGTCAATCGCGGCCAACCCCCGAACCGGGTGGTGCGCGGGCAGTTAATTCGTGCGCTGCACCGTCATTACATCGCCTATGGGCGGCCCCGAGAGCTTTCGCGAGATCCCACGTCTACATGGTGATGATCAACTCAATCAGACGAGCTGAGCAACGATACCGCCACCCAGCAGGCGTACTGCGGCGCCGCTGCTCGCGGCGACCTCGACGTCATCCCGGTGTGGGCCAGCGAAGCCATTGACTTCATCACCGAGGTCGGCTCGGCGACCGACCTGGTCGCTGCTCTCGTCGCCGACGCCGTACGCGCCCTTACCCGAGCGGGCAACGGTTGACGAAAGGTCCACCACCTCCGCACGGCTGCGCGGCGACGTGCCCAGGATAGCCCGGTTGGTAGGGGTAGACACCGGTAGACGGGGATAGATCCCCCCGGGTGGTGGTTACGAGACAGCCCCGGGCGGGTCGTCGTTGTGGTGGTTCTGTTGGTGGCGGTGCCAGGCGTCGGCGATGGCGTCGTGGTGGTAGCAGTTGCGTCCGCCGCGTTTGATCTGGACGGGGCTGCCTCCCCGGGCCAGCAGGGCGGCCAACTGCGTCCTCTTGTGTGAAGCGCACCGTCGGCACGTGCATCACACCGGGGAAATTCTCATTCATCCTAGCCACGTCGAGTTCATCCCGCCTGCGGTCATAGACCCCACCCGGACACCACTGCGCAACCCACTTCGCGGCTGAGCGGTCGCCACCGCGCACACGCCCGGGTCGAGTACCGCATCCGCGTCGCGACTGCACCACGTCCCCTCGCGCAGGTTCGCGCTACCGGCAGCACAGCACGCCGGTCACATCGTCACGCTCACCCACGAAAACGACCTCACCCGAGATCAACATAACCATGAAGATTGAACTCAGTGCGTCAGTGAATCACCGGGATAAGTGGGCGGCTCATCCCACTGCGTCGGGTCGAGGATCAGGTCCGCTCGGGCCGCAGTGGACGCGATCAGGCGCGCGTTGTCCTCGTCGCTGCCGGTGGTGCGCTCGGCTGCCTGTTGGGCGGTACGGCCGTAACGGCGATGCCGGTCGACGAGCCACCCACGGCGGGTCCGCTCGTCGGGCGCCAGGAACCACGCCTCGTCCAACAGTCCGCGAACCGCCGACCACGGTGGGGTATCGAGCAGGAGGTAGTTGCCCTCGGTGACGACCAGGTGTACCTCAGCCTGTATCGGCACCGCGGCCGCGATGGGCTCCTCGATGGCGCGTCGGAACTCCGGGGCGTACACGGTGTCGGCGTCGGGCATGCGCAGCCGGCGCAGCAGCGCGACGTAACCGGCCACGTCGAACGTATCGGGGGCGCCCTTGCGCTCATCGCGGCCCAGCCGCTGCAGCTCCGACTGTGCCAGGTGATACCCGTCCATCCCGACCAGAACCGCTGCGCCGTCCAGCGCGTCGACCAGCCGCCGCGCCACGGTGGACTTACCTGCCCCCGGTGCCCCGGCGATGCCCAGGATCCGTCTGCCGCCGCCGTCTGCGAGCGCCTGGGCACGGGTGAGTAGATCGTGCCACCTCACCGGCTCGGGGGTGGATTAGTGCGCGATGGAGTCGATGAGCGCTCTGGCTCCCTGGCGCAGCAGATCGGCGCCGACGAAGTAACCGAGGGCTGCGGGGTCATCGGCAACCCCCCAGTGGTGGGAGTCGAGCCATTGGCTGCCGTCGAGGCTGAAGACCTTGGCGCACAAGGAAAGCTTGCCGTTGGGTTCGGTCCTCGCGTAGCCCGCGATGGGGGAGTTGCAGTGGCCCTGCAGGGCGTGCAACATGGCGCGCTCGGCAGTGGCGTGCCGGTGGGTTTCGGCATCGTTGAGTCGACCGCTCAACGCAAGGACAGCGGTATCGGTGTTGCGGCACTGCAACGCGATGACGCCCGCGCCGATCGCCGGACACATCGTCTGCAACCCCAGGATCTCGGTGATCCGGTCGGCCTCGTTGACGCGGTGAAGGCCTGCCACCGCGGCTACGATCGCGTCGAAATGGCCCGCGTCGAGGCGCATCAGGCGGGTGTTGACGTTGCCCCGCAACGGTTTGATCTCTACCTGCGGGTAGTGCAAATGCAGCTGGGCGGCCCGACGCACCGCGCTGGTGCCGATGACCGCCCCGGCGGGCAGTTCGGCCAGTGGGGCACCGGTGCGGGAGATGACGGCGTCGCGGATGTCCTCCCGTGGCAGGTAGGCGGCGAAGGTCAACCCTTCGGGTACGGGAACGTCGGCCGGAATGTCTTTGAGGCAGTGCACCGCGAGATCGACCGAGCCGTCGAGCAGGTTGCGGTCGATCTCGCGGACGAACGCACCCTTGCCGCCGAGCTTGGCGAGGTCACCCATCCACTGGTCGCCACTGGTAGTGATCTTGACCAGCTCAGTGCTGAGCGAGGAGTCCAACGCTTCCAAAGCGGAAGCGACCTGCTCGGCTTGGTGCAGGGCCATCGGGCTGGAGCGGGTGCCGATTCGCACGTGCGGCATACCAGAACCTTACGCATTCCGCCGCGGCACCGAGAATCAGCCCGCGGTGATCAGATGGGCGGTTACCTCGGGCAGCCCTCCGAAGCAGGCGCGTTCGTCGGTGGTGACCAGGACGCGTCCGTTGGCGCGGGCAGCGGGACCCTGCGGCGCGTCCCTGCCATGCTTCCAGCGAGGGAAGCTGCCAGGATGGAGGCCCGCCGACGGTGGCGGTATGACGAGGAGGATGACCCACGTGAGCGAGCTAACCCGTCCGGACGTGACCGTGCCCGACGACCCGGCCCCGAGCGACCTGGTGATCGAGGACCAGGTGGTCGGCGACGGCGCCGAGGCCATCGTCGGTTCGCAGATCAGGGCGCACTACATCGGCGTCTCGCACTCCACTGGCAAGCAGTTCGACGCATCCTGGGACCGGGGCTCACCGCTGGAGTTCCGGCTCGGCACCGGACGGGTGATCAAGGGCTGGGACGATGGGATCGTCGGCATGCGGGTCGGCGGGCGTCGGCGGCTCACCATCCCGCCGCACCTGGCCTACGGCGACCGTGGTGCGGGTGGCGCGATCAAGCCTGGGGAGACCCTCGTTTTCGTCGTCGACCTGGTCACCGTCCGCTAGGGGACCGGGCTACCGGTCGAGGACGATCCGGCCGCCGCGACTTCGCGACACGCAGATCGTCATCGTGTCGGTGCGCTCGAAATGCAAGGCCGCCGCTGCGCTCGCCGGGCGGTCCCGACGAACGTTGGCGATCATGGTTGGTGGGGCGCAGCAGTACACGGTCGCCCCGGCCGGTGCGTACTCCAGCAATTGCGCACCCGTGCTGGGAAAGCCGCACTCGTCGTACGGCTGGACCCGCACTCGGCCCGGGTCCAGCGCGGTGAGCTCGTCGAGGAAGGGCATCGATGCCCGCGAGCGTCCGGTGTAGACGATCGCTACCGCCGGTGGAGACCAGCCGCAAGCTGCGTACGTCCCGCGCCTCGACGCGGACCTCGTCCACCACGAGGCTCAGGTCGCGGTTGACCCGCCGGGTCGGTGGGCGCCGCGAGTAGGCGGCGGTGAGCAGTCGTAGCTGGTGATCAGCGTCCCGAGTGCACGGAACATCCGGTCGGCGCGTTGGCGCCCCCGCAAGTCGGCTGGGGAGATCCAGTCGGTGCCCATGTCACGCCTCCGCCGCGAGAGCCGCAGGCGACGTGGCGAGGTAAGCGACGGCTGGCTGGTGGAGAACTCCTTCGACGGGTGGTAGGAGGGTCGGACATAGTTGAGTGTGGTCCCGATCAGCTGACGCGCTGACGGCAACAGATGCCGGTGGCTGGCGCGAAAGTAGTGCCGCCAGCGCGGCTTGACCCGACCACCCAGCTCGGGATCGATGCGCATCAGGAAGGCCACCCCGCGGATCCACAGCCACGCCATGATCGGCGCTGTGACCAGCATGGCGCGCACTCGCCGGTGCCACCGCCCGTCGAGGTGATCAAGCACGCTCTGGTGGGAATGGGCGTGAATGGCCTCCTGGCCGATGAAGCCCAGCACCTCCTCGCGTAGCTTGCTGTCCTCGATCAAGGGCACGGCATCGGCGAACACGTCGATGAACCATCGCTCCCCAGCGGGCAATAGCAGGTGCAGCACGTTGCAGGTGTACGTGACCAAGGGCTCGTCGGGCACCCAGTGGGTGGGTAGATCGGACCAGTCGAAGGTGACATTTCGTGGCTGGAGCACGAGGTTCTCCGGGTCTTGCGGCCCCGAGGCCGTGCGGCGATGACCGAACATTCGCCGATCTCACTTCCGGTCGTGAGTGCGTAACAGTGTTCCGACACCTAATGCCACTCACGAGGCGCTAGGTGGCTGGTGTGAAGCGGCTTACGCGGGAGCGCTCTGTGTTGGGCGGAGGGGTCTTGTGGGCTCCGGGGTCGGTCGGAGCGGGCGGGGCGGGGCCGGCCGGGGCGGTTCTCTGACTGGTGAGGTGGGTCCTGGTGG
>JBBPZY010000318.1:0-3345 GCA_038276315.1 Mycobacteriales bacterium
CGCCGCGGCCCGTGTGAACGCATCGCGCACGACGCGCTCCACACCGAAGGCGGTGTTCAAGCTGACCTCGGTGGCGATCTCGTGGGGGGTGTCCTTGCGCAGCAACCCACCGTTGCCCACATAGGGGCCCTCGGTGCCCTCCCGGACCACTATCATGTCGATGCTGCCAGGGTCCGCGAGGGGGCTGCGCACCCCGGGATACAGCCGCGCCGGTCGCAGGTTCACGTGGTGGTCCAGTTCGAAACGCAGCCGCAGCAGCAACCCGCGCTCAAGGATCCCGCTGGGTACGGAAGGATCTCCCACCGCGCCGAGCAGGATGGCGTCGTGCTGGCGTAACTCGTTGAGCACCGACTCAGGCAGCAGCTCCCCGCTGGAGTGCCAGCGCGCCGCGCCGAGGTCGTAGGGCGTGGTCTCAGCATCGGGGGCGACCTCGCCGAGCACCTTGAGCGCCTCGCCGATCACCTCTGGACCAATCCCGTCGCCGGGGATCACCGCAAGCCGCATGAGCCACCTCCCGTGCGCGGCCCCTGCCATGGGACCCTCCGCAGCGGGCAGATTACCCGCAGCTATCTACCGCACCGCACGGCGGTTACCTCAAATGGGGGACCCCAGACGGGTAGTCCTGTTCAGCCCTCGCCGAAGGTGACTGAGCGGACGGTGCGGGCGCCCACCGATGATCCGATCGCGGCCAGCACCTGACCGGTAACCGGCCGGTCCACCCGTAGCACCATGATCGCATCAGTGCCCTCGGTCGTCTGGCTGATCTGGGCCGCCTCGATGTTGACACCCACTTCGCCCAGCAAACTGCCGACGGTGCCCATCACGCCGGGGCGGTCCGGATATTCCATGAAGATGGCCTGGCCCTGGGCGCGCAGATCGAAGTGCCGGCCATCGATCTCGACCAGCTTCTGCACCTGCGCCGGACCGGATAGCGTTCCCGAGACCGAGTGCACCGTGCCGTCGGCGAAGACTCCTTGGACGCTCACCACGCTACGGTGGCTCGGACTCTCCGGGGCGGTGACCACGGCGATGGTCATCCCGCGCTCCTGCGCCAGCCGCGGCGCGTTGACGAAGGTGACCTGCTCGTCGACGACACCGGCGAAAACCCCGCGCAACGCCGCGAGCCGCAGCACGGAGACCTCCTCGGCGGCGAGCTCGCCACGCACATCGACGGTCACCGACGCGGGCGAGCCGCCGGCCAGTGCGGCTAGCACGGTGCCCAGTTTCTGGGTCAGTGGCAGCCACGGCCGTACCTCTTCGCCCACCACCCCACCACTGATCACGTTCACCGCGTCGGGAACGAACTCGCCGCGTAGCGCTCGCAGCACACTGCGCGCGACGTCGGTACCGGCCCGGTCCTGCGCCTCGGCGGTGGAGGCGCCCAGGTGCGGGGTGACGACCACCTGCGGCAGCTCGAACAACGGGCTCGCAGTGCACGGCTCGGCGGTGAAGACATCGATTCCCGCGCCGCCGACCTGGCCAGCGCGCACCGCGTCGGCCAGCGCCTGCTCGTCAACCAGTCCGCCGCGCGCGGCGTTGACGATCAGCACGCCTGGTTTGGTCTTGGCGAGCTGGTCGGTGCCGATCAACCCGAGCGTCTCGGACGTCTTGGGCAGGTGGATCGAGATCGCGTCGGCACGCGACAGCAGCTCGTCCAGGTCGACCAGCTCGATGCCCAGCTGGGCGGCCCGCGCCGGGGACACATAGGGGTCGTAGGCGATCAGCTCGGTGCCGAAGGCGGCCAGCCGCTGCGCGACCAGCTGGCCGATCTTGCCCAGGCCCACCACACCGATGGTCTTGCCGGACAGCTCTACGCCACCCAACGAGCTGCGCTTCCATTGCCCACCACGCAGGCTGGCATCGGCCGCCGGGATGCGGCGCGCCACCGCCAGCAGCAGCGCGATGGCGTGCTCGGCGGCCGAGACGATGTTCGACGTAGGCGCGTTGACCACCATCACCCCGCGCTCGGTGGCCGCGGGTACGTCGACGTTGTCCAGCCCCACGCCGGCCCTGGCGACGACCTTGAGCTGCGGGGCATGGCCGAGCACCTCAGCGTCCACCCGGGTGGCCGAGCGCACCAGTAGCGCCTCGGCGCCGGCTAGCGCCGCGAACAAGGCCTCGCGGTCGGTGCCGTCGATATGGCGGACGTCGAACTCGTCGCCGAAGACCTCCAACACTGACGGGGCGAGCTTCTCAGCGATCAACACGATAGGTCGGGTCACGACCCCCGAGTCTAGACGGTGTCGGTGAGCGGGCGGTCTATCCAGGACATCAGCCCGCGCAGCCGGGAACCGACCTGCTCGATGGGGTGCCGCTCGCCTTCAGCGTGCAACTTGGTGAAGTTCGGCCGCCCGTTGTCGTCCTCTGTCACCCACTCCTGGGCGAAGCGACCGTCCTGAATCTCGCTGAGGATCCGGCGCATCTCGTCTTTGACCTCCGGTGTGATGATCCGCGGTCCGCGGGTGAGGTCCCCGTACTCAGCGGTGTCGGAGATCGAGTAGCGCATCCGGGAGATCCCGCCCTCGTACATCAGATCGACGATGAGCTTGACCTCATGCAGGCATTCGAAGTAGGCCACCTCGGGGGCGTACCCGGCCTCGGTGAGCACCTCGAACCCGGCCTGAACCAGTGCGGTGATCCCGCCACAGAGCACTACCTGCTCACCGAAGAGATCGGTTTCGGTCTCCTCGGTAAAGGTGGTCTTGATCACGCCGGCACGGGTACCGCCGATTGCCTTGGCATAGGACAACGCCAGCGCCTGCGCACCACCAGTGGGATCCTGTTCGACCGCGATCAGGCAGGGCACCCCTTTGCCGTCGACGAACTGCCGGCGCACCAGGTGCCCGGGACCCTTGGGTGCCACCATCGCCACGTCCACATCCGACGGCGGGCGGATCAGGTCATAACGGATATTGAAGCCGTGACCGAACAGCAGCGCGTCACCGGAGTTGAGGTTCGGCGCAATGTCGGCGGCGTAGATGGCGCGCTGCTTGGTATCCGGCGCGAGAATCATGATCACGTCGGCCTCTGCCGACGCCTGCGCCGGCGTCATCACGGCCAAGCCCTCATCGGCCGCCTTCGGGCGCGACTTAGACTCCTCGGGCAGCCCAACCCGCACGTCAACCCCGGAATCGCGCAAGCTCAACGCATGCGCGTGCCCCTGGCTGCCATACCCGATCACCGCGACCGTGCGCCCCCCGATGATCGCCAGGTCAGCATCGCCGTCATAGAAAACCTCAACACTCATCGCTCGCTCCTGATCTGGCTGTGTCGGGGGGTGGGGGGTGTGACAGCGCCACAGGGGGGCCCCACACGCCGGGTGGCGACACAAAGCCCCCCCCCGAG
>JBBPZY010000319.1:0-3759 GCA_038276315.1 Mycobacteriales bacterium
CGGCACAGACAGCTCTGCGGTTGAGTTCGGGAGACTGCACGCAGCTGCGGGCGGCAGTCAGGTGGGCAGCAGGGAGACGCCATTGGCGTGTCGGGATAGTCGAGCGAGGTCAAGAGGATTGACCGTGATCACCAAGGCTTCGAGCAGCTCCGCGGTGGCCACCACGATGGCATCAACGGCGGAACCCGCACGGGCCCGGCCACGAAACTGCGCCGCACGACAGGCCAGCGGTTCATCCAGCGCCTGAACCAGGGACAGCCCGACCGTGCGGTTCGCCAGCGCATCGCGCACCCGGTTGCCGGTCAGCGAGTCGACGAGTACGGCAGTGGACACGATCGGTGGCCACAGACCGCGCTGGCGCAGCGCGGCGATGCGCGCGGCCGTCTGCCGGTCCCGACGGCCCAGCGCGGTGATGGCGCCCGAGTCGAGGACTAGGTTCACCTGTGTCGTCTCACTCTCATCTGTCCCATCCCTTTATCTGGACCGTCGCGCAGGAGGAACGGTGGCGGCATCGATCCAGGCATCCGCCGCCGCCAGCTCATCAGCCGTGGGCGGGCCGCCGAGTTCCACGGCGAGCTCAGCCAGATACCGGTCCGCTGCGGCGGCCAACTCCCGCCGACGAAGCTCGACTCGCACAGCGTGCTGGCTGAGCTCCGAGATCGGCAGCTCCAGCTCCTTGACCGCCTGGTGGAGATCGTCTGGCAGATAGATCTGAACCCGTGGCATGCGCCTACTGTACGCCTATGATTGCCTGACAGTATGGCGTTCGTGACCGAGCCCGCCACGGTGGCCTTCCGGCTGCCACTGACCACCCTGATCGGGGTACTCGGGTTGATCGTGTGCATGACTCCCGTCGCCTTCGGCGCACCGGGCCTACAGGTGTTGTACCTCGGGCCACTGGCGCTTGCGGTCTGGCTGGTACGCACCCGGACGGTGATCGGTCCAGAAACCATGGTGGCGTACCGAGTATGGGGCTCACGGCGAATGGCCTGGTCCGACCTGGCGGGCTTGCGGATAGATGATCGGTCCCGGGTCTCAGCCGTGTTGCGCGCCGCGGATGAGGTGCGGCTGCCGACGGTGCGGGCGCGCGACCTTCCCGTACTGGTGGCGCTTAGCCACGGGCGGCTGCCTGACTCGCTCACCGAAGTCGGCGAGCGACCGACGTCCGAGCAGCAGTAGACGCTTTGGTGGTCATTCACCAGCGGCACACGGGTCAGCACCTAGCCTGGCCGACCGTGCGACCTCCTGTGCCGAGCCCAGCCGGGCTGGTGACCGAGTGTCGCTCGCGCGGAGGGCGCCGCGCGCTTCCGGTCCTGCTCGCGGCTGCGGCGCTGTTGGCCGGGTGCTCGGTTACACCGAGTTTTCCGGACCGGGCTGCCGGACCGTTCCACCCCAAGCTGGAGATCGGATCAGAGGCTGAACCGAGGGTCGAGATCCCGCAGCCGCCCGGCCCCGCTGGCCCGAGCCCAGACAACCGGCCACCGCCGGGCCCGCCACAAGGCTGCACGGATCCGGACCCGCAGGTCATCGCGACGTGCTTGGAACCGATCTCCGCGCTGGTCGTACTGCCTGGCTCCGCGCCCGTGGGTCTGGCCGCGGAACGCACCACGGGCCGAATCCTGCAGGTTCAACGCCAACGACCGAACCAGGAGGTAGCCGCGCTAGCGGTCGACCCGGCGGGGGATGGCGGCCTGACCGGGCTCGCGCTGTCCCCCAGCTATTCCGAGGATGAGCTGATCTATGCCTATATCACCACTCCCGTCGACAACCGGGTGGTCCGGATCGCCCCCGGCGACATCCCCAAACCGGTGCTGGCAGGCATCCCCCGGGGGCGGACTGGAAACGCCGGCGCGCTCGCGGTCGACTCGCACGGAATGCTCCTAGTCGCCACCGGCAACGCCGGCAATCCCGCCGCGGCCGAGGACCCGCAGTCGCTCGCCGGCAAGGTGTTGCGCATCGACACCTTCGGCCACCCGGCGCCGGGTAATCCTGGCGGTTCCAAGGTGCTGGTGAGCGGGTTACACGCACCAGGCGGGCTGTGCGTCGACCCACTGACGGACGAGCTGTGGATCACCGACCACGTGCCCGATCACGACCTGTTGCATCGGGTACTGCCGGGACGTCCGCTGGGCCCGGCCGCCTGGACGTGGCCCGGAGGCATCGGAGCCGCGGGGTGCGCAGTCATGCTGGGGCGCATCCAAGTCGCGTTCACCAGCGGGGCGCCGATGTTCGTGCTCGGGATCGGGCCGGCCGGCACGTTCGTCGGCCCATCCCTGCAGATCCCGCTACAGCGCTACGGCCGGATTTCCGCGGCCGCGTTGAGCCCGGACGGGCGGAAGATCTGGCTGGGCACCGTCAACAAGACAGGTGGCAAACCGATCTCCAGCGACGAGCGGGTGTTCGTCCTACCCGACCTGGTGGGTCCCGGCGGTGGGCAGGATTGAGGCGCACCGCGCCAGTACCAACTCGCGCACGCGCTGGGCGTTTGCCTGGCCACCGGTAGCCTTCATCACGGCGCCCACTATCGCGCCAGCCGCCGCTACCTTGCCACCGCGGATCTTGTCCGCGATGTCGGGCGCGGCGGCCAACGCCTGCTCGACGGCAGCGGTCAACGCGACGTCGTCGGACACCACGGCCAGGCCATGAGCAGCGACGACCTCGTCGGGCTCGCCCTCCTGCGCCAGCACCCCGTCGACCACCTGGCGGGCCAGGTTGTTGGTCAGCGCACCCTCGTCCACCAGCGCGATCACCCGGGCTAGCTGTTTCGGGGTGATGGGTAGGTCAGCGAGCTCCGCACCGCGGGAGTTGGCCTGCTGGGACAGATAGGACACCCACCACGACCGCGCCTCGGCGGCCGGCGCCCCCGCGTCGACGGTGGCCGCGATGAGCTCCAGCGCGCCGGCGTTGACCAGGTCACGCAGCTCGAGGTCGGACAGGCCCCACTCCGTCTTAGCCCGAGCCCGACGCTGCGAGGGCAGCTCGGGAAGGGTGGCCCGCAGCCGCTGCACCCAGTCGTCGCTGGGCGCGATCGGTACCAGATCGGGTTCCGGGAAATACCGGTAGTCCTCCGAGGTCTCCTTGCGCCGACCGGCCGACGTGCTGGCGGTGGCCTCGTCGAAGTGCCGGGTCTCCTGCACGATCTGGCCACCAGAGGCCAGGACCACGGCTTGCCGGCACATCTCGTAGCGCACCGCGCGTTCCACCGACCGCAGCGAGTTGACGTTCTTGGTCTCGGTGCGGGTGCCGAACGTCGCCGAGCCGCGCGGCATCAGCGAGACGTTGGCGTCGCAACGCATCGACCCTTGGTCCATTCGCACGTCGGACACGTCCAGTGCCCGAAGCAGGTCACGCAGCGCGGTGACGTAGGCCCGGGCGATCTCCGGCGCCCGAGCCCCAGCGCCCTCGATCGGCTTGGTGACGACCTCGATCAGCGGGACGCCGGCGCGGTTGTAGTCCAGCAGGGAGTGGCTCGCGCCGTGAATACGGCCGTCCGACCCGCCCACGTGCAGCGATTTGCCGGTGTCCTCCTCCATATGGGCGCGCTCGATGGCGACGGTGAACAGCGAGCCGTCGGACAGTTGCACCGCCAACGAGCCGTTCACCGCGATCGGCTCGTCGTACTGGGAAGTCTGGAAGTTCTTGGGCATATCCGGGTAGAAGTAGTTCTTCCGGGCGAACCGGCACCACGGGGCGATCGAGCAGTTCAACGCCAGCCCGATCCGCATGGCCGACTCCACCGCGACGCCGTTGAGCACCGGC
>JBBPZY010000320.1:0-5529 GCA_038276315.1 Mycobacteriales bacterium
CAGGCAGGAGGTGCCGAGGCTGTCGCGGGCGCGGCTGAGGACTCGGGTGTCGAGGTCGTGGTACACGGCGCGGACGTCAGCTCCGTCCTCGAGCCACAGGTTCAGGCACAAGACGGGGGTGTCGGTGGTGCCGGCCATGCGCGCCCGGGCCCGGTTGACGCCGTCGATGGTTTCGGCGTCGGCGCGCAGCGCCCCGGCGATCGCGGAGGCGCTGATCTCGAGGCGACCATCCGGACTGGGGTCCAGAACGAGGTTGGAGCGGCGTTCGGGCGTCAGCGCGCGCACCGTCCAGAACACGCCGAGGACGAGCAGCGCCACGCCGATGGCGATGGCGACGGCCCGGGCCGTGCTCTGGTGGGCCCGCAGCGCGTCCAGGACGGTGGTGTCGAGTACCGGGTGGTCGGCGCCGAGCAGGCCGGAGCCGGCCAATAGGGCGGTGCCGCCGGCGCCCAGGCTGACCAGCCCGGTGAGACCGACCAGGGTGCGCTGGGCACCGGCGGCGCGAGCGCCCGGACCCGCTACAACCTCTGGGGAGACAGGGCCGGTCATGCTGACTTGCCAGTCGTGCGCACGGCCACCGAGACCCGCGGGGCGCCCGCCAGCGGCAGCTCGGCGAGCAGGGTGCGCACGCTGTCGGTGATATGTGGCGTGGCGACGTCGGCGGGTTGCCGGCTGGCGGCCCGGACGGTGATCTTTTCAGGGGTGGCGGTGACCGAGGCATTGGTGACGCCGTCGAGCTCGCGAACGTGGTTGCCGACCAGCCGGGCCAGCGAGCGCGGTGAGGTGGTGACGGTGACCTCGGGTGTGGGGTTGGTCAGCCGCAGCTCGCGACGACCGGCTCGTAGCGCCACCAGGAGTAGCAGCACGCCGACGATGGTCAAGCCGGCGGCGATGAGTCGGACCGGGGTGCCGGTCCAGGTCCACCCCTGCAGGGCCGCCTGCCATGCCGGCCACGGCAATATCAACGGGCCGCTGACGGGCCGCACCCAGGTCCAGCCCACCTCGAGCGCGATGACTGCGCCGAGCGCGGCCACGGCCCCGCCGAGCAGCCAGGACAGCGCGCGTAACGGGATCCGCATCGGGTGCCTCCTGAGCGGGTGGCGCCTTCTGGCGGGAGCGGGTCGACGCAGGCGGGAGCCGGGATCGGGCAACAGGGCGGTGACGGTCACGGTGATCGACCGGGCCTGGTAGCCGGTACTGCGCCGCAGCTCGTCGCTGATCCGGCGGCGCAGTAGGTCCACGGTGGCCCGCACCGGGCTGGGATAGTGCAGCGCCAGCTCCACATGCAGGTCAACCTGCTGGCCAGCGATGGCGACCTTCGCGGTTGCTGCGGTATCGCCGATCCCGACCCCGGCCACGGTGCGAGAAACCCGCACGGTGCCTGGGCTCAGGTCGGCGGTGCGCTCAGCGATCTTGCGGAACACGGATGGGTCGATCCTCAACCGTCCCCGCTCGTCGGGGTCGACGGCGCTACCCCGTGCGGTGACGCGGCGGGGCGCGCCATCGGTGGGCTGCGGGCGGTCGGTTGCCGCCGCGGTCATCGTAGGAACCTTCCGTGCGGAAGCGAGGAATCAGTGTGCGGTGTAGGGGTAGGGGTAGGGGTAGGGGTAGGGGTGACCACATCATTGATCGTCACCTCGATCACCCGCGACCCGGTGACTGCGGCGATCACCCGGCTAAGCTCGATGACCAGCTGTGGCAATGGGGTGTCCAGCCGGGCGACGACCGAGACCTCCACGGGCTCGCCGGGTTCCCCGACCCGCACGCCCACCACCCGGCGGCCGGGAAGGTAGCTGGCCACAGCGCCGAACGGGCCGCTGTCGAGGTCAGCCACCGCGGGATGAGCCCGCACCGCCGCGGCGACGGCTTCGGCGAGTGGAGTGCTCATTGCACCCGCGCCGGCTGGGCGGGTTCCCGGTCATCGTTTTCGCTCGCGATGTAGATGTCGTTGACCGCGATGTTGACCTCGATGACCTCCATGCCGGTCATCTGCTCGACCGTGCCGATCACATTGCGACGCACGGCCTTGGCGAGGTCCACGATGGACGCGCCGTAGGTAACGATGATGTCGAGGTCGATAGCGGCTTGCTTCTCGCCGACCTCGACCGATACTCCGGTGGTGTGCGAGGCACCGGTGCTGCCTGGGAGGCGTTCCCGGATCTCGCCGAAAGCGCGGGACATCCCGCCGCCCAGCTTGTACACCCCGGAGATCTCACGCGCGGCGATTCCGGCGATTTTCTGCACCACTGAAGACGCGATCGTGGTCTTGCCGTGTGAGGTGTCGTCGGCTACCCGGGCCGGGGACGATCCGTCGCCGTTAAGGGCCTCACCCACCTTAGGCGAACCAGCCGTGGGCGAACCAGCTTTGGGCGAACCAGCCGTTTGCGTCGGGGTGTTGGTGGTGTCTGCCATAACAGAGCTCTCCTCATCCTTGATGTAGCGCTTCGGCCGTAGCGGGTGGCCAACCGTCTCGATGGTTAGGCGCTCGGCCACGGGAAGAACTCACGGACCCGATCGGGTGCTCTCGTCGATTTCCCGTCGATTTGCGGTCCCACCTGGGTGGCGCAAGCATGAACCTATGACCCACGCGATCGCGCACGCCGCGGGGGAGCAGATCGATGACCTGACGTTTGTGGTGCGCGCTCAGGAAGGTGACGCGCCCGCCTTCGAGGTGCTGGTCCGCCGCCACCAAGGTCAGCTCAACCGCCTTGCAGTGCGGCTGTTGGGCAATAGCAGCGACGCCGAGGATGCGGTGCAAAGGCGATCACCGCACTGTCCGATGAAGCTCTGCAACCCCCAGCGTCGCTGGTGGAAAGGGTGATGGGCGCGGTGTTCGCCGAGCCGCGGCCCGCGGAGTATCTGCCGCTGCCCACCCGGCACGGCCGGGCCCGCATCGACCGCATCGCCGCAGCCGGGGTGCTGCGCTACGCGGCGGACCAGATGTCGCAGCTGCACGTCCGCAGCTGCCAGATCGAGATCTCCGCGCCATCCGGAGCCCCCACCCCTGACGCAGACGGTTCCCGCGCCGCCGGGGCGCCAAGCGCACGGGTGCACATCAGCGTCACCGTCCGGTTCGGCGCCGACCTGCTCAGCGCCACGACACGGGTGCGGCAGATAATCCTCGCCGCGGCCGAAGACCTTCTCGGGCTGCCCGTCGCAGCCGTCGACGTCGATGTGGTCGACGTCTTCGAAGACCTGCCCGGCGCACCCACTGATCGAGCGCCTTGACCGCCGAGCCGACAAAGGAGTCGCGATGCTCTCTTCCTCCACTCCACCAGACGGTGTATCAACCGACGGTGTATCACCAGACGCCGCGCTGCGCATCAGCGACACCGCCGTGGCCCGCGCCGCCGCCTATTACGCGGGTAGGGTACCCGGGGTTCTCCGGCTGTGGCCTGATCTGGCCCAGACCATGGCGAGCGTCTCCACCCGGCGGTTTCCCGCACCCGACGGCGAATACCGGATACCCACTGATGGCGTCACCGCGATCGTGACGGATGGCCGCGTCCTGATCAGTGTCGCCTTGGTAACCCGATGGGGACGCAACTGCCGCGACATCGCCGAAGATGTCCAGGACCAAGTCGCCGAGCAGATCCACTCCTTCACCGGCCTACCCGCCACCGTCAGCATCACCATCGCCGAGGTGGACTTGCCCGCCACTCGCTAGGTGTCGTGACCGCGTTATTCCCGGGTTCGGAGGAGGTCGCGTGGGGGGTGGGAGTGGGGGTGGGGGTGGGGGCTTGCGGCGGTGGACGGTGACGGCGGTGAGGATGGCGCCGGTGATGAACGCGGCACCGGCGATGATCATAGCGATGCGCAATCCAGAAATAGCGGTCGCGCCGCCGCCGCTGACGAGGGCCCCGAGCAGGGCCACGCCGATCACCCCACCGACCTGGCGGGAGGCGTTGATCGCCCCGGAAGCCAGGCCGGCCCGCTCAGCCGGGGCGCCCTCCACCACAGCGGTGGTCGCGGCCGGCATCGTGAACGACATGCCGAATCCAGCGGCGACGAGCGGAGCGATCAGCAGCGGGTACGGCGTGTGCGCCCCGGCGACAGTCAATCCGAACAGCCCGGCACCGCCGATGAGCAGGCCGATGAGCATGGTGCGCCGCGGACTGCCGGCGCGGGCGGTGAACCGACCTGATAGCAGTGAGCCCACGGCGACCATCCCCATCTGGGGCAACAGCGCCAGCCCGGCGACCAGCGCGGAATAGCCCAGGACCTGTTGGAAGTACAGGTTGATCACGAACAGCTCGCCGTAGAAGCCGAGGTTGATCAGCAGCCCGACTGCGTTGCCACCGGAGAACGTCGCGTCGCCGAACATCCCCAGCGGCAGCATCGGGGCCGGTACCCGCCGTTCGATGACCACGAAGCCAGCCACCGCGGCGACGAACACCACTGCGGCGACGATCACCAGCGGGCGTAACCCGACATGGCCGCCCTCGATCAGCGCCAGGGTCAACGCCGCCACGGCGAGCACGCCCGTGACCTGCGCGGCCGGGTCCAGTCCACGGGGCCTCGGGTCGGGAGCGGGCACCTGCCGGGCGGTCAAGACCATGGCGAGTAGCCCGATAGGAACGTTGACGAAGAACACCAGCCGCCAGCCGACCGCGGTCACCAGCACCCCACCCAGGATCGGACCGGCCGCCGCAGCGATCCCAGCAATCCCTCCCCACCTCCCGATCGCCCGAGCCCGGGCGGCCGGCTCCGGGTAGGCCGCACGCAGCAGCGCCAGCGAGGCCGGCACCGCCAGCGCCGCCCCCACCCCCTGCACCAGCCGGGCGATTACCAGCACGACGGTGCTCGGCGCCAGCCCGCAACCCACCGAGGCCAGCACGAACAGCCCGAGCCCGAGCTGGAAGACGCGGCGGGCCCCGGCCCGGTCGGACAGCACCCCACCGGAGAGCAGCAGCGCGGCGAGCATCAGCAGGTACCCATCGACCACCCACTGCAGCCCGGACACGCTCGCGCCCAGGTCCTGCCGCAGCGCCGGCAGGGCCACGTTGACGATGGTGGTGTCCAAGATGACCATGAAGTAGCCCAGACACACCGCCAGCAACGCCAGCGACAGCACCCGCTGCCTAGCCGGCTCCGCAGCCTCGCCCGGACCCCGGCTCGTCCGGCTCCCCTGTCCAGCCACCTCACCAGTCTGGTGCCGTTCCCCTTCGGCGTGCACCGAAGTATTAGGTCCCCGAAGACTGGGAGGGGACCGGTAGTCTCTCACCAATGGAGGCCACCATCGACTCGGTTGGACGCATCGTCGTACCAAAGCCGCTGCGAGATGCGGTGGGTCTTCGGGCAGGCTCCACTGTAGACATCTCCCGCTATGGTGCTGGGCTTCAGTTGGTCCCGACCGGGCGTATGGCTCGGTTGGTCGAGGAGTCTGGCGTGCTGGTCGCCACCGGGGACACGACGATCGACGACGACGTGGTCTTCGGCCTCATGGACACTGGACGTCGGTGAGTCCGAAGACCGCGGGGGTAACCAGCCTTGCGGTACCGCTGCTGGTGCAGACACATCGCGCACATG
>JBBPZY010000321.1:0-4464 GCA_038276315.1 Mycobacteriales bacterium
AGCAGTTCCTTCATCCCGCGGTCAATCGTTGACCGCGACGCACCTGTCGCTCGATGCACAGCGGTGATACCGCCCCGTCCCCAGGATTGCGCTTCCGTCGCCAACGCCAACCGTCGATCTCGTTCATTGAGCCGGTACAGCAAAACCTCCAGGCGGGCTGCCATTTCCTGGAAGGCCTCGTCATCGTGCACAACCCCATATTATTCTTCGACGCAATTCGAACGGGGCCGACACTCTGCGCTTATGGAACATTCACCCGAACGTATTCGTTATTTACTTACAGTTACTTGGCAGTGCCTGCGTGGCAAGAGCGGCGCGTGACTGCTGTCTCGGACCGCCTCGCGCTATGCTCAATTCATCGAGGGCGGCTCAGTTACATCCTTCCTTCGCGCACATAAGCATAAGAAACACGCCACTTCGAGTGTCGTGTCCATGAGCAGGCCACGCAAGAATCAGGCGCCGGCGTCCGGAGACAACGAGTCGCGGTCGCAGTTGGATCGGATCGAAGAGCACTTCGGAAAACACGCAGTTGATTGGCAGGACCTGTACACCAGGCCGTGGAGGCTCAATCATCTGGTACTCGCCAACCGTAGGCGAGTGGGCGTGGAAAAGATTGGTCAGCACGTTGCCCCCTGTGCGCGTGTTCTCGACGCAGGATGCGGAGCAGGCCTAGTCGCGCTGGACCTCGTACGGCAGGGCTTTTTTGTCCATGGAGTGGACATCGCTGATAGCATGTTGGAGCTCTGTCAAAAACGATTTAACGCGGCCGGAATAACTCGGGACCGCTACGTTTTTTCGCGGGTGAACGTGGGTCACGCAAACTTCGAGCCCGGGACATTCGGTGGTATTGTGGCGCTCGGTTTCCTTGAGTACCAGGACGATGAGCTCGCCGTACTTCACCAGTTGAACCGGTTCCTGGAACCGGAAGGAATACTCGTGATTTCGGGGCCCGCGGAGATCAAGCTCGCCAACTACCTCGGGATCCCAGCGTATATTCGAAATCGATTGGCACGGTTGGGGTTGTCGAAGCCGAGCGTGACCCCCGCGTGGCCCGGACTCCTCCACTGGTACAGTTTTGGGAGATTTCGAAACTTGCTAGAGATCACCGGCTTCGAAGTTCTGGAATATTACGGACATGGTTTCGTTGAATTTGAATGATTGAACAAGAGGCTTTCGTGCCACCGTCAGCTTGTGCTCCATTTAACGTTGACGGCGCTGGCGAAGTTTCTGCCGCTCCAGCAGTGGGGAAACGATCTGATCGTGATTGCCCGGAAGAAGGCGGACCTAGAATGACGGCGGCCTCACACGGCGGTATCAAAGGATAAGTGCGCCACCGGCTTGCGCTTTGCAAAGGCACGCCGTAAGTCGTGGCGGGTGAGCTTGGGGGGTGGACATGGCGGGCCGAACGGCAGCTGGTGCGGTGGGGCGCACCGGCAGGTCCAGGTTCTGCTCGGGTTGGGGCTACCGTGTCCTGAGCGCGGCGTGGCTTGTGGCCGCTGCGAGTGCGATGGCCGTGCTGCTGCGGGTCGGGATCGTCATCCCGGCTGTGTTGGCCTACGCGTTGCGCTCCCGCCGGAACCGGATTAGCAGCGCGCGGGCCCGACCTACCCCCACCCGGCGGCGGGTGGCAGTCGTCATCCCCGCCTACAACGAGGCCGCCGTCATCGGGAAGACCCTGACCTCCCTGGCCGCATGCCGACCGGCACCCGACGAGGTCGTCGTCGTCGATGACGGCTCCACCGACGCCACCGCCGTGGTCGCCCAGTCATACGGACCCGGCCTGCCGCAACTCACCGTGATCATCCAGGCCAACCGGGGCAAGGCCGGGGCGCTCAACACCGCTATCGCCGCGACGAGCGCCGAGGTGCTCGTCGTCGTCGACGCCGGCACCGTGATCGCTCCTGACGCGCTCGGTGAGCTCACCGCACCGTTCGCCGACCCGACCGTCGGCGCGGTCGCCGGCAACCTCAAGGTAGGCAACCGGAGGCACCCGCTCACCGCGCTGCAGGCCGTGGAATACGTCGCCACCCTCAACGTCGACCGGCGAGCGCAGGAGCTGTTCGGGACCATCGCGGTCGTTCCCGGTCCCGCGGGCGCCTTCCGCCGCGCCGCCCTCGATCAAGTCGGTGGCTACCCCGCCGACACCATCGTCGAGGACGCCGACCTCACCCAAGCTCTGCTACAGGCCCGCTGGCGGATCCACTACGCAGCCGGGGCGGTGGTCCACACCGAAGCCCCGCAGACACTGCGCGACGTGGTGCGCCAGCGCCGGCGCTGGTCTTATGGCACCATCCAGGTCGCCGCCAAGCGCGCCGCGAACCCCTTCGACCATCGCTGCGGACGTGCCGGCCTGCTGGCGCTGCCCTGGCTGGTCGCCAGCCAGCTCCTGCTGCCGGTGTTCGGGCCCCTCGCCGACCTCTGGGCGATCGGGAGCCTGGCCACCGGTCAACTCGGCATCGTTACTTTCACCCTCCTGGTGGCGATCGTGCTCGACCTCGGACTCACCGTCGCAGCGGTCGCCATCGACCGGGAGCGGTGGAACTTGGTCGCTTTAATCCCCGCCGTGCACCTCATCTGGCGGCCCCTGCTCCTTGTCGTGGTCACCCGCTCGGCGGCCACGTGGCTCTCCGGCCGCACCCAGACCTGGCAGAAGATCACCCGATACGCCACGGTGGACCTCCTACCAAAGCCGATCACCACCGACGATTCCACTCCAACCGGCACAACCCCTGCGACCTCCACCACACCACCGCGACCGCCGAGAGGTTCATCCCCTGAGGCTTGAGTCACTGAGCCCGACACAGACCGCGGCGCGCCGGGTGGTGGCCGGACCTCGGGCGGGCACAACAGGATCACGCTGTCAGGATCGGCCTCAGCGGGCCCCGGCGCCGTTGCTGTAGGCGTTTGGGTGGCCGCTGCGGGGCTGGTCCGCTCCGTTGGACGTTCTGGGGGAAGTCGAGCACCCGGTCCGGGTCGTATGCCGCGGCGGCGGCGCGTAGCCGGGGCAGGTTTGCGCCGAAGTACGCGGTGCCCCAGTCGCGTTGGCCGGGGTCGAGGTAGTTGACGTAGGCCCCGGTGCCCAGGATTGTGGCCAGGCCTGACTCGACCGCCCGGACCCGCGTGTCGCAGTGGCCGCCCTGGTAGACCTGGATGCAGGCCAGCGCAGCGCGATGGGGGAACGCGGTGGCGTTTGCGGGTACCCGCCCGACCGCGCCGCCCAGCGCATCGATGAGTAGGTCCAGGCCGGGGACATCGGTAACGAGCCCGACAACGCGGTCGAGGTCGGCGGTGTCTAATGGCGTGGTGAGCATCCGGGAGGAGGCCCTAAACGCGATGTGTTCCAGTTCGCCGCCCTCCTCGCGTGGGCGGGAGGCGGTGATGCTGCGCTGTGAGCAGCCGGCGAAGTAGCGCATGGCGCCCAGATAACTCTTCGCCGCCATCGACCGGCTCGTCGGGCGGGTACCCACTGCGCGTACCAGCCCATCAAGCAGCGGCACAGTAGCGTCGGGCGGACCAATGAAGCACCCGCTGACCCGCGCCCAGGGTGGTAGGCCGCTGGAAATCACGCAGTTCGACCACAGTTCGTCCGGCGCGCCGGGCGCCCAGTCCTGCCAGGCGCTCAGAACAGCTGCCACCGAACCTGGAGGAAAACACAGCTCGAATACGATCAACTCTGGTGCAGGTTCGGTGCGCAGCACGAACTCGGTCACCACGCCCGCGGTGCCGCCGCCGCCCCCGCGTAGCGCCCAGAAAAGCTCGGGCTCGCGCTCGGCAGACGTTTCTACCCTGCTGCCGGCCCCGGTCACCACGGTCGCCGCGACAAGTCGATCACAGGTAAGTCCATAGGCCCTGGCCAGAACCCCGATACCACCCCCGAGCAGCAGCCCAGCGACGCCGACCGAGGGACATGACCCGGCCGGCACCGCACGGCCCGCCGCCGCTAGGGCGACGTAGACATCGATCAGACGGGCGCCCCCGCCGACCACGGCCGTACCGTCTTCGCGCACGACCACTGCGGCAAGCATTCGCATATCGATCACCAGGCCACCGTCCGGGCTGGAGTAACCGGGGTAGGAATGTCCGCCGGAGCGGGCCGCTATGGGCAGGCCCGCCCGATGCGCCACGTCAAGGCACGCGGCGACGTCGGCGGCCCTGGCGCACCGGGCGACGGCCGCCGGCCGCGGGTCGAGGGCTGCGTTGAACACCGCAGCGGCGGAGGCGAAGCCGGCCTGGTCTGCGAGCAGGAGCCGCCCGTCGAGCCGGGACCTCAGCCAGGTCCAAACAGGCGGATCGACCGGTGGCTGTGGTGAGGGAGACCGTTCGGATCTGGGGGAGATCATCTGCCCGAGAGGGCTCGGCTATGCGGCGAGCTCGACCGGGCCGCCGTGGTGGGTGAAGTCCGGATACCACCGCTCGAAGTGAGTGGCCAGGTCGTTGTTCAGTACCTGGGTGCGAACCTGTAGG
>JBBPZY010000322.1:0-5957 GCA_038276315.1 Mycobacteriales bacterium
GAGCCCTCGCTGCGCGAACTCGTCGGCCGCGCCGGTGCCGCCGAACTTGAGCTGCACGGCCCACCAGCGGCCCGCCCGCTGGTCGTCGCCGCGCTGGCCCGCACTGGACACCCGGTGCTGGCCATCACCGCCACCGACCGGGAGGCCGGTGAGCTGACCGCCGAACTGGCCGACGTGCTGGGCGCCGGGGTGGTCGCTGAGCTGCCCTCCTGGGAGACGTTGCCGCACGAGCGGCTGTCTCCCCGGGCCGACACCGTGGGCAAGCGGCTGGCGGTGCTGCGCCGGCTGGCCCATCCCGAAGAAGGCCCTACGGACTCCGCCAGACCACTGCAAGTGGTCATCGCGACCGTGCGATCGCTGATCCAGCCGATGCTCGCCGGCCTGGGCGAGATCTCGCCGGTGCGGCTGCGGGTCGGGCAGCTGCACGACTTCGACAGCGTGCTCGTTCGGCTGGCCGATCTGGCCTACACCCGGGTCGACATGGTTGACCGTCGCGGCGAGTTCGCCGTGCGTGGCGGGATTGTCGATGTCTTTCCGCCCACCGCCGATCATCCGCTGCGGGTGGAGTTCTGGGGTGATGAGGTCTCCGAGATCCGCTCGTTCGCGGTCGCTGACCAGCGCACCCTGGCGCCCGCCGACGAGCTGCACGCACCGCCGTGCCG
Organism: Mycobacteriales bacterium; assembly: GCA_038276315.1. Taxonomy (GTDB): domain Bacteria; phylum Actinomycetota; class Actinomycetes; order Mycobacteriales; family Pseudonocardiaceae. The sequence goes on from JBBPZY010000322.1 coordinate 663, forward strand.
GGAGTTGCTGCTCACCGAAGAGGTGCGGGCCGCCGCGGCGCAGCTCGTCGCGCAGGCTCCGGCCGGGCCAGTCGCGCAGCTGTTGGAGAAGATCGCCGCCGGGATCCCGGCCGAGGGCATGGAGTCGCTCATCCCGGTGCTGGCCGGTGAGCTGCGGCTGCTCACCGACGTGATGCCGGCGGGCACCCACGTGCTGCTCGCCGACCCGGAACGGATCAGGACGCGGGCCGCCGACCTGGTACGGACCGGGCAGGAGTTCCTGGAGGCGTCCTGGATGGTCGCCGCGGGGGGCGGTGCCGCTCCGGTGGATGTAGCGGCACTGGATCTGTCGGCGTCGGCCTACCGCGGCTTGGGTGAGGTCGCCGAGCACGCCCGCGGCACCGGGTTGGCGTGGTGGACGCTGAGCCCGCTGACTACTGATTCCCGCGGCTCGCTGCGACTGCAGATCGCTCCCGTGCCGCCCTATCACGGTGACGTCGAACGCGCCTTCGCCGACCTGCGAGCGCATACCGCCGCGGGCGGGGCCGCTGTGCTGGTGGTGCCCGGCACCGGCACCGCGCAACGGGCCTGCGAGCAGTTGCGCGACGCCGAGGTGCCGGCGGTGCACGCCGTCGATGGACTGGTCCAGCCACCCGCAGCGGCCACTGTCACGGTGGTCCGCGGCACTGTGGAGGACGGCTTCGCCGTCCCCGCGCTGCGACTGGTGGTACTCACCGAGGCGGATATCACCGGCGCCCGGGGCGGCACCAGCAGCCGCGAGATGTCGAAGATGCCGGTCCGCCGGCGCAATGCGGTGGACCCGCTGGCCTTGCACAGCGGCGACTACGTGGTGCACGAGCAGCACGGAATCGGGCGGTTCCTGGAGATGGTGCGACGCACTGTCAAGGGCGCTGCCGAGTCGACCCGGGAGTACCTCCTGGTGGAGTACGCGCCCAGCAAACGCGGCCAACCAGGAGACCGGCTGTACGTCCCCACCGACCAGCTCGACCAGGTCACCCGCTACGTCGGGGGCGAGCTGCCGACGCTGAGCAAGCTGGGCGGGTCGGACTGGGCCAAGACCAAGGGCCGCGCTCGCAAGGCGGTCAAGGAGATCGCTGCTGAGCTGGTGCAGCTGTATGCGGCTCGGCAGTCCTCCCCGGGGCACCCGTTCGGCCCGGACACCCCGTGGCAGGCCGAGCTGGAGGACGCCTTCCCCTACACCGAGACGCCGGACCAGCTCGCCGCGATCAACGAGGTCAAAGCGGACATGCGTCGTGGTGTTCCGATGGACCGGGTGGTGTGCGGCGACGTCGGCTACGGCAAGACCGAGATCGCCGTGCGGGCCGCCTTCAAAGCCGTACAGGACGGCAAGCAGGTAGCCGTGCTGGTACCCACCACCCTGCTCGCCCAGCAGCACCTGCAGACCTTCGCCGACCGGATGCGCCCGTTCCCGGTCACCGTGCGCGGATTGTCCCGGTTCACGCATCCCGGCGATGCGACCGAGGTGCTGCGCGGGCTCGCCGAAGGCTCAGTAGACATCGTGATCGGCACTCACCGGCTGCTGCAACCGGCGGTGCGCTGGAAGGATCTCGGGCTGGTAGTGGTCGACGAGGAGCAGCGCTTCGGCGTCGAGCACAAGGAACACATCAAAGCGCTGCGCACGGCCGTCGACGTGCTGACCATGTCGGCCACGCCGATCCCGCGGACTTTGGAGATGAGCCTGGCCGGTATCCGCGAGATGTCGACCATCCTCACCCCACCGGAGGATCGCCACCCGGTGCTGACCTACGTCGGCGCCTATGACGACAAACAGGTCGGTGCCGCGATCCGCCGCGAGCTGCTGCGTGACGGGCAGGTCTTCTACGTGCACAACCGGGTGTCCTCGATCGAGAAGGCGGCTCGGCGGATCCGGGAGCTGGTGCCCGAGGCGCGGGTGGCGGTGGCGCACGGGCAGATGAACGAGGACCAGCTCGAGCGGACCGTCGCCGGGTTCTGGGATCGTGAGTACGACGTGTTGGTCTGCACCACGATCGTCGAGAACGGGCTGGACATCTCCAACGCCAACACGCTGATCGTCGAGCGCGGTGACCTGCTCGGGCTCGCCCAGGCGCACCAGCTGCGCGGGCGGGTCGGGCGTGGTCGGGAGCGTGGTTACGCCTACTTCCTCTACCCGGCGGAGACGCCGCTGAGCGAGATGGCCCACGATCGGCTGTCCACCATCGCCCAGCACACCGAGTTGGGCGCGGGCATGGCCGTCGCGATGAAGGACCTGGAGATCCGCGGCGCGGGCAACATCCTGGGTGGTGAGCAGTCCGGGCACATCGCCGGAGTCGGTTTCGACCTCTACATCAGGCTGGTAGGCGAGGCCGTCGAGGCATTCCGCGGCGCGGCCGGTGTCGGCACGTCCGATGGTGCGCCCGAACCCGCGCCGGTGCGGGTGGAGCTGCCGGTGGACGCGCACCTGCCGCACGACTACATCCCCGGCGAGCGGCTACGGCTGGAGGCCTACCGCAAGATCGCCGAGGCGCTGGACGCCGAGGCGCTGAGCGCCATCACCGACGAGTTGCGGGATCGCTACGGCGCCCTGCCGCCTCCCGTGGTGACCCTGCTGGAAGTCGCTCGCTTCCGTCAGGTTTGCCGCGCGCACGGGGTGGCGGAAGTGACGGTGCAAGGCTCCAAGCTGCGGTTCGCTCCGGTGACGCTGCGCGACTCTCAGATGGTGCGCTGCAACCGGCTTTATCCCGAGGCGGCGTACCGTTCCGCTGGGCAGACCCTCACGGTGCCGCGGCCCAGCGAAGGCTCCGGCGGTATCGGCGCTGCGCCGCTGCGCGACCGGGAGCTGCTCGACTGGTGCACCAAGTTGGTCACCAGCGTGCTGGCACCGTGACGGCGCTAACCGCCGCCCGACGACCTCAGCGTCGACCAAAACGGCCCTCACACAGCCTGTTGTGGGTGCCGACCACCAGTAGGCGCCGGGCTGGAGCCATGTCGAGGTAGCGGTCGATCGTCCGAACCCGGTGTTCGACCCGAGCCCGGTCGTCATGCGAGACGAGGACCGTGCCATCGCGGAGCACGCGGTACGCCAGGGCCGCCGGTGCATCGTTGAGGATCACGACGTCCGCGCGCGCGCCGGTGCGACCGCATGGGCAATCGCTGCGGTGAGTTCCAGCCGGCGTTGCTCGTCATCGCTGTCAAGCAGCAGGGCGACGTCAACATCGGACAACGGTCCGGGTTGCCCTCGGCCGTTCGAGCCGTACAAGTAGGCGACGAGCACATCTGACGCGCCGGCCAGCAGGCGACGCAGTCTCTCGGTGAGATCGTGCGTCGAGGGCACCGTTGTGCCGCTGGCCTCGATCACCGGATCAGGGTAGCCCCGCCTTCGTCGGCGACGCTATCCATCCAGCGCGCGGGAGAGCCGGGATTGGCCGGCCGGTCGGCGAGGGCCGCTGGTCAGAGACGTCTGTTCGGCCTGGGCGTCCATAGCGTCCTTGAGCGCGCTGAAGACCTCATCGAGGTGGCGTAGCAGCGGCATGAGGTTCTTGACGGTGTGGAGCAATTTGACGATCACCTCAGCGATCTTGGTAGCCCACTCGGCGATCAGAGTCATGGCCTGCTCGGCCACCACAGGAGCCGCGAGCCCGCCGCTGGCGAGCAGCTCCGCGGCATACTCGATCAGGTAGCCGACGAGTTCGGTGATCATCTTTCGAATTTGCTCGCGGACCGCGGCAACGATCAGCCCGCTCATGGTGACGGCGACGCGGATGCCATCGGCTGCGATGGCCATCGCCTCGAGCAGGTGGTCGCTGCCCTGGACGTGGGCCCGGTAGGCCTCGGCGGCCGCGCCCTGCCACGTCGTGAGATCGCCGGAGACGGCGTGCGCGTAGTCCTGTCGCGCAGCGGATACCGCATCGGCGACGTTGCCCCAGGTCTGGGCGTGAGCGGTGATCGCGTCGGGGCTGCCAGCCAGCCAGTCCAGCGGCTCGGACAGGATCTCGACGTGCTCCATCAGCCACCCGACGCCATACGACAGCAACTCGCCCGCCGGATTCGAAACGTAGTTAAGCGTGTCCAGGCTCGCCGACGCGGTGTCGACTCCGACCTCGATCCAATCCCCGCTGGAGATGGCATTGACGCATTGAAGGGCTGGATCAACGATCCCTATTCCGGCGAAAGCGGTAGGGTGGTCCTCGTGAGCGACTAGCGGGTTCGCCGACATCTATTCAGATCTCCTCGTCCGGTACAACGCCATCGCGTTGGCGTCATCAATGTCCGCATAGTCCACGGCGGTTGCCCTGACGTTAGCCGCGGCGCTGCTCAGGCGTTTGGCGCTGCTATCCAGCGCGGTCGCTGCCAGGTTCTGCAGCGGGTTGAGCATCATCGGCAGGGTCTGGCAGTAGACGCCGTAGGCATCCGTGGGCAGGTTCATCTCCCGCGCCGCGTCCACCGCCTCGGCCAACCGGTCGCTGATACGGGCGACTTTCTTCGCGTGTTCCCGTAGCGCCTCAGTGAGCACCTCGTACTGGTCGGCCATTTTCATGCTCCTTAGCGCAGGTAACCCCGGTCGGCGAAGTACTCCTCATCGTCAGGCGGCGCCGCGCGGGGCTGGCCCCTCGGTGGTGGGGAGTAATGCTGGGGCGGGTTGTCGTCCTCGATCACGCCGAGCCCGAGCACCATAGGGTCGGGTTCCGAGCTGTGCTGCCTGGAGTCTTCGCCAAAGCGCTCCTGGTAGCCCGACACCACCTTGTCGACGAGTGGCTCCCCGCTACCGACGGTGGCCTGCATAGCGTCCTGGACCAGGGGGGCCAGCTGTTGCTGGGCGCGTCGCAAGCACGCCATCACCTGCGCGGCGAGCTCCGGCGGCGACACCTCACGGATCCTGTCCGTGAAGGCCAGGTCGGTGAGTGCCCCGCGAGAGTCCACCGTGACCCGGACCGCGCCGTCCCTCGATGATTCGGTCACCTGAACTTGCTCGACCTGGGTTCGCATCGCGTGGAACTGCTCGGCCTTGTCAGCGAACCCCTGCGCCCACTGCGACAGCCGGCGCTCCATCTCGTCCGGGTCGGTGTCGAACATTGGGCCTCCTCACGCTTGCGCCCGGTGGCGGGTGCGTTGCCCGGGTCGGACGAGGAGGGTACGCAATGGTCCGGTGAGGGTCGATCAGTGGCCCAGGGTCGATCTAGGTGGCTGGTGTGAAGCGGCTTACGCGGGAGCGCTCTGTGTTGGGCGGAGGGGTCTTGTGGGCTCCGGGGCCGGCCGGGGTGGTTCTGACTGGTGAGGTGGGTCCTGGTGGCCCTGGGATGGGCGCTGTTGTTCTGC
>JBBPZY010000323.1:0-11734 GCA_038276315.1 Mycobacteriales bacterium
CGGCACACCGCATCCCACCCAGCGAAAGGTTCACCCGCGCGCATGTCCGCACGAGACGTCAAACGCAAAGCCGCCGACGCGGCCCGCTCCCTACTCACCGACCGCATCACCGCCGTCGAAAAACTCGGCCTCGCCCTGCACGACTACCACACCGCCCAAGATGCCGTCACCAAGGCGCAAACCCACGCCGAACAACCCGCCCAAAAGGCCCGCGCGGCCTTCCAATCCGCACGCACCGCCGGATGGACCGCCGCCGAACTACACCGCGCCGGACTGACCGTGCCCGCACCACCCCGCGCCAAAAACACAACCCGGCAACAGGAAAGCCCACCGACCCCCAAGGAGGCCTCCACTGCTGCCACTCCCCCGCTCGCACCCAACCACCAGGACGCCCGTACACCTGACGCAGCGTCGGTCACGGTGTAGGCGAGGTGTAGAGGTCATCGACGCGCGCGCGGCTGAGCCAGCTCGGCCCGGATCTACCCGCGACCCTGTATCTCGGGTACCGGGTCAACCGGCATACCGGGCAGTGTGTGTGCACCCCTACCGGGTCGGTCTGCCGCCCGGTGCCTCCGCCCACGCGCCGCTGCCCGCGCCGGATGCGCCGCCGCCGGCCCCGAGCCCGCTGGCACTGGAGTTGCCGGCCGAGGTGGCCGATCTGGAGGGCTGGCTGGTGGCCGTGTTGCGCACTACCGATCCGGACCGGATGGCCTCCGCCCTGGAGCGGGCAGAGGCCACCGCAGGCACCCGATTCAGCCCGGCCGACGTGGTGGCGGCGCTGCGCCGGGTGCTGTCGTTCGAGCTAGCCCGTCGCTGACACCGGCCCGGTGTCGAAGTCGCTGTCGTGGCGGCGGCCTGCGGCCACCCACGCGGGCTCCTCTTGTTCACGACCCCTCTGCGGGATGGCTGTCGGCTCGGAGCCGGTGGTAGCCGCCAATAGCGAGGTGTCCCAGCAGTTCGCTACGGATCTGGCGCCACACCACGCAGGGAAACCGGCGCCGGCGCCACAGCCCGCGCCAACTCACCCGCCGGCAAGCCCGGCATCGACCCGCCGGGGTCGGTTCGTGGTGCACCAACACAAACCGCAGCGCAGCAAGCAGACGCGGATGGTGACCCGCACGCTCCAGCTCGGCGAGCGTGTCGCACACCGAATCGACCAGTGTCCGGGCGGGTGGGTGCTGAGCAAGCCAGGCCAGGGTCCGGGCCGAGAGGTGCAGCGTGGCATCCACTCTGGGCATCGGCGTGGTGGCCGCCGGGTCGCGGTCGCGCTGGGTGGGCAGTGCCGTGGGCATCAGCCACCGTCCGGGGCCGTCCAGGTGAGGTCGCAGGCTGATCACCTGATTGCCTGGGAAGCACACGTAGAGCGAATCAAGGTCCCGGCCGACGACGTGGCCTTGCTCGTGCAGCCGGGAGGGCAGCGCCGGGCACTCGGCGCTGCCCGCGACCTGCTCGATGCAGCAAAACAGGGGTATGTGAGTGCCATTGACATCGCACCACCGGTCCTGCGCCGGTCGCGGTGTGTCAGCGGGCATGAGTGCACTCCAGTCAGGGTGTGGCTGGTGACCGGCTGGCCGCCGGGAGCCGAGCGTCGGGGGCCGCTACTCGCTCCACCGGCGGCCAGCCGGAGATCTTCTGCTGTTCCCGCAGACCTACGGCGTGAGTCCCCACCGCGGTGGCCAATCGGGCGGCCCGCGCTCCGGCCCGGCTGGGTGCGGGCGGTCGGATCGTCATCGGGCGTTGCTCGGCGCGGGGAACGCGCAAGCCCGCCGGCGCCGAGTAACCGAGGGTCGGGGCATCGGGATGTGCGGGGTGCACCAAAGCGAGCAGGGCCCGCACCGCGCATTGCGGCGGACCCTCATAGGCCCAGACCACGACCTCGGGGGCGAAGATGTCCACCTTACGGCCTTGTTTCGGCACCCGGGCGGTGATGACCCGATCGAAATCCCGGACCGTGAGCAGATCCACGCACTCACCCCACTCGTAGCAGGCGACCAGCGCATTCGGTGCCGCCTTAGGTCCGCAGCAGTACAGCGCGAACCCGTCGGCGACCACGTCGACGAGCAGCTCTTCCACCACCACAGGCAGACCCACCTCCTGCCCACGGTGGTGAGGTGCTGCTGACGGGAGCCCTCTCATCCGCTGCCGCCTCCTTCGCCACAGCGGCCCGCCAACGGCGGACGGCGGAGCAGGGGATGCAAGTGCGCACCAGGTGAACGGACAGGCAGGCGTGCCCGCTGCGGCTGATGCTCGACGCTCGCGCTCGACGCCTCGGCAGGACGATGTGGAACCGGCTGGCCGCCAGGAGCGGAATACGACACGGGCGTGCTCGGCCGGCGGCCAGCCGGAGTCTTGTTGGGGAACTGGGGATCGGGCACTGGGAACTCCGGCCGAGGTGGCGTGCCCCGCAGCTGTGCATGGGCTGAGCCAACTAACCGTGCGCCCGTCACGGCGCCCCCTCCTCTCGCGCGTCCTGGTGGCGCCGCCCAGCCCGGTCAACGGGGCCCCGGGCCGGGCGGCTACGTCGCCGTTCACGGGACGGGAGTTGGTCGTCCCCGGTGACGCTGAGCAGCTAGACTTCTGCCTAGCATGCTCCACCACGCCAAACATATGCAAGGTAGGCATACGCCTTTACTGCGTAATACTGGAGTGTTGTGCCCATTCGGAGGAGGTTGCGCGGATGACCCCGACTATCCGGCTACGCCGTCTAGCTGCTGAAATGCGTCGACTACGCGGGTCCAACGGGATGACCCGCGAGGAGGTCAGCGAGCGGACGAGCATCAACGAGGCGACGATCTACCGGCTGGAGAGCGCCCGGGTGCGGCGTCCGCAGAAGCGGACGCTGATGACACTGCTCGATCTGTACGGCGTGGCCGACCCGCACCGCGCCGAGTTACTCGAGCTGGGCCGCACCGGTGCGGAACAAGGCTGGCTGCAGCCGTACCACTCCGAGCTCCCCGACGAGTACACGACCTACATCGCCTTCGAGGCCGAGGCAAGATCGGTGAGCAACTACGAGTCGCTCTACGTGCCCGGGCTGCTCCAGACCGAGGCCTACGCCCACGCGGTGATCACAGGTGGGCTGCCGATGGCCAGCGAGTCCGAGGTCGAACAGCGCGTCCGGGCCCGCATCGAGCGGCAACGTCTGCTCAGTGAGCCCGGCACCCTGAAGCTGTGGGCCATCCTGGACGAAGCCGCCCTACACCGACAGGTCGGCAGCCAGAAGCTGATGCACGCCCAACTCACCCACATGATCAAAGTAGCCAACGAACCAAACGTGATCGTGCAAGTCATCCCGTACAGCGCCGGCGCCCATCCCGGAATGCCGGGCTCGTTCGTGCTGCTCGACTTCTCCAACCCGGCCGACCCCGACGTGGTCTACATCGACACGATGGCCGGTGACCTGTTCCTGGAGAAGGAACCTGACATCCGGCGCTACCGCCTGTTGTTCGAGCACCTGCGTGCGGTGGCATCCAGTCCTGACCAAACGACTAGCATGCTGGCTAAACTCATCGATGATGATTGAGAGGAGGTGCAGCGATGTCCGAGATCGACCTGGCCAGCGCCATGTGGCGTAAGAGCACCAGGTCAAGCGCCAACGGACAGTGCGTCGAGGTAGCGACACTCCAGAGCGCAACAGCCGTGCGGGACTCCAAAAACCCCGACGGACCCGCGCTCATCTTTACCCCCGCCCAGTGGGCCACGTTCACCACCGGACTCCGCGCCGGCGAGTTCGACTGACCCACACGAGACAACAACCGGCCAGCGGAATGATCCCGGCCGGTCTACTTCGTGCGCGTAATCGACGGTAACTCCCCACGCCTCACAGCGCCGATACGCAGGCAGTCCACAGGTCCTGTGCCCCGGTCAGGGCAGTGGCGTCCAGCCCTGAAGCCCATCACACCTCAGTCGCCGTACTCGCCGAAATCGACCCAGTTGAACCTCGGCGGCCGTGGCGAGCATCTGCCGGTGGCCCTCGGGGTCCCGCTCGGTCATCAGCGCCTGGCGGCGCCACATGCGCAGCACGTGGTGCAGCTGGTCCAGGCGCAGCGTCCGGCGGGCCGTGGTGAGCGCGGCGTTGAACGCGGTGTCGAAGGCCTCCGCCTGCTCGGGCAGCAGGGCTGCACGAATCTCCTCCGGCGAGCCGAACCGCTGCGCGGCGACCGTGTCCCCGGCCCACTTCGGCGTCGGCTCCAGCCCATCGCGGTCCGAACCCGCCGCAGCCGGGCGACTGGGCTCGGGGTGGTGCTCGGCGGCGGTCATTGGGCAACACCTTAACCCCGGGCGGCTCAGGGGATGGGCGGGTGGGAAGAGGAACGAAGGGTCGGTTACGGATCTTCTCGGCCGAGGTCACCGACAAGATCGGTCTGCACCTCGCGCGGTCACGAGCGGCTTCGCTGAGCCCCGCGACACTGATCTAGCCGTGTCCCTCCCGGGTGCGACCCCTCGGCGCTGTTTTACTGAGTTGATGCCTCGCGATGATCCCGCCACCAACCTTCACACCTGCGCCGGGTGCGAGGCGTCGTGGCGTGGGACCGTGCGGGCGCATTGCCGGGTGTGCCACGTGACTCTCGATGACGATGTCCTCTTCGACGCCCACCGGCTCACCGGGCGCTGCGTGCATCCCCGCTCCCTCGGGCTGATCATCGCAGGCGGTGTGTGGTGTCGCCTGCTGGTCGGGGAGCGGACCGCGGCATCCTGAGCCAGCCCGAACTCTCGGTCGGAGGAAAGGTCCTTGATGCGAGTGCTGTCGCCCCCCGGAAGGCTGCGCCGCGTGGGACCCCACACAGTCGAGCTCGACCCACTCTGACGCGAACGAAAAGGCCCGGACGAAGCTCTGTAACGCTCCGAGGTCGGATGGTGACAGAACGTATCGAGACTCAGCATAGGACCCCCCGACCCTGCGCTAGGGCTTCTTTCTGCTGGTTCCGCTCGGCGCTCGCTGCCGTAGTCGCCGAGACCCCGCACGCGAGAACTCCGGCCTTAGGCTACCAATTGAGGCGATCAAAAGATACGCTCCGGGGATGGCGACTACGAAGATGTCCTTGACACTGGAGTCCACCGCGGCATTCTTGGCCGAACAGGCCGCCCGCCGCGACGGGGTGTCGGTCTCCGCCTGGGTGTCGAAGTTCATCCACCAGAACATCCACCAGCACTACCCGCCCAATCCCTATGACGGCGAGACCCTCGCCCTGGCCGAGCTAGAACACCAGAACACCGTCGCCGAGCTGGCCTCCGGACGGGGCCGCCGTGCGGCGGGGTGAATGCTGGCGCTACCAACTGCGCTCCATCCCCGTCGGCCCGATGGTCATCATCTCGGCCCAATACCTCATCGACGACCCTGCCGTACAGATGCTCTACGGCGTCCCGGTGCTCCCCGACGACCCCGGCGGCCTGACCGCTATCCCCGTCACGATCGGCCCGACATCTGGCTGGCTCAACATCGCCCGCGATATCACCCGCGTCTACCAGGGAGCCCTCATGGAATTCCTCGGCGCGCTGGACCCCGCCGACCTCGACCGCGTCGACAAGGCCATCTACAACACCTTTGGACTGCCCCTCTGATACCAAGGCCACTGAAGGGAAGGGGCACGAGGCCGTCGAACGTTCCGCGCAACGGCGGCCCGTCGCGGTACCGCGGATGTGGAGTTGGGGTACACCGTGTCCCCTAGGTCTCAGACTTCACCCTGACAGAAGAGCGTTCGGGGGGGGCGGGTGAACGGTCAACGCGTTGGGTACGTGCGGGTCAGCAGCCTGGACCAGAATCCGGTTCGGCAGCTCGACGACGCCGCGCTGGACCGGACCTTCACCGACACCGCGTCGGGCAAAGACACCCACCGGCCCGCGCTGGAAGCGCTACTGGGATTCGTTCGCGACGGCGACACGGTCATCGTGCACAGCATGGACCGACTGGCCCGAAACCTCGACGACCTACGGCGCCTCGTGGCGACCTTGACCGCCCGCGGGGTCCGCATCGAGTTCGTCAAGGAGCAACTGAATTTCATCGGGGAGGACTCCCCGATGGCCAACCTGCTGCTGTCGGTGATGGGCGCCTTCGCCGAATTCGAACGCGCCCTCCTCCGCGAGCGGCAGCGGGAAGGGATCGCCGCAGCCAAACAACGCGGCGTCTACCGAGGCCGCCGCAGATCCCTCACCCCCACTCAAGTCGCCGAGCTCACCCGACGCAGCACCGCCGGCGAGCCGAAAACCACGCTGGCCCGGGAGTTCGGGATCAGCCGGGAAACGGTGTACCAGTACCTCCGCACCACCGCGCCCAACTGACACCGACCAGAGATCAAGCTGGCGGCTAGCCGGGTGTTGTCAGAGCCGCGTGACAATCTGGCGGCCATGACGACTCCAGATAACGCTGTCGGGTTCGAACTGGTGGTGGCCTCCAACGGCGACTTGCCCGGTGACAAGTTCAACGCTCAAGTATAGATGATCAAGCGTGTTGCTTCGTTCCATGGCGTGACCTCGACCTGGCACGGGCACGTCAGCGCCGACAACATGGAGTGGGGCGCGGAGGTGCTGAATCAACTGTTCGAGGCAGCTCGCCTCTACGGTGCGTTCGTCCGAGTGGCAAAGGATCCGCAGGTACCAGTTCACCGGTTGTGAGTCAGACGACGCCGACAAGTACGCGCAGGCCGCGGCCAGTGCCGTCACCGCGAGCCAGCTCACTGGGTCCTTGCGAAGACTGCCTCGGCCACTCGATCGCGTCCTGGGTCGACAGCCGCACCCTGCACACGCCGATCGGTGGTGAGAAACCATCCCGAGGCCGTGAGCGCGAGGCAGGGCGGTCTGGTCACCCATCGTCTGGGCTCGCACGCCCAGCGGTCAGAACTCGCCGTCACGGACCCCGTCGAGGAAGGCCGCCCACTCCGAAGCAGTGAATCGAAGGTCCGGCCGGTCGAGATTGTTCGAGTCCCGCACCGCCACTGTCCCGTTGCCGAGCTCGGCGACCTCGACGCACTCGCTCATGTCGACCTCGCTGTAGCGGCTCTTGCGCCACGTCACACCGCTGATGTCCCGCGCGTACAGTTCTGTTTTGTCCATGGCCCTCTCTCCGGTGATTGCCTCACTCCCTTGCGGGAGGAGTGCTGTCATTGTTCGGGACCCTGAGCGGACATACTTCGCAGGAAGATACGGTGCAGAGTCGGGTTTCGCAACATGGGTTGATGCGCTGTCACCCAGTGAAGCAAGCTGCACTTGCATATGCCGTAGCAGCGCGCACGCTCAACCGCATGCGCAGATGCTCGAAAAACGCGATCCTTGCCGCTGGTATGCCGTGATCAGCTGCGATGCCGTCGACGTTGACCGGTTAGCCGACCGTTTGGCTATGTGGATCGATGACGAAGGCCTGTACAACGCCCAGGCCAATCCGCGTCCCCAGCGCCTACACTCCGATCCGGCCGCAACTAATTTGGGATCGAAACGTGCTCGAAGGCCTCGATCCGGTGCCTGTTTGTGAGTTAACACATGATTGTGTTAAGGTGCACGCCCTGAATGAATGAGATCGATGAGAGGAATTTTTCACCATATGGCGCGCAAGACTATTGTCACGCTGGTCGACGATCTGACGGGTGAGACGGCCGAGGACATCAGCACAGTCGAGTTCGCGGTCGATGGCATGACCTACGAGCTTGACCTGACCGACGAGAACAGCGCGAAGCTGCGCGATACACTGTCCCCGTATGTCAGAGCAGGTCGAAAAATCGGCGGTCGACGCCGCGGCGGCACCCGCCCCGGTCGAACCATCAGCAGCAGCGGCAGCGCCGCCGGCTACAACCGCGAAACACTGAAATCGATCCGTGCGTGGGCCAAGCAAAATGGTCACCGGGTCAGCGACCGCGGTCGACTGTCCGCCGAGATATTGCAGGCTTGGCAAAGCGCCCAGGCCGGTATGTCCCACGCATAGGCCACGCCGTCGTCCTGGCAAGGCGGGGGATTAGTCACGAATAAGTGACAGTGCGACGTTGTGTTGGCAACGCGGCGTGAGCGCCGAGTACCGTCATCGTGCGTGAACAGATCCGACACCGCCCAGCAGGGCCTTGTGCGTGATGTCGAGGCTCTGGTGGCCGCCATCATGGGCGATGCCCCGCTCGCGGAGCTCATCGCCATCACCGACCGGATTGCGGCTGCGGTGGACCACTGGGATGAGATCCCCGCGGACGCGATCACCGAGCTCCGCTCGGCGATCGATCTGATGCGGGGAGGAAAGGCGTGCGCCACGGTCAGCGCGCTGCTCGCCGCCCGCTCGCAGCTCACCACGCCACCGGGCTGATCTGACTGTCTCCATGACTGCTCGGTGGATCCTCGATAAGCAGCCACCACCACTACGTTCACCGGTTCCCCAAGGCCACGCGGTCGCGGCCCCTTAAGAGATAATCCGTTGCCCACGGTTAAGGCTGTCGAAGCACTTCGGCTACGGTCGCGTGTGCGCCACGCAGGTCGCCGGTGAATACCCGCGGTCGCTGCCGAACCAATCCCTCGAACAGGGCGACCGACTCCTGCCCGGCTGTTAACGCTTGTGATAGTTCCACTTGTCCGGCGGCTCGTACCCGCGCGAAAACCCACAATCCGCGGGCGAGGTCGGGTTCGAACGCCGCAGGGTGGGCGGCGGCCGGCCGGCGGTGAATGTCGACGGCTTCGGCGGTGACGGTCAGGGCGTTTTGCAGCCGGCCCAGATCCGACAGGTCGGCACCGAGGTTGGTCAGCGCCCGGGCGAGGTGGGGTTCGAACGCTGTGGGATTGGTGGCGGCCAGCCGGCGGTAGACCTCGACGGCTTGGGTGCTGGCGGCCACGGCGTCGCGGCGTCGACCCAGGTTCGATAAGACGACTGAGTGATTGTTTAGCGCCATGGCCAGCCCTGGTTCGTACGCGGTGGGGTTGACCGCGGCTAGGCGGCGGCGAATGTCCACGGCTTGGGTCGTGGCGGCCAGTGCGTCACGGTGTAGCCCCAGGTCTGAGAGCAGCACGCTGAGGTTGTTCAGCGACCCGGCGAGGTCGGGTTCGAATTCGGTGTGGTTGGTATCGGCCAGCCGGCGGTAGAGCGCGACGGCTTCGGCGCTAGCCATCACGGCGTCGTCCCACCGGCCCAGCATCGACAGCCGTAAGCCGAGGTTTTCCAGGCGGTGGGCCCGTTGGGCTGCGGTGGTGGTGGCGGGAAGAGTGTCGTACAAGCGGCGGGCCAAAGCAGCGGCAGGCCACAGCAGCTCGGGGCTGTATCGGGGCAGCGCCGAGTCGACAGCGGCGGCGATGTCATCGGGGGCTTGGTCGATGACCAGCTGAACCACCGGGGCGCTGGCGTGCGCGACGAGGGCGGGTCGGCGGCGCAGCAGCGCGAACAAAGCAGTGGCGGCGACGGGGTGCCAGGCGGCGGCCGCGGTCAGCGCGATCAGACACCGCCGCACGGCCCCCCCAGATGACGACCGGGGATGGTGTGGCCCCGTGCCATCCACAGGTCCAACACCACGCTGATCACTGTGATCACCCGACTGCCACCCACCCCCCACAGAGTGGACTTTTCAGCCGGTAACGACGTCGATCGCAACCAACGCCGCCGGCGGCCATCAGCGGTGCGCTCGCCTGTGGTCTGTCTCCTGCGTCAGCCACCGCTGACCTCCATCGGTCTGGCTGTCTGGGCGTGGTGGGGTCAGCCGCTAGTGAGTCAGCCAAGTTGGATACGGGCAACCGCTTGGTCAAGACCACCCGATGCAGCACCTCGAAATCGTCAAACCACAACTCGTCCACGCGATCAGGCCCGCATCAGCGGGATCCCGCGGCGGCGGTTCTCGTCGTCGATCGGTGTCCGACGCCAGCGTCCCTGGTCGCGCACACTGACCGTGACCCGGCGCTGCCCGCCCGGTGTCGTCTCGACCACACCATCAACGTCGATCATCCCGGGTGGCCGGTGGCGGTAGGCGTGTTCGGCGGCGTTGCTGACCGCCTCGCTCACCGCCAGCACGAGGTCGTCGAGCTGATCCGCGGGCCAACCCAACCCGGTCAGCCAGCGCCGCATCCGCAGCCGAGCCACCGACGGCGCCACCGGGTCCGCGTCCAGCGGAGCGAGATATGGCGTAACCATAGGTTACGTGGTGGCCACGGTCCGTGGCCGTACGAGCGATTGCCGCCGGCCGGCGGCGAGGGGTGCCCCTGGCGGGGCGAAGGGGCCCGGCTCCCGGGAGGTGCCGGGACGCGAGAAGGTCGAGGGGCGAACCTCGGCCAGCTTCAGGTCAAGTAAACAGTCGGCGGCTCCGGGACTCGGGGGCGCTACCCGGCCCCGCTCGGTAGAGGGGGCCCTCTACCCCGGTAGATCTCCGGAGTAATGCGCGCTGACCTGCACGGTAGCGGGGGGTAGACCCCTGCCGGTGCGCTCCCTCCCAAACCCTCTACATCGTTCTCAGGGTGAGCTGACAGGATCTGTAAAACGATCACAGAGCGAGGTCCGGCGTTGAGTGGATGCACGCCGCGAGGGCCGATCCGTGGCTCAGGGTCACAGGGGACCCGGTCAGGGAGGCAGGCGCGGGGGCAGGGAGTTCTCCCTGTCGCTTCCCTGTCTTGCCTCCCTGCCCTGAGCTGCGCAGACACCGGCTAGGGAGGCGGCTCTCCGCTTCCCTAGGTCCCCGTGGAACCCCCGATTTCCGTGGCAGGCGACGTCACGACGCGCCTCCCTCCCTCACTGTGTCGACCGCTCCTGATCGATCATCTGCCGTGACCAGTGCGGCAAGGCCCTCGGCCTCTGACAGCGCCTTGTACAGGTATGAGCGGGATACGCGGAAAGGGGCCGTTAGAGGCGTGACCTGGGCAAAGCTAGCGGTAGGTCGGTGATCATGGCCAAGCCCCCACTTTGAGCTGCCGCCCTTGAAGTTGACCACCGCCAGCACGATCACCTCTTATCTCCGTACCTCATGACATCAATATGTTCAGTAATCCATCAGTACGGAACCACCGAGACCGCCGTCCGGTGGTCCATGAGCAGAACACAGCCCATCATTGACACTGACTTACCCCGTTGCCCTCACCAGCCCCCTCGTACGCCGAGTTGGCTCTTAGCGGCCCTGCGGAGCCAGTCCACCAACGTGGCTCGTTCGTAAACCTTCTTGGTGTAGCGGAGCTGGTCGAACACATCCGCGAGACCCGATGCCACACAAGTGTTGCGCCACACACCAGCTATCTGTTCACAGCGAGGGGGCAAGCTTTTCCGCAGTCGGTCTTGCACTCGAATGCTGGCTTCAGAACCTCGGATGAGGTCGCCGAAGTACAGCTCATTACGGACTTCCATAAGATCATCTTCGTTGACGTCCCCGGCGTACTGACGGTTCATCTCAACCACTACAAAGCCAAGCTGTTGCGCCATTCAGAAGGTAGTGGTGTGGGCTTTTCGGCAGGCCAGGAAAGGAATGATTGGTTGCGCTGGGTGTTGGAGCTGCAGCGACGAAGCTTTGTTCAGCACCTGGTAGAGCTCGATCGAGGAGGGGTACATCCACGATCTGGTGTTCTTAACCTCGATCAGGAATGTGACTGGCTGCCCGGGGATTCCCCCAGGGCTCCGTCATGTTTGATTTTTGACCGTTTTGAGCGGTTTGGTGATGAGGTCCACGCATCGGTGGATGCCGTGTGCGAAGTGGCGGCGGGCTTGTTTGAGGTTGGTCCATCCGGTGAGCCGGAACGCGGCGATGAGGGTGTTTCTGATGATCGACATGGCGAGGGGTGCGGTGGCGGTGCGCAGGGTGGAGGC
>JBBPZY010000324.1:0-16055 GCA_038276315.1 Mycobacteriales bacterium
AAGGAGTTCACCGCGACCGCCGTGATCGCCGG
This sequence comes from Mycobacteriales bacterium, assembly GCA_038276315.1. Lineage (GTDB taxonomy): Bacteria > Actinomycetota > Actinomycetes > Mycobacteriales > Pseudonocardiaceae. Next base: position 33 of record JBBPZY010000324.1, read on the forward strand.
CGTGGACCGGGGGACCGGGCAGGGTCGGACCAAGAAGGAAGCTGAGCAGGGGGCCGCCGAGACCGCCTGGCGCTCGCTGTCCGAGCTGGCCAGCGGGAACGCTCCGCCGGCGGGGTAGCGCGGCATGCCGGAGCTGCCCGAGGTCGAGGTCGTCCGGCTGGGCCTCGCCGAACACATCGCCGGGCGCACGGTGGCTGCCGTCGAGGTGCGTCACCCTCGCTCGGTGCGCCGCCACCTCGCCGGAGAACTGGACTTCGCCGCCCGGCTGGCGGGTCGGCAGATTCGAGCTGCCCGGCGCCGCGGCAAGTACCTCTGGCTGGACCTCGGTGATGAGCAGGCATTGCTGGCTCATCTCGGGATGAGCGGTCAGATGCGCATCCAGGAGCCCGGAGCCGTCGACGAGACCCACTTGCGGGTGCGACTACAGTTCGTCGACTGCGGCCCGGAACTTCGCTTCATCGACCAGCGCACGTTCGGTGGCCTGTCCGTGGAGGACGTCGTCGACGGCCTGCCCATCCCGGTCGCGCACATCGCGCGGGATCCGATGGACCCAGACTTCGATCCTGATGCGGTGATCGCCGGGATCCGGCGGCGGCGAACGGGCCTCAAACGTGCGCTGCTGGACCAGACCCTGGTGTCCGGAATCGGCAACATCTACGCTGACGAAGCGCTGTGGCGGGCTCGGCTACACGGGGCTCGGCTCACCGCGACCCTGACCCGAGCGCAAGGACGCGCCGTGCTGACCGCCGTCACGGAGGTGATGACGGAGGCGCTCGCCGCCGGTGGCACCTCTTTCGACGCGCTGTACGTCAATATCAACGGCGCCACCGGCTATTTCGACCGTTCGCTGGCCGCCTACGGGCAGGCCGGCCGGCCGTGTCCACGCTGCGGCACCGCGATCCGGCGCGAGTCCTTCATGAACCGCTCCTCCCACACCTGCCCCCGCTGCCAGCCCCGCCCCCGCCGCCCTCACCCGTGAGTGAATTGCGGTACTGCAGGACCCCCCCTCTTGTTGACCTGGTGCTGTTGCAGCAGTGTGACAGCCAGTGCCAGGAGCGACGACCTCTCCTTCGATAATCGGGCGCCGCCGTGGGCGGCTCACGTCGACACGGCGGAACTGACTGCTCAACAAGGTCACGCCTGGTACCTGCTCTCCGCCACCCAGCCCGACGCCGCCGTTCGGGCGGTGTCACTGCTCACCGCAGTCACCAGCGCTCAGGGCAGCGACTACGCCCGCACCCGTGCAGTCAACCTCGCCGGTCTCGCTGGCTCTCATGCGAGGGCCGGTGACGTGGACGCGGCTGTGAGCATCGGGCGCCACGCGGTGGAGGAGATCATCCGCACCTCGTCTCGGCGCGCCTACCAGCGGCTACGGATGCTGGATGGCTGCCTCGCGGTGCATCAGACTGCGGACGTGGCCGATTTGCGTCACGACATTCAGACCGCCTGCGCTGCCTCTTGATGGCTCCTCGCGACCGCGGAGCGCTACCTGGCCGCCACGAGTTGGGCGCCGTCTGCGACGCGCTCGGCCTCGACCCCTCCGGGGCACGGATGCTGCCATCCCGGTCAAACGCGGTCTTCCACCTCCCCGCCGCAGCCGTCATAGGCGACCCCAAGGGCCTGCGTATCGCACGGAAGTCGCACTGGACGGGCGAGGTACTTATGTGCCCGCGAAACCTCTATCCGGACATCGTAAAGGTTCGCAAGGAGTTCGAGCGTACCGGCACATACGTCCTCGTTGGCCGGGCTGACGACAGTACCTGGGGCAGCAACGTGTACGTCGGAGAGAGCGACAACGTTGGCACCCGGATCAGGGACCACTACCTCAACCACGAGTTCTGGGACCACCTTGTTTTGATCACCAAGACCGACGGCAGCCTCCATAAGGCGGACGTACGATACCTGGAGGCGCACTTGGTCGCACTGGCGAGGAAGGCCACGCTAACTATCGTACATAATAGGAACGAACCTGCGCCGCCGCCGCCACCGACCGAGGCGCATAAGGTTGACCTCGACACGTTCCTCGCCGACGTTCTCGCGATCCTCCAGTTGCTCGGCGTGAGCGCGTTCTCAGCTGAATCGAGCCTACCTGCGGCGCCGTCCAGCCTCACGCCGCCCACACTGGCAATGCATACACCGCCGAAGACGGCGACGGGCGAGTTCTTCTTCTCGCTCGGCGGCGCCGCCGGTTGCATGACGGCAACCGCGGACGGCTACGTACTTCACGCGGGAGAAGGCATCTTGCTGGCAGATAAGCAGTCCTTTAAAGGTACCTATAAGGCATTGCGAGAGGAGCTGCGAAAAAGCGGCGCGCTTCTCCCCATCGCCGAAAAGCTCAACCATCTACGCCTCGTCGCGGATCTTCCGCTGCCTTCCCGGTCAGCTGCTGGCGCGGTCTTGTACGGCGGGCAGGTCAACGGGCGCACGAGTTGGAAAGACAAACACGGTAAGACGTTGGCGGAACGTGAGGCTGAGGCTGTCAACGACGTGCAATGAGTTTTCCGCAGAAGGCTTATCCGCTACAGCACTTGAATGACCGCGCCGCCGGCCGGAGGCGACACGGCGGGCTCGCGAAGCAACGGCAGGCGAGCACCGACAGCATGCACGGCTGCGCGGCACGTCGGCAGCCGTGGCGCCCCACCGTAGGCAACAACTAGAACGGTGGTGGATCGTCATGGGAGTCGGACTGTGGTGGGGGTCTTGGCGACGGCTTGGTGTCGGTATCGGGTCGTGTGTCGTCCCAGATGCTCGATTCTTCCCAGTCGTCGTTGGGCCGTATGTACAGCGGTGCTACGGGACCCTCTCGGGGGATGGGGTCGGGCAGAGACTCGATGATCGGGCGCATGGGTACGTGGTAGACGTGACCGAGGCGACTGGTCCAGCGGAAAACACCGGGTTCGGGCTGATGAAGTTGCCAGCCACCTGCGTGCTTCAGGCGGTGATCGTGACGGCAGGCGTTGCCGAGATTGTGATCGACGGTGGCGCCGCCGCGAATGTGGTCACGAGTGTGGTCGGTGTCGGTACTGCGAGCGGCGGCGCGGCAGCCGATCATGACGCAGTATCGGTCGCGGATCTCAACGTATCGGCGCAACGTGGCGCCCGGGAAGCGTCTGGCGGGGTCTCCAGCGGAGGGCTGCTGTGCGTTGGTGGACTGGTGGGCGAGGTCGGTGACAACGGGACCCCAGCCGCCCAGCGCGTCAGAGTCGCCGCTGGCGAGGTCGCGCAGGGTGGCAGCGGGGATCTGCAGTTCCACGACCTGCCGGGAGCCGGCCGAGCGGGTGGGAGATCCGGTGGGGCGGACTCGGGTGATCCCGCAGCGCAACAGATGTCCGTGCTCGTCGGTAATGGCGAAGCGCCACTGTCCGCGGGTCATGCTGGTGGCGAGGTCACGGGCCAGGTCTGCGTGAACCGGTCCCCAACCGGCTAGCTCGGCCGGGTACTCGTCGCGTCCGAGCAGGGTGGACAGCCGCACTCGCAGTTCCATCCCCGCGACGGCTGGCCCGTGCTGCGCCAGGTCATCAGCTGCGGACCGCTCATCCCCGCCGCCTTCGGTGTCGCTGACGTCTTCGGGTCCGTCGCGCTCGTCATCGGGTCGACGGGGCTCGTCGTCGAGTCCAGCGCCGTCGCCTGGTCCGCTGCGCTCGTCATCGGGGGCGTCCGCGTTCTGAGCGACAGTGCGGAGGTGCTTGAGGATGACCGCGTCGTCCATGCCGGTGTAGGTGCCGTCGGTCATGCCGAGAAACAGATCCGCGCGGATATGGTCAATCGGGCGGGAGTCACCGGCGTGTTTGGCGGCTTTAGCCAGCGCGTCGATGTGACCGGAGGCTGCGGCGACACGATCGACGGGCAGGTTGTACCCGGAGAGGTTCGCTGACCCGTCCGGGTTGCGGTACCCGACTACCTTGCGCTCGGCGATGGCTTGTTCGTAGCGGCGTTGCGCCCAGTCCGGGTCGAGGGCGATGGCCAGTTTCTTGATCTGCTCGATGAGCTGCCCGGTGGTCAGTCGCGCCGCGCGAGGCAGCAGCTCCGCGCACAGCGCGCGGGCCCGGGTCGGGCTCAACTCGGTAGTCCAGTCCGAGAGCACTCGCGCGCGGGGTTCATCCAGCACCCCGGCGTCCATCGCGGCGTGCACCGGGGGCAACCGGGTCACCAGATCATGCGCCAGCCAGAACTGGGCATCGGCGGCGCGGCGGGTCAACACCAGCGCCGCGCGGACCTCGTCCGCGGAGAACTCATCAGGAACCGCCATCCGCCGCAACTCGTCCCCAGCCACGCCGACACCGCACAACCCGACCTCGACCATTGCGGCCATCAATTGGGCTCGGTCGTGGCTGAGCTGCCGGTACCGGGCCTGGAGCACCTTCACGGAATCGAAACCGGACAACCGGGCCAGGGTGATTTCGGACAGTGCCTGAGCCAGCCGAGGCCCTGGCGGAATATCCGTCAGATCCTCGGGAATCACCTGGCAATCGGACATGACAGCACGCTACAACTCGACACCGACAAACTTGCTGCATCTGTCCGGCCGGGCCTTCCGCGCCGCCAGAATCTCGGGCCGAGGCGCACGCGCGATGATGGGGGCATGACAGCGGTACGGATGACGGCCTGGGTGCATGGTCGCGTTCAGGGCGTGGGGTTCCGGTGGTGGACCCGCTGTCGAGCGCTTGAGCTAGGCCTGGCAGGGCATGCGGCCAATCTCTCAGACGGGCGGGTCGAGGTGATCGCCGAAGGTTCGCGGCATGCCTGCGAGAAGCTGCTCGCCGCGCTGCGCTCCGGGTCCACGCCTGGGCAAGTCAAGCAGGTCAACGAGCGGTTCGGCGACGCCCGGGGCGGCTTGACTGGTTTCGTCGAGCGCTGAGGACTCATGCGGACGCTGATCATCGATAACTACGACTCGTTCACCTACAACCTTTTCCAGTACCTGGCCGAAATCAACGGCACCGAGCCGATTGTGGTCCGCAATGATGCCCCCGGCTGGCGGGTGACGGATCTTGACCAGTTCGACAACGTCATCATCTCCCCGGGACCCGGGCGACCCAGCCGGGCGTCGGACTTCGGCTTCAGCCGCGATGCCGTGCTCGGCGCGCCGATCCCGCTGCTCGGCGTTTGCCTGGGACATCAAGGGCTATGCGAACTCAGCGGCGGGTCCGTCGGCACCGCAGCGGAACTGTTCCACGGCCGCGAATCGGACATTCTGCACAATGGTGAGGACCTGTTCGCGGGGCTGCCCTCACCATTGCGCGTGGTGCGCTACCACTCGCTGACCGTCACCGGGGCTTCCGACGATCTAGAGATCACCGCTTGGACCAGTGACGGTGTGATCATGGGGGTCCGCCACCGGCACCGCCCAGCCTGGGGTGTGCAGTTCCATCCCGAGTCGGTCCGCACCGAGCAGGGTATGGACCTGCTGCGTAACTTCGTCCGGCTCTCCAGGGAGTGGCGCGAACACAATCCGGCGCACGCTAGGAATCCACGCAGGTCCGCCCCAGCGCCCACAACGCAACGTGCTGGCGAGAAGGCTCACACGCTGCGAGTACTGGTCGCCCAGCAGGTTACCTCGGCACCCACGGAATTGGTTTTTCAGAGTCTGTACGGCTCCTCGCCACACTCCTTCTGGCTCGACAGCAGCCGCCGGGGCAATGAACTCTGCCGGTTCTCGTTCCTCGGTGATTCCAGCGGTCCGCTCGCCAGGCTGGCTTACGCAGACGTCTGGCAGGGCACGGTGACCGTGTACTCGCAACGGCACACCGAAGTGCATCACATCGGGTTCTTCGACTGGTTGGATAACGATTTGCGCTACCTCCGTGCCGAGGTGCCCGAACTGCCTTTCGACTTCGCCCTCGGTTGGGTCGGCTACGTTGGTTACGAGCTCAAGGCCGAGTGCGGTGGCATGCTCGCACATCGTTCGGAGCATCCGGACGTGGCAATGATATTCGCCGATAGGGCATTAGCCGTCGACCACCTGACCGGTACGACCTACATACTCGCCCTGGCTGACCCCGGCAACGAGGCCAGCGCCCAGGAATGGCTTCGGAGCACTCGGACCCAGCTGGATGCGCTCGCCGGCGCCGCGCGCCCGCAAGCCCGCGGCTCACTGGACTTCGGCCAGCTCGGCCTCCGGCACGACCGGGCCCGGTACTTGGAACTGATCGCTTCCTGCCAAGCGGCGATCAAGGCCGGGGAGAGCTATGAGGTCTGCTTGACGAACATGGTGACCGGCGCTGGGACGGTCGACCCGTGGCACGCCTACCAATTCCTGCGGACGGAAAGCCCCGCGCCGTTCGGCGCGTGGTTACGTTTCGCCGAATTGACAGTGCTGAGCACATCGCCTGAGCGTTTCATTCGGGTGTTCGCCGACCGGGTTGTCGAGTCCAGGCCCATCAAGGGGACGAGACCGCGTGGGCTTTCGCCGGAACAGGATCGGGCGCTGGCGGAGGACCTGGCCATCAGCGAGAAGGATCGCGCGGAGAACCTGATGATCGTCGATCTGGTGCGCAATGACCTCGGATCGTGTGCACTGCCAGGTTCGGTTCATGTTCCGAAGATTTTCGACGTGGAGAGCTACGCTCATGTGCATCAACTGGTGAGCACTGTGCGGGCGCGGCTGCGCGCGGACGTCTCAGCGGTCGGTTGCGTGCGGGCGGCGTTTCCCGGGGGATCGATGACCGGCGCGCCCAAGATCCGCACCATGGGGATCATCGATGGTCTGGAAGGGGGCGCGCGCGGGATCTACTCCGGCGCGCTGGGCTACTTCTCGCTGACCGGAGCCGCGGACCTCAGCATCATCATCCGAACACTGGTGATCACGCCAGGCAAGGTGAGCTTCGGCGTCGGCGGCGCCATCATCGCGATGTCGGACTCGGTCGCCGAGTTCGAGGAGACCATGATCAAGGCGAGTGCGATCACCAGCCTGCTCGGCACGACATTCGGCGAAATTCAGCACTCGCGGTAGGCACGGGTACCCTGCTCGGGCATGTGACAGCAGTAGGGGAGCAGCGAGGAGGGTCCGGCGCACCGTGCACTTGAAGAGCCTGACGTTGAAGGGCTTCAAGTCCTTCGCCTCGGCCACGACGCTGCGCTTCGAGCCCGGCATCACCTGTGTCGTGGGTCCCAATGGCTCAGGTAAGTCCAACGTGGTGGACGCGCTGTCGTGGGTGATGGGGGAGCAGGGCGCCAAGGTATTGCGCGGCGGCAAGATGGAGGACGTCATCTTCGCCGGCACCGCGGGACGCCCCCCGCTGGGTCGCGCCGAGGTGACGCTGACCATCGACAACACCGACGGCGCGCTGGCCATCGACTACACCGAGGTGTCGATCACCCGGCGGATGTTCCGGGACGGCGCCAGCGAATACGAGATCAACGGCAGTGCGTGCCGGTTGTTGGACGTCCAGGAGCTGTTGTCGGACTCCGGAATCGGCCGGGAGATGCATGTCATCGTCGGGCAGGGCAAGCTCGACTCGATCTTGCAGTCCAAGCCCGAGGAGCGCCGCGCGTTCATCGAGGAAGCCGCGGGTGTCCTCAAGCACCGCAAGCGCAAGGAAAAGGCGTTGCGCAAGCTGGAGGCGATGCTGGCCAACCTGACCCGACTGTCGGACCTCACCACCGAGCTGCGCCGCCAGCTCAAGCCGTTGGGCAAGCAGGCCGAGATCGCTCGGCGGGCTCAGGCGGTACAGGCCGATCTGCGGGACGCCCGGCTGCGGCTGCACGCCGACGACCTGGTGACGCTGCGTGAGGCATTCGCCAGGGACGAGGCTGACGAGATTGCTGCCCGGGCCCGGCGGGTGGAGGTGGACAACGCCCTGGCTGCGGCCCGGGCGCGACAGTCCGGCCTGGAGGAACAGCTCGACGCCACGACGCCGCGGCTGTCAGCAGCGCAGGACACCTGGTACCGGCTCTCGGCGCTAGCCGAGCGACTGCGCGGCACGGTGCAACTGGCGCAGCAGCGCGGCCGGCACCTGTCCGCACCCACCGAGGCACACCGTCCCGGTCGGGACCCCGACGAACTTGAGCGCGAGGCCGCGACCGTCGAGGCTTCGGAGGCGCAGCTGCACGCGGTGGTGGACGAGGCCAGGGCAGCGCTGACTAACGCTGTGGACCGGCGCTTCGAGCTGGAGCAGGCCGTCGGTGACGCGGAGCGGGCGCACCAGGCCGCGGTCCGCGCCGTAGCCGATCGGCGCGAGGGATTGGCTCGACTCGCCGGCCAGGTCGAGGCGTTGCGGTCCACGTCGGGCGCCACCGCGGAGGAGATCGAGCGGCTGTCGGGCGGGCTGGCCGCCGCCAGGGACCGGGCGCGCAGCGCGCAGCGCGAATTCGAGGAGCTGCAGCATCAGCTCGAAGCCCTGCATGCCGACGAGGTCGGCCTCGACGAGCGTCATGAGGCTGCGTCGGCCGCGCATGCCACCGCTGCGGCGCGCAACGCCGAGCTGGCCGCAGCACACCGGGAGGCCGAGCAGCAGCGGGCGTCCTGGCGGGCCCGGGTGGAGGCGCTCTCGATCGGCCTGGCCCGCAAGGACGGTTCGCAACCATTGCTGGCCGCCGGGCTACCGGGTGTGACGGGCACGGTTGCCGGGGTGCTCACCGTGCAACCCGGCGCCGAGGCCGCGGTGGCGGCCGCCTTGGGTGCCGCGGCGGACGCCCTGGTGGTGTCCGATGTGGATGTCGCGGCCAGTGCGCTGGGCCTGTTGCGGGCGCAGGACGCCGGCCGCGCTGGCCTGCTCGTCGGTGGCGCGCGAGCGTCGGTAGACCGCTCGACGTGGCCGGAACTACCGCCCGGTGCGACGTGGGCGGTGGACCTGGTGGCGGCCCCGGAGACACTGAGCTCCGCGCTACATCGGCTACTGGAACGCACCGCGGTGGTCGAGGACCTCGACGCCGCCCGCACGTTGGTCGCCACACGCCCCAGCGCGCGCGCTGTGACCGTCGAGGGCGACCTACTCGGCGGCGATTGGGCGCACGGCGGATCGGGCCGCAGCCTGAGCGTCATCGAGGTGCAGGCCGCCGTCGACGACGGTCAAATCCGGTTAGCTGAATCGGAAACGTGCGTGCAACGACTGGCCGCGGAGCTCCAGGGGGCCAGCGCCGAGGAAGCCGACCGCGACGAGGACGTCGACAACACCCTGGCCGCCTTGCACGAGTCGGACGCGCAACTAGCCGCCGTTGCTGAGCAGCTCGCCCGGCTTGGCCAGGCGTCGCGTTCCGCGTCCAGCGAGGCCGACCGGCTGCACAGCCAGCGCGACGAGATGCAGGAGCGCCGGACCGTTGCGCTGACCAGCCTGGCCGAGCTGGAGGAGCGGTTGCGGCTGGCTCAGGACGACTCGGTGGATGCCGAACCCGACACCTCACACCGTGACGAAGCCGTGGCAGCGCTGGGTACCGCGCGCAGCGAGGAGGTCGATGCGCGGCTGGCGCTGCGCACCGCCGAGGAGCGCGCCCGGGCGCTGGCCGGGCGCGCCGACGTGCTTCGGCGCAACGCCCAGGTGGAGCGAGTGGCCCGGCAGCGAGCTGCCGACGCGGCGGTGGCCCGGCAGCGTGGCGCTGCGGTGGCCGCGGACGTGGCGCGGGCTGGGGAACTCGCGTTGGGCTCCATCGGGATATCGGTGCAGCGGGCCGCAGCGGAGCGGGACGCGGTGGTCGTCGAGCGGGCGCAGTGGGAGCAGGGCCTGGTGGAGGTCCGGGCCCGGGTTCGGGAACTTGCCGAGGAGCTGGACAAGCTCACCGACACGGTGCATCGCGACGAGTTGCTGCGTGCTGAGCAGCGGTTGCGTATCGAGCAGCTCGAGATCAAGATCGCTGACGACTTCGGCATCGGCCTGGATGACCTCATCGCGGAGTACGGACCTGCGGTGCCGGTAGCGCCGCTTGCGGCTGAAGTGGCCGAATATGAGCTGATGACCCAGCGCGGCGAGCAGGTCAGCGCCCCGAAGCCGACTCGCTACGACCGGGCCGTGCAGACCCGCCGCGCCCAGAGCGCCGAGCGCGATCTGGCCCTGCTCGGCAAGGTCAACCCATTGGCGCTGGAAGAGTTCGCCGCGCTCGAGGAGCGCTATAAGTTCCTGTCCACCCAATTGGAAGACCTCAAGGCCACTCGGCGTGACCTGCTCACCGTCGTCACCGAGGTCGACGAGAAGATCCTAGAGGTCTTCACGGTGGCCTTCCACGACGTGGCGCGCGAGTTCGAGATCGTCTTCGCCACGCTGTTCCCCGGCGGTGAGGGCAGGTTGCTGCTCACCGAGCCCGACGACATGCTCACCACCGGCATCGAGGTTGAGGCGCGCCCACCCGGCAAGAAAGTCAAACGGCTGTCACTGCTGTCCGGCGGGGAGAAGTCGCTCACCGCGGTGGCGATGCTGGTCGCCATCTTCCGGGCCCGACCGTCGCCGTTCTACGTGCTCGACGAGGTGGAGGCGGCGCTGGACGACACCAACCTCAGCCGCCTGATCGCGCTGTTCGAGCTGCTGCGGGACCGCTCGCAGCTGATCGTGATCACCCATCAGAAAGCGACTATGGAGGTTGCTGACGCGTTGTACGGGGTAAGCATGCGCGGTGACGGCATCACCACCGTGATCTCACAACGGCTGCGCGGCATCCCCGACTCCGCCGGCGCCGCGTAACGCATTTGGAGAATTCGCTGTGTCTAACCCGTCGTCGCTACCGTCGACCATGCTGGACGCATCGCTGCTTCTGCTGCAAGAAACCCGCGCGACGTGGAATGTCCAGTTCGAGCTCGGCACCGACCACCGCCTGGATGAGGCGAGGTTGCAACAGGCGGTGCTGACCTGCTGCCGGCATCACCCGATGGCCCGCGCTCGCTTAGCCCCCACACTGCACGGTGAGGCCTCTTACCGGTGGGACTTCGCCGATGAGGCGGATGTAGATCCATTTCGGGTGGTGGAGTGTCCCGACGGTGCCGCGCTGGACCGGCTGCGGACCAAGCTGTACGCGCCACTCATCCCACTGGACACCTCCCCAGGGTTTCGGATCGCCCTGGCGCGGCGACCCGGCGGAGACCTCTTACTGCTGTCTGCGAGCCACATCGCCGCCGACGGCGTCGATGCCCTGCGCCTGCTGCAGACCATCGTCCGGGCCTACCAGGGTGAGCCTGACCCAGCGGATCCCCTACCGCTCGCGCAGGCCCGCGACCTCGGCTCGTTCCTGGCACCCGAGAGCCGGAGCGAGAAATGGGCGCGTCAGATGGAAGGGCTGCGGCGAGTGTGGCAGGCGTTCGATCCGCCGAGCCGGATCGCAGTCCTCGGCGGCACGGACGGTGATGGTTTCGGATTCGTCTTTCGTGCCCTCGACATCGACGACGCCACCACTCCGGGGCTCGTCCATCGGGCCTCCGGCACGACGATCAACGACGTCCTCGTCGCCGCGCTGCACCTCACCGTGCAGTCCTGGAACACCAAGCACGACGCGCCGGCTGACCGGATCGGAGTTCAGATACCGATCAATGTCCGCCCCGCGGACCGCTTGTGGGATGTGGTCAGCAACCTCACGTCGATGTTTTCGGTGTCGACTGAGCCAGCCGATCGAGCGGACCTGGCCACGGCAACTGCCGCGGTGGCCGAGCAGACCTGTGAGATGCGACGAAACGATCGTGCCTATGGCTTATACGATCTCCAGCGAGCCATCAAGAAAGCGCCGTTGGCGGTCAAACGAGCTGTACCCAGACTGATACAGCTCGCCGGTGATCGGTTCGTCGACACCGCGATGCTGTCGAACCTGGGCCGTAGTCCTGATCCACCAACGCTGGCCGCCAACCCCGACTGCGGGCCACCGGAGCTGTGGTTCTCCCCACCGTGCGATCCCTCCTGCAGCGTCTCTATCGGCGTCGCCACGAGCGGGCCGCGACTCGCCCTGGTCACCCGCTATAGGGACGAACAATTCGACGCCGATGCCGTAGCGGAATTCACCGATCTCCTGATAGCGCAAGTCGCTCACCAGCACAGGTGACCGCCGCCGGTTACGGGTTACGGCGGCGTTCGCCATCGATCGTAGGGCCGCTTCCGAATCTCGATTCTCGGCGGTCGGTTCGCGTTCTCCAGGTGTGAATCTGTGCGAGCAGCGTTGTTGTCGGTGTGGTGTTGTAGCGTTCTTCTCGTGAGGATCCGACAGTTGATTCCGGAGGGTTTGGCGGAGGTTGCGCCGGGTCCGGAGTTGGCACGCGCCCTCGCGGGGATTGAGCTGTCTTTGTTGTCAGGTTATGACTGTGTGGAGGTGCTCAAAGCACAGTATCGACAGGTGAATCATGAGCGAGCCCGGTTGATGGCCACCATGGTGGAGGCTGGGTTGTGTGGTGTCGGCCCGGCTGATGATGAGTTGCGGCGCATGGCCGTGCCTGATGAGTTCTCCGCGGATGAGGTGCGCGCGGCGCTGGTGTTGACTCGCCGTGCTGCTGATGCTCAGTTCTGGTTGGCTCATGATCTGTTGACCCGGTTGCCTGCGGTGCACGCGGCGATGGACGCCGGAGTATTGGACGAGCCTCGCTCTCAGAGTGGACTGTTGAGTTGCGTCCGGAGGCGGCCCGCGGGCTGTGCGGGCGGCTGCTTGCGCGGGCGCCCAGGTTGACCACCGGGCAGTTGATTGAGCAGATCAAGAGACTCGCCATCGCGATCGACCAGGACTGGGCGCGGCGGCGCTACGAGCAGGCCTCGCTGACCGCAAGGTGGTCGGCTACCGCAACCCCGCTCGGCGAACCTCTCCGGGTACAACCTTCCCGTCGATCGGGTCGCGGCCTCCTGCGGTCACATCGACGCGCTGGCCAAGACCGCCAAACACACCGGGGACCCCCGTCCGATCGACCACATCCGCGCCGACTTGTTCCTCGGCATGACCGACGGCACTTACAGCGGCCTCGACGATGCCGCCATCCTCAAGCACCTGCGCACTGGCGACGAGGATGGGGCCAACGAGGAGCGCGGCCGCCCCGGCGACGGCGATGGCGACGGATCCCAAGGCTGTAATGGGCCGAGCTGTGACGGATCTGACTCCGGCGGGGGCCAATCGGACGGCGGTGAAGCCGGCGACGACCAGGACTGGGATGGCAAGAATAACTCCGCCGGGCCGGCCCACGTGGAGGGCCGGGCGGTTCCCGCCGCGGCGCGGGGCGTCGGCCTGGAGTTGCGGGTGCGGTTGTCCACCCTGCTCGGGCACGACCAGCACCCGCGGAGCTGGCGGGCTGGGGAGCCGTGCACGCCGAACTCGCCCGCGAGCTCGCCATCGCCCTGGGCGGCGCGCAGTGGCGTTTCACGATCACTGATGAGCACGGGCAGCTGGAGCACTGCGGACTCACCCAAGTCCGGCCCACCGGTGCACCAACCCGCATCGCGAGCTGCCGTGCGATCGTGGAGCTACAAATCCCCGCAGCCATGCTGCGCGCCCTTTCCGAAGACCCAACCGGGCTGGGCGTCTGGGGCGAGGTGCTCACCGACCTGACCCGGCAGCTCAACGACGCCACCAGCGGTGGGGATTGCTTCGTCGGCGACTCCCACCGGCGCATCCCCGGCGCGGCGCTACGCCGCTACCTGCAAACCCGCGACCGGTCCTGCGTCATGATCGGCTGCCGCGCCCCGGCCCGCACCACAGACCAAGACCACACCCGCGACCACAACCACGGTGGACCCACCACTGAGGACAATCTCGGCGCTGCCTGCAGACATGATCATCGACTCAAGCACGAGGGCGGCTGGCGACTGCATCAACCCCAGGCTGGCCACTTCCACTGGACCAGCCGCCTGGGCCACACCTATCACCGACCACCACCCCCAATCCTCGAACCATTACCCGACCCCGTCGCCTGCGACCAACCACTGATGCCGCTGCTGGTCCCGTCCGACACCAACTGGGAAGAGTCGGAGATCTGGGAAGCGCCCGAACCCGAACCGGAACCCAGGCCACCGCCGACGCCCGACCGCAGCGACGACACTCCACCATTCTGAGCAGCTGCCGCTACCGCGGTTCGTCCGCGTGCGAGGCTTTCTCTGAGCGCGTGGCTTCGATCGGTCTGACCCATATGCACGGGTCGGGGCTGACCGGCGCTGCGCAGCTGCGCGGCTAGCTGCCAGGATGGTCTGGTGCCTAGCGTGATCTGGATCTCCGTCGCCATCGCGGTGGTGCTGTTGGTCGCGCTGGCCGTGGGCCTGTTGCTAGCTCGCCGCCGGCGGATCAGCATCGTCGAGAAGCGCGAGAAGCCCATCCAGCAGGATCAGGTGGAAGCGCCTCCAGCGCCTCGCCCGTATCAGGCTGGTGGCTCCATCAGTTTCTCCTCCGGTGGGGGTGGTCCACCGGCGCCTCCGGCTCCGCCGCAGGCGTCGGCCCCGGCGCCGCCGAAACCGCCCGCACATGCACCCGGTGGGCCGGCGCGGCCTCAGGCTTCCGCCCCGGCGCCGCCAAAGCCGCCAGCGCCGGCCGCACCTAAGACTGCGCGGCCACAGACTCCAGCGCCGCCGAAACGGCCTACCCAGGCGCCCCCGAAGCGGCCTGCCCAGGCGCCGCCGAAGCCGCCTGAGCATGCGGCACCCGCGCTGAAGCCGCCTACCCAGGCACCACCCGCGCCGAAGCCGAAATCGCCAGTGCCGCCGGCGAACCTGGCCCCGCCGACGACCGTCCCTCCTCCCGCTCCGAGCAAACCCGCGCCCGCCGAACCGGCGCCGCCGGTGCAGGCGCCCGCCGAACCTGCAGCCGCAGCACCGGCTCCTGCAGCACCGGTTGAGCCGGTTCCTGCAGAGCCGGTTCCTGCAGAGCCAGTACCTGCAGAGCCAGTACCTGCAGAGCCGGCTCCCGCGGAACCGGCAGCCGCACCGGTCGAACCGATCGACGCCCCTGCCGGTCGGCTGGTGCGGCTGCGCGGTCGGCTGTCGAAGTCCCGCTCGGCGTTCGGGCAGAGCCTGCTGGGCCTACTCGGCGCCGGCGATCTCGACGAGGATTCCTGGACCGACGTGGAGGACACTCTGTTGCTGGCCGATCTCGGCGCGGCCACCACCACAGAGATTGTGGACAGACTGCGCGCCGAACTCGCTGCGCGCGCCGTGCGGACGGCTGAGCAAGCCCGTGCGGCGCTGCGCGACGTGCTGATCGAGGCGCTTCGTCCGGAGCTGGACCGTGCCGTGCGGGCGTTGCCGCACAATGGCGCCGACGGCGTGAGCGTCCCAGGCGTGGTGTTGATCGCCGGGGTGAACGGCACCGGAAAGACAACCACCACCGGCAAGCTGGCCCGCGTGCTGGTCGCCGACGGGCGACGGGTGCTGCTTGGTGCGGCCGATACCTTCCGGGCCGCCGCCGTCGAGCAGCTGTCCACCTGGGGGGAGCGAGCCGGCGCGGAGGTTGTTCGAGGCGCCGAGGGAGCCGACCCGGCCAGCGTGGCATTCGACGCAGTCAAGCGGGGCAGCGTTGACGGCGTGGATACGGTGTTGATCGACACCGCCGGTCGGCTGCACACCAAGACCGGCCTGATGGACGAGCTGGGCAAGGTCAAGCGGGTGATCTCCAAGCAGACCGAGGTGGACGAGGTGTTGCTGGTGCTGGACGCCACCACCGGTCAGAACGGGATTATGCAGGCGAGGGTGTTCCGCGAGGTCGTCGATGTCACCGGCATCGTCTTGACCAAGCTGGACGGTACCGCCAAGGGCGGCATCGTCTTCCACGTGCAGCGCGAACTCGGCGTACCGGTCAAGCTGGTAGGCCTCGGCGAGGGTGTAGACGATCTCGCGCCATTCGAGCCCGCTGCGTTCGTGGACGCCCTATTGGACTGAAGTTTTTCAATGCACGGAGGCGACCGGGCTACCCATCCGCATCCGCAACCCGGACGTAACAGGAGAGCCCCCACAGTTAACGTGGCAGAAACATACTGTGCCTCCGGCCGAAACACCCACTGTTCACTCTTTCCACACGCACCACCCGATCGTGATGCGTGTCTCGACACAGAGGAGTGAACCCGTGCCAGACACAGGTGACACTGCCTGGATGCTTGCCAGCTCCGCCCTCGTGCTGCTGATGACTCCGGGCCTGGCGTTCTTCTACGGCGGC
>JBBPZY010000325.1:0-6459 GCA_038276315.1 Mycobacteriales bacterium
ACAGAACACCTCCGGCCGGTTGACCAGCGAAGAACGCACCCGCGACCGCTACACCATCCGCGGCTATGTCTCCACCGCCATCAAACACGGCCGCGACGCCATCACCGTCCTGCGCGACGCGCTCACCGGCCACCCCTGGACGCCCGCGCTACCCGCGCCTACCTGACGCCCTGACCCGTCCAGCACATCACCGGAAGCCACCCGGCCCACCGGTGATCACTCCTGCCATCCGGCCCGGGGCTGAATGCTTACCTCCGGGCGCCTGACCAGCGAATGACGCACCAAGGACCGCTACGGCCCGTCCGAGACTGTCGATAACTACCGACCACGACTACTTCTTCCCGGCGAAGCGCAACTGGCGATCGTAAACGTTTAATGTCCTGCCCAGATTTGGACGCAGAGCCGCTAGTGACGTTACATCCGGTCACCACGCGACCACGAAAGCGTAATATCACCGACCGTCGAAGGCGCCTAGCGTTGTAAAACTCGGGCCTGACTCTGTTACACGACAACCGCAGGGGCATTCCACTCGTTTGGGCTACCACGAACGGGTAACATAGCTGACTCTGCCGCCGATGAGTTAACTGTCAGGAAATGTCTCACCCGGCCGGAGGATGCACGATGGGGTTCATTAGGCCTGCGCCAAAGCTGATCATGCCTGGCTGGGACAGCATGGCGTGGGCTGTGGGCCTACTCATGAGCTACTGGTTCCGCACTGAATTTGATGCCACTCAGATTGATCTACCGGGGCTGCTTCGAATTTCCGTCGTCGCGATCGGCGTGCAGCTGGCCGTGGGGATTTGGTTCCACATTTACCGTGGCCGTTATTGGATCGGCAGCATCGACGAGGCGCTCAACCTTGCCCGCGTTACTGGTCTTGTAGGGGTTCTGGTGTTCGCGCTGGATTCCCTCGTCGCCCACCCATGGGTACCGCGGTCGGTTCCGCTGACGGCCACGTTGATTGCACTGTCGATCGCAGGTGCTGCCCGGCTCATCGTCCGCCTCTACCAAGAGCATCAAGCTAGACCTACCAGCATTGCGGCACAGCGTGTGATCATCTTCGGCGCCGGTGCCGCCGGGCAGCAGCTGGTGCGCTCGATGCTGTCGGACACCGCCAGCGGTTACCTGCCGGTCGCTCTGATCGATGACGCCCCGAAAGCCCGGGGCAAGCGCGTCGCTGGGGTGTCAGTGCTCGGCGGCCGAGAAAGCATCGGCGAGGTGGCGCGAGCTACCAAGGCGCACCTGCTGGTCTTCGCCGTGCCGAGTGCCAGCGCCCCGATCGTGCGCGAGGTCTCGCGGGCCGCTATCGATTCTGGACTGGGTGTGAAGGTGCTGCCCCCGCTCAGTGAGCTGTTCCGCCCGTGGGTGGGCTTCTCCGACGTACGGAATCTGGACATTCTCGACCTCCTGGGGCGTCGCCAGGTCGACACCGACATCGCTGCGATCGCTGGATACCTCGCGAATCGGAAGGTTCTGGTCACTGGCGCAGGCGGATCCATCGGATCTGAACTGTGCCGCCAGATCCACGAGTTTGGGCCGGCTGAGCTGATGATGCTCGACCGGGACGAGTCGGCCCTGCACGGCGTGCAGCTGTCAATCTACGGTTCGGCGCTGCTGGATTCACCGGACGTCATCCTCGCCGACATCCGGGACGCAGAGGCTGTGAAGGAGATCTTCAACGCCCGTAAACCGGACGTGGTCTTCCACGCCGCCGCGCTCAAACACCTGCCCATGCTGGAGCAGTATCCAGTTGAAGCGTGGAAGACAAACGTGCTGGGCACGCTGCACGTGTTAGAGGCAGCGCGGGCCGCAGGCGTCACAAAGTTCGTCAACATCTCGACCGACAAGGCCGCCAATCCCACCAGCATGCTCGGCCGGTCTAAGAGGATTGGAGAGCGGCTCGTCGCCGAAGCCGCTGACGGTGCATCCGGCACATTCCTGTCGGTGCGGTTCGGAAACGTATTGGGGAGCCGCGGTTCGGTGCTCACGACCTTCGCCGAGCAGCTGGCGCACGGTGGTCCTATCACAGTGACCCACCCCGATGTCACACGATTTTTCATGACTATCCCCGAGGCGGTACAACTCGTCATCCAAGCGGGCGCGATCGGGTCGCCCGGTGAGGTTCTTGTACTCGACATGGGTGCACCTGTGCGCATTATCGATGTAGCGCGTCAGCTGATGGAACTCGCCGGAAGGTCGGCACGCATCGTGTACACCGGGCTGCGCGAGGGGGAAAAGCTGCACGAAGAGCTTTTCGGCGACGGCGAAGACCGTGACAGGCGACCACTGCACCCCGCTGTGTCCCACGTGTCAGTGCCATTGCTAACACCCATGCAGATGTTCGACATCGAGTCGGTCATCGGCCCGTCCAAGGCCCTCGTCGAGCTGACCACGGAACCCGTGCTGGCTGTACCTGACCTCCTGCCGCCCCCGGGCATTGCGGCGCTCGCACCACCTAGTTGATGTGCTCACTCCCTTTCCCGTCCCGCCAGAATCGCGGCTGCCCACGCAGCTATACCACCGCCGAAGCCCGCCTACTCATCTCCTCGGAATGAGCATCATGACCTTCCACGCCCTGCTGGCACCGATATTATGTTTCATCGTCGCCACCGTCGCCCAGCCGATCGTGATCCGGATGCTCCACTCGGCTGCGGTCATTGATATCCCGGGAGCGCGTTCCTCACACACCGTCCCCACACCCCGTGGTGGTGGAATAGCCGTCGGACTAGGCCTACTCGCCGGCATCTTCGCCCTCCACAACAGCACGTGGTGGCCGCTGATCATGGCGCTGGTCATCTTCTTTGCGATCGGACTGGCTGAAGACGTGCGAGGTGTCCCGATCGCGGTACGGCTGACTCTTCAGCTGCTGACCAGCGCAGTCGTGACTTACTTGCTGACGATCAGCGCACCGGTACACTTCGTGCCGAGAGTGGTTGTCATTCTGGTCGCGGCAGTATGGATCACCGGATACGTCAATGCGTTCAACTTCATGGACGGGATCAATGGTATCTCAGGAGCACACGCCGTAGTCGGTGGTCTAGCTTTCGCCGCGATCGGGGCGTGGTACCACCATCCTTCGCTCACGATCGTCGGAGCGATCACCGCCGCGGCCGGATTCGCGTTCCTGCCCTGGAACGCCGGGCACGCCAAAGTCTTCCTCGGTGATGTGGGGAGCTACACGCTAGGAGCGGCGCTCGCCGTGCTGGCCTTATACGCCGTACTCCGAGGTGTGCCGGTAGAGGCGGCGCTAGCTCCGCTGTCGCTGTACGTGGCAGACACCGGCTGGACTCTTCTGCGGCGCATCGTCCGGAAGGAGGACTGGCTACGACCGCATCGCGACCACGCCTACCAGCGGTTCTGCGATGTCGGGTGGTCACACCAGCAGGTGAGCCTTCTCGCCTTCGGTGTCAGCCTCGCCGTGTCGGCGCTGGGAGTCGTGGGTTCGACCGCCAATGTGCCGGTCCGGGTATCGGCCAATGTGCTCGCGGTGGCCCTGCTCGTTGCCTACCTTGCCGCTCCCAAACGTCTCGCTGGGCGGCGCGTAGCTGAACGTAACGTCGCGGCGGTGGACGCCGACACGGCGGAGCCGCTCACGCCGATGGTTATCCTACCGGGAGACCAGCCGCGTTCGACAAGAACGTGATGTTGGGTGCGAAGCCGCTGATGGTGCCGTGCGGTTGGCCATCGAGAGGTGTCACCATGAAGTCGGTGAGCCGAAGCCAGGACCGGAAGCTGGCGGTGTTCTGGCCGGTGATCGTGGGCCCTCCCGCGGCCTTGCTCCACTGCCAGTAGCCGCCGAGAACAGAGAGTCCACCGCCGCCAGGACCGCCTATGACTCGAGCGAATGAGTGAGACTGCTCCGAGTACGTTCCGATGAGGATCAGTCCTGCGCCGTTGGTGAGCTCTATATCGACGTCGGTCGAGCCGATGAAGCCGCAATTCTCACACTCAATGGTCGCTCCGGCCTCGCTGTGTAGGCCAATCGGCGACCTGAAGACGTAGACCCCGCGGAACGTGTTCGCGGTGGCCTGCACGTTCGACACCGATATGCCGGCGCGGGCCGCCCCGAATATCGCCACGTTGGTGATGGTGTTGGAGTCGCCGTTCAGCGAGTCGGTCCAGAGCAGTCCGTAGTCAAGGTTCGCCGGCACGCCGAAGCTACCGACCTTCAGGTTCGACAACTGATTCGCCAGCGGTCCGCCGGATGGGGCGTTGGCGAGCTGCACGGCGGCGGTGGCGTGATGTCCGTCGGGGACCTCGAAGACGAGGTGGTCGAGAGTGGCAAATTGAGCGCCAGACAGCCTCAACATGGGCGAAGTCGCCGGTCCATCCCATATGTAATGTGTGTCGCGGATGGCGTCTCCGCTGTTGACGACCAACGTCTCGGTCAGATGGACGACCTGCTGGGGCCCGTTCGCGCTCTGTTGGGCTTGACTCGATGTCGTGACCGACTCGGTGCAACTGCTCAGCGCCAGGGCTGTAGCGATCCCGGCCACCGCGAGAGCAAGTTTCAGCTTCGGCATTCGTACTCTCAGTGATGTCAGACGGACGGCCAGCACAGCTGTTGGATGCGGACCCAGTGTTGCACAGCCACCTGAATAACCGCGGTGTGGAGCTCGGCGCAACGCAGAGCGGTCAGGCTGCGTCCTGGCAGGGCGAGGACTGCCTCATTCCACAGTCACTGACTTTGCGAGGTTGCGGGGACGGTCGACGTCGTGCCCAAGGTGCCGGGTGACCCCGAGGGCGAGGTGTTGCAGCGCGATCACTGCCTCCAGCGGTCCCCAGGGCGGTTCTTTGTCCGCAGCGACCACGGGCAGGCTCGCGTCCTCACCGGCTCCTACGGTGATGATGCGAGCTCCTCGAGCGGCTACCTCAGCGACGTTGACCGCCAACCGCGCGGCGGGTTGTGCTTGCACCACGACGACCGGCGTTCCGTCCTGCACCAGCGCGATCGGGCCATGCTTTAGTTCACCGGCGGGCAGCGCCTCGACCCAGCGGTAGGCGAGCTCCTTGAGCTTGAGGGCGCCCTCGCTCGCATAGGGCATGCCAGCGCCGCGCGACATGAAGATCCACCCGGGATAGTGTGCAAGTTCGCTGGCGAGTGCCGCCGCGATAGGGGCCACTCGCTCGTCCGTAGCGGCCAGCCGTTCGGGAACCGTCGCCAGCTGTGCTTGCAGGTTCGCCAGCTGAGAGCCGCTGATGCGTTCATGTGCGGCGCAAATCGCGATAGCCAATGCTGAGCCAGCTATCACTTGAGCCGTGAACGACTTTGTTGCGGCGACCCCGAACTCGGGTCCGCAGCCCAGGCCCAAGACGCCGTCCGCCCGGCGCGCAAGAGTGGACTGCGGGCTGTTGGTGACCACTAGCCATGGGCGGGGCCACGTGTCCATGGCAGTGAGGACGTCGGCGGTTTCCCCGGACTGTGAGAAGGCGATCGTCAACGTATCAATCTCGCTTACATCCGCCGAACGCTCGCTGGCGATCACGACGCGTGCGGGAATCCCACCGACGCTGGCCAGCACGCGGGCGGTGACCTGAGCGGCGTAGAAAGAACTGCCGCAGGCGACCAGCCTGACCCTGCTGCACAGTGGCAGACCGAGATCGTTGAGCAGCCGCCCGTGCTCCAACCGACCGCTAAGGGTGTCGATGACGTAGCGGGCCACCGATGGTTGTTCGGCGATCTCCTTCGAGGTGAAGTCAGGAGCACCGGCAAGAGTGGCTTCTATCAGCGGCTCGAAGGCGGGCAACGGCGCCCTTGCGGGGATTTGCCGACCGTGCACGTCGACCCACACCGCGCGGGCGGCGAGCGAGACGATGTCGCCGTCATTTAACTCACGAATTGCCTCGATGCTTGGCCCGAAGCCCAGTACGTCGGAGGCAGCCATATAAGCGTGTTCACTCTCACCCACGAGCAGCGGACTGTGGTGACGGGTCACCACGACGCAATCGAAACCCTCAGCGGTGACTGCAAGCGCCCAGGAACCCGCTAAGCGGCGAACGGCCGCTGCAACGGCTGCTACCAGCCGCTCCGGCCCCTCAGCCACCTCAAAAGGCGCGGCGTCGGAGAGACTTGCCTCGACGAGGTGAGCGATTAGTTCGGTGTCCACTTCGGTCGCCACCACATGCCCAGCTGCTGTCAGCTCGGCGCGCAGCACCGCTGCGTTGTCGATTGTGCCGTTGTGGACTACCGCCACTCTCCCCGTACAATCACGGTGAGGATGGGCGTTGGCCGTCGACGGAGCGCCGTGAGTAGCCCAGCGAGTATGCCCGATCCCGATCCGGAAGTCGTTGTCCTTGTCTAACGCCAAGGCAGTAAGAAGGTAGCTATTCAGTTGGGGTAAGGGCTGGTGGCAGCCAGGGGCCGGTGGTGAAGAGCTGGCGGAGGGCGTGGAGTTTGTCGATGCGCCACTTGGTGGCGGTGTCGAGGTAGGAGTGCACGATCGCGAAGTCGGTGAGTCC
>JBBPZY010000326.1:0-23614 GCA_038276315.1 Mycobacteriales bacterium
CGATCCGCCGACGCCGGTCGTGCCCGGCGTGCGGTCGGCGGTTCACGACGGTGGAGGAGTTGGTGCTGGCCGTGGTGAAGCGCTCGGGTGTCACCGAGCCGTTCAGCCGCGACAAGATCGTCCGTGGAGTACGCCGGGCCTGCCAGGGGCGGCCGGTGGACGAGGATGCGTTGCAGCAGTTGGCGCACCGGGTCGAAGAGGCGATTCGGTCCTTGGGTAGCGCCGAGGTGCCCAGCCAGGAGGTCGGGTTGGCCATCCTCGGTCCGCTGCGGGACCTCGACGAGGTGGCCTACTTACGTTTCGCGAGCGTCTACCGGTCGTTCTCGTCGATCGAGGACTTCGAGAAGGAGATCCGAAGCCTGCGTGACCTCCCACGTCACGACCGCACGACGAAGGATCCGACCGCTCCGGACGGGGAGAGACCCGACGCCGGGAGTACGCACACCGCGACTGAGAGGGATGAGGGATGACCGAGACCGTCGGGACTCCGGCTGGCAACGGGGCGGGAACCTCTGGAGCTTTGCCCACTGCGCGGCCCAAGCGCGCGCTGCGGATGGAGCGGGTCTACACCACCGAGGCGCGCCACCCCTACGACGACGTGACATGGCAGCGTCGGGACGTCGTCATGACGAACTGGCGGGACGGCACGGTCAACTTCGAACAGCGCGGCGTGGAGTTCCCCGACTCGTGGTCGGTTAACGCGGTCAACATCGTGACCAGCAAATACTTTCGCGGCGCGGTGGGTAGCGAGCAGCGTGAGTCGAGTTTGCGTCAGCTTATCGACCGGGTAGTGACGACCTACACCGCAGCCGGTGTCCAGCATGGGTACTTCGCCACCGACACAGACAAGGAGATCTTCTCTCAGGAGCTGACCTGGATGCTGCTGCACCAGGTGTTCAGCTTCAATTCACCGGTCTGGTTCAACGTCGGGACCGCGTCGCCTCAGCAAGTATCCGCATGTTTTATTCTTTCGGTCGACGACGAGATGGAATCTATTCTCAACTGGTATCGGGAAGAGGGACTGATTTTCAAGGGCGGTTCTGGTGCCGGCCTGAACCTTTCCCGTATCCGCTCGTCGAAGGAGCTGCTGTCCTCTGGAGGCACGGCGTCCGGCCCGGTGAGCTTCATGCGCGGGGCGGACGCCTCGGCGGGTACCATCAAGTCGGGTGGAGCGACTCGTCGCGCCGCCAAAATGGTGGTACTCGACGTCGATCATCCGGATATCGCTGAATTCGTGCAGACCAAGGCATCTGAGGAACGCAAGATCCGGGTCCTCCGTGATGCCGGATTCGACATGGACCTCGGTGGCAAGGACATCACGTCGGTCCAGTACCAGAACGCCAACAACTCGGTCCGAGTATCGGACGAGTTCATGCACGCCGTGGAGGCAGGTGGCGAGTTCGCGCTGCGCGCCCGGACAACCGGCGAGGTCATCGAGACGGTGCGGGCTAGGGAGCTCTTCCGTCATATCACCAAAGCTGCGTGGGAATGCGCTGACCCTGGTCTGCAGTACGACGACACGATCAATGATTGGCACACCTGCCCGGAGTCCGGACGCATCACCGCATCTAACCCGTGCAGTGAGTACCTGCACCTGGACAACTCCAGTTGCAACCTCGCGTCGATCAATCTGATGAAGTTCCTCCGTGAGGATCTCACGTTCGACGCCGAGTTGTTCGCGAAGACAGTAGAGCTGGTCATCACCGCGATGGACATCTCGATCTGCTTCGCGGACTTTCCGACTGCGGCCATCGGAGAAACCACCAGGGCATTCCGGCAGCTCGGCATCGGCTACGCCAATCTTGGAGCGTTGTTGATGGCCACTGGCCACGCCTACGACTCGGACGGTGGACGAGCGCTGGCCGCGGCGATCACCTCGTTGATGACCGCTGCCGCGTACAAGCGCTCAGCGGAACTCGCCGAAGTCGTCGGACCGTACGACGGATATGCTCGCAACGCCGAAGCGCACCAGCGGGTCATGCGCAAGCACGCGGCGGCTAACGACCTGGTCCGCACCTACGATCACAATGACCGTACTGTGCACAAGGCAGCTACCAGGGCGTGGCAGGATGGCATCCGACTCGGCGAGAGAAGTGGCTGGCGCAACGCTCAGGCCAGTGTAATAGCGCCTACTGGCTGCTTGGTCGGGGACACATTGGTGACGACCGACCGTGGCCTGGCCCGGCTAAGGGACCTTGGCGATGTCTACGGTGAGCGTTGGCAGGAACTTGACGCCCAGGTGTCGACAGACGACGGCTCCCGGCAGGCGACGCGGTTTTTCATCAACGGTGAGGAACCGACCCGTCAGATCGTGACCAGAGGCGGTTATCGGATCCAGGGAACACTGACGCACCGGATTAAAGTCGTTGATCCGAAGACCGGGCGTTGGGAATGGAAGCGGCTCGCTGATATTACTGAAGGTGACGTCGTGCCGATGCAGTTGGGTGCTTTGGTGGGAGCGCCACGGAGTATTCCACTGCCGGTACTCGATCAAGCCTACTATGCTGGTGATCGCCACTTGCGGGTGCCGCAGGCCGTCGATGTGGAGCTCGCCGAGCTTGTCGGATACTTCATGGGCGATGGCAGCTTGCACTCGAAGGGAATCCGACTATGCGTGGCTGATTCGGATCTAGACGTGGTGGAGCGTCTACGTATCCTCTCGAAGAGCCTTTTCGGACTGGAGCCGGTGGTGTCTCCTAGGTGCGGCTACCAGGAGGTCATCTTGCAGTCTGTACGCCTTACCCGTTGGTGGCAGGCGGCGGGATTCGCGAAAAGTCTTCCCAGTGAAGATCATTCCGGTAAAGGTTGGACGCCGCGAGTTCCTGCGGCGATCCGCGAAACCAATGATGTCGAAGTGTACTCGGCCTTTTTGCGTGGTGTTTTCGAGGCAGACGGCACGGTGCAGGAGGGCGTACCCAGTGTGTCGACCAGTTCGATGACGTTCGCCGATGATCTGCGCGTCATGCTGCTCTGCCTCGGGCTCCCCACCACGACGAG
Organism: Mycobacteriales bacterium; assembly: GCA_038276315.1. Taxonomy (GTDB): domain Bacteria; phylum Actinomycetota; class Actinomycetes; order Mycobacteriales; family Pseudonocardiaceae. Next base: position 2,998 of record JBBPZY010000326.1, read on the forward strand.
AGAGACGGTCAGCGGGTGGGGTGGACCAATTTACCAAATCCGGATACGTAACGTCGACCACGCGTTGACCTATGATGAGGTTATCGGCTTCGTGAGCAATCGCAAAGCTGGCCTGGTGGCCGAGATCGAGCCGGTAGCCAGCGGCAAGAACGACCGAATCGTGCTGCCCCGACACGTCTGGGACGAGTTGGTACCTTGCGGCGACGAGTTTCGCGGTCCTGTTGTGCAGTCGTTGCGCAAGTATGGCGCGGTCAGTCGTGGCCTGGCCCGTCGGATCCGAGCTGAGCGCCCCGACCGCCGCCTTGACGATGCTCTCGGGTATCTGTTTGAGTCGGTCGTGACGAATGAGGACGGGGGTGTACAACCGACTTATGACTTGTCAGTACCCTCCAACTTGACTTATGTCGCGGCCGGGTTTGTCAGTCACAACACCATTGGTTTCATGATGGACTGCGATACGACTGGTATTGAGCCGGACTTCTCGTTGGTTAAATTCAAGAAGTTGGTTGGCGGCGGATCCATGCAGATCGTCAACCAGACTGTACCCAAGGCACTCGCCGCGTTAGGTTATCAGCAGGAACAAAGCGAGGCGATTATCGAGTACATCTCCGAGCATGGCCACGTGATCGATGCTCCTGGGCTGCGTCGCGAGCATTATGAGGTCTTCGATTGCGCGATGGGGGAGCGAGCCATCCCACCGATGGGCCACGTGCGGATGATGGCAGCGACCCAACCGTTCATCTCGGGAGCCATCAGCAAGACCGTCAACATGCCCGAGACGGCTACCGTAGCCGAGGTCGAAGAGATCTACCTGCAGTCCTGGAAGATGGGAATCAAGGCGCTAGCGATTTACCGGGACAACTGCAAGGTCGGTCAACCGCTGTCCACCGGCAAGACCGCAACCACCGGGGTGGACAAGGTGATCGTCGAGGCTCGACCGGTACGCAAGCGCTTGCCCAAGAAACGGCCCAGTGAGACGGTCTCTTTCACCGTTGGTGGCGCTGAGGGTTATCTCACCGCAGGGTCTTACCCGGAAGGCGGGCTTGGCGAGATCTTTGTGAAAATGTCCAAGCAGGGTTCCACGCTGGCTGGTGTGATGGACGCTTTCTCGATCGCGATCTCAATAGCGTTGCAATACGGAGTACCACTGGAGACCTACGTCTCGAAATTCGTGAATATGCGTTTCGAGCCGGCTGGTATGACCGACGACCCGGACGTTCGGATGGCGTCTAGCGTGGTGGACTATCTGTTCCGTCGAGTCGCGCTGGATCAGCTGCCTAAGGACAAGAGGGATCAACTGGGCATCCTGACCGCCGAAGAGCGCACTGCGCAGGTGGCCGTGGACTACGGCATCGACGCGGGCAGCGAGGCCGACGTCGAGTCGCTACGAAGCTCAGTGGACTCCAGCAACCTCGCTGCCGCGCCACAGGGCCGTCCGGCCCCGGTTTACGTGGGCAGCTCCACCGAGCTGCTCGAACTGCAGTTGGGGAAAGCCGCTGACGCGCCACTGTGCATGACCTGCGGAACCAAGATGCGTCCTGCCGGATCCTGCTACGTCTGCGAGGGCTGTGGCTCGACCAGCGGCTGCAGCTGAATTACTGCACAGGCGGCACGCAGCTACCGTCCGGGACAGTGCGATCAGTAACTTGAAGGCGTTCAGCCGCATGTGAGCAGTTGCCGAAGTCGGCTGGTGGTTTCGGAATCCACCGGGGTGTAGATGATGACGTGTAGGTCGGGTTGGTCCGAGGGGGCCAGCCGGTGGTGTTCGAGCTGAAGATCACCGACGAGGGGGTGATGAAACCACCTCTCTCGCGAGGTGAACGGCTCGATGGCATGGCTTTCCCACCACCCGCGGAACGTTTCGCTGACGTCGAGCAGGCGGCTGACGAGGGAGGAGAAGGCGGGATCTCCCAACCGGGCACCGGCCTCGGCTCGAAATTGGGCGAGGAAGTGCCGGCTGTCGGTTTCCCAGTTTGGTAGCAGCTCTCGAACGTAGGGGTCGGTGAAGACAAGCCACAGCAGGTTCCGTTGTTGCGCTGGCACAGTCGCGACATTCGGATACAGGGCTTCGTAGGCGTGGTTCCACCCGGAAATTCCCCAGTCAGGCGCGATGGCGTAGGCCGGATATGCAGCTAGGGCGTCAAGGAGATGTTGTACGTGCTGTGGGGCCGCGCGAACGATCGGCGGATCGTCGAGGTGAGTTGCAGAATATCCCGCTAGCTCCAAGACGTAGGCATGTTCCCGGACGGTCAGGCGCAGGGTGCGGGCAACTGCTTCCAGCACCTGCCGTGATGGTCGGATATCGCGGGCTTGCTCAAGCCAGGTGTACCACGTGACGCTCACCCCGGAAAGGAACGCCACTTCCTCGCGACGCAGACCAGCGGTCCGCTCCCGTATCCCCGGGGGCAGCGCCAGCTCGCTGCGATCGACCTGCTGGCGATGAGCTTTGAGAAAGCCGGCGAGTTCAGCGCGTCGTTCCGCCTGTGTACTCAGTACGCCTCCTCGTGACGTCCGCCAAACCTAGCACTGCCACTACTAGGATTAGGCGCATCTTCTAGTGAGGCACCCGAGCGGTCAAGATGATGCACCACAGGATGACCGGGATGAGCTGACCATCGATGAAGTGGCCACCGGGACGGTGGCCCGGCAGCGTCAACGCACGTCTAGCTTTAGCGACCGCTCTGCACTGCTCGCTCCGGATCCCATCCTTGGCGGAGGACGGCACATGAATCGGCGGCACACACCCGAAGACACAGGGTTACTCGGCTCCGGATCAACGCCGACGGCGCCCGCTTCGTTGGATACCTCCTCCGCCGCCGAGCTGGGCAGAAGCACGTACACGGCAACGTCTAAGCGGTTGCTGCCGCTGTTGGCGGTGTGTCACTTCCACCGAGTTGTTCGGGGACGCCGAGTGGGGCCTGGTCTCCATCGGCATCGTCACGATCTTGGAGCGATGACCGTGCTGTGCCTCGGGAGCGCACCAGCGATGACCCGCCGGGATGTCGGATCAGCGGCGACCTCCACTGGGACACCCGCCTGACCATCGAGGGAGACCGATGCCGCCGTTGAGATCTCGTACCACCACCTTCGGCCGGAACATGGCAGGGGCGCGCGCGTTATGGCGCGCCACCGGCATGACCGACAGTGACTTCGGTAAACCCATCGTCGCGGTCGCCAACAGCTTCACCCAGTTCGTGCCGGGTCACGTGCACCTGCGCGACGTTGGGCGCATCGTCGCCGGGTCCATTTCCAAGGCCGGCGGGGTGGGCAGGGAGTTCAGCACCATCGCGATCGACGACGGCATCGCGATGGGTCACGGTGGGATGCTGTACTCCCTGCCGAGCCGGGAACTCATCGCGGACTCCGTGGAATACATGGTGAACGCCCACTGCGCCGACGCGTTGGTGTGTATCTCCAACTGCGACAAGATCACACCGGGGATGCTCCTGGCCGCAATGCGCTTGAACATCCCGGCTGTCTTCGTTTCCGGCGGCCCGATGGAATCCGGTCGCGCAGTCATGTCTGACGGTGTGGTCCGCAGCGGGCTTGACCTCGTCGGTGCAATCGCGGGCAGCGCCGATGACAGCATCAGCGACGCCGATCTGGAGACGATCGAGCAGGCAGCTTGTCCGACCTGTGGCTCCTGCTCGGGCATGTTCACCGCGAACTCGATGAACTGCCTCACCGAAGCCCTTGGCCTCTCTTTACCCGGCAATGGAAGCATGCTCGCGACCTCAGCTGCCCGACGGCATCTTTTTGAGCAGGCCGGACAGGTCGTCGTCGAACTCGCCCGACGCTGGTATGACGAAGACGACGCCGACGTGCTGCCCCGCAGCATCGCCAACGCTGACAGCTTCGCCAACGCGATCACCGTGGACATCGCCATGGGTGGCTCGACCAATACGGTGCTGCACCTGCTGGCCGCTGCGATCGAGGGCGACATCGCTTTCACCCTTGCCGAGATCGACACCATTAGCCGCCGCGTCCCGTGCCTGTGCAAAATGGCCCCGAGCAGCGCTTACCACATGGAGGATCTGCACCGCGCCGGCGGTGTGCCCGCACTTATGGGTGAGCTGGACCGGGCTGGACTGCTGAACCGGGACGTCGTCAGCGTGCACAGCCCATCCCTTACTGCGGCGCTCTCGGCGTGGGACATCCGCCAGCACCGCCCTGCGCCCGCGGCTCTGCAGCGTTTTCGAGCCGCTCCCGGCGGGGTCCGAACCATTGAGCCGTTCAGCTCAACCAACAGCTGGGCATCTTTGGATGTGGACAGCAAGAATGGCTGCATCCGCGCTGTCGACAGCGCCTACAGCGCCGACGGTGGGCTGGCCGTGCTCACCGGCAATCTCGCCCCTGACGGCGCCATTGTGAAAAGCGCCGGTGTCGATCCTGCGCTGTTGACGTTCACCGGACCAGCTCGGGTGTACGAAAGCGAGGAGGCTGCGGTAGAGGGAATCCTGAACCGACAGGTGGTCGCCGGTGACGTCATCGTCATCCGCTACGAAGGTCCGGCCGGCGGCCCGGGCATGCAGGAAATGCTTTACCCAAGTTCATTCCTTAGAGGGCGAGGGCTCGCTACGAGCTGCGCGATGCTCACCGACGGACGATTCTCCGGCGGCAGCAGCGGGCTGTCCGTCGGCCACGTCAGCCCTGAAGCCGCCGCGGGCGGACTGATCGGCCTTATCGAAGAGGGCGACCTGATCACCTTTAACATCCCCGCCCGCAACATCGAGCTGCTCGTCAACCCCGACGAATTGTCCGAGCGACGACTGCTCATGGAAGCCCGCGACCGGCCATGGGAACCCATCAATCGCGACCGGCCCGTATCCGTCGCTCTGCAAGCCTATGCAAGCCTTGCCACTTCCGCCTCGACCGGCGCGGCCCGCGAGCTTCGGGGCGTGCGCTGAGCAAACCTGCCCAGCACCCGCAGAGCACCGCGGACATCATCACCAACGCCTCGCCAGGGCCACCATTGACGGGCACTCGAGGTGGCGGCCGAGTCGTTGATCTCAAGGAGCTGCATGCGCTGATCCAAGTCACCACGCACAGCTACCGAGCGGCAATCCGCAGCTGCGAAGCGCTCATGGCAGGCGCCTCTTAGCGCGCCAGGCACGATCCGGCGCAGCGAGCCGACCCTTCCAGACGCCGCCTCGGCCGGTCGCGTGGCGGCGCGCTGAGTCCACTGTCATGGCCGCATACAGCGTGGCGACGGCCGGCAGGGTGAGCCCGCGCAGCGGCGAGAGACCGTAGAGCCGTAGCACCGGTCCCTGGGTAGCGGCCATCGCGGCCCACGCGCCGAATCCGGCCGCGGCGGATCCTGGTGAGCGCCTGGCCAGCCCGGTGAAGGCTGCGATGGGAGGGACGATGTAGAGCAGCCCCAGGCCGGCGATCGTGCCGACCAGGAGCAGCGGTGAGCGACGTAGCTGCGTGTAAGCGCTGCGCGTCACCATGGTCCACAGGTCTCCCAGGTGGGGGTACGGCCGGACGCTGCGGACCTCGGGCGGCTCGCCGGTGAAGCCCAACCAGGTCCGCGCGCCGGACCGTTTGAGTAGCCGGCCCAGGGCCACGTCGTCGATGAGGCTCCCGCGGATGAGAGGGAGGCCGCCAGCGCGCGCCAGCGCCGTCCGGCGGACTAGGACGCAGCCGCCCGCGGCCGCAGCGGTCCGGCTCCCGGGTCGGGTGACCCGAGGGACCGGGTAGAGCTGGGCGAAGAAGTAGACGAACGCCGGCACGAGGACGCGTTCCCAACCGCTCTGCGCGCGCAGTAGTGCCATCAGCGACACGAGGTCTCGATCGTCTGCTAGCGCGGTGGCGACCAGCTGGCGCACCGAGGAATGGTGGTGGGCGATGTCGGCGTCGGTGAGTAGCAGGAACTCGACCCCGGCGGCGCTGGCCGACTCCACGCCGCGCGCAACGGCGTTGAGCTTGCCCGTCCACCCCGGTGGCGGAGGCGGGGCCGGCAATACGGTCAGCGAGGCTCGTCCGCTGCACTCAGCGAGGGCGCGCGCGAGTGCCCCGGTGCCGTCGCTGCTCCCGTCATCGACTAGCCACACCGCGAGTTCACCCGGGTAGTCCTGCGCAAGCAGCGTGGGCAGCGTCTCGGGAAGCACCGCCGACTCGTCGCGCGCTGGGACGATGACTCCGACGCTGGGCCAGTAGTCGGGTTCCGGCGGGTCGGCCGGCAGGCGAGGCGACGCGAGCCAGAAGCCGCCGTGTCCGACGACGAGGTAAGCCCACGCCACAGCGGACGCAGTCGCGAGCCGACCGAGCAGCGGCATCCGCCGAGCATGCCACTCCCGCCAGCACAGTGGCTAACTGCCCAGCGGCAGCGACTGTGACGCAAGTCACAAAGAGAGGTTCGGAGGCGTAGCCGCGACGATCTCTGGGAACGCCACCGAGGCACCTGGCAGAACGGGGCGTGTAAAGATCATCGGAGGGGACGTTGTGGCCGCACCAACAGTTGCCGATTATCTGCTGAGCCGCCTACGGGCCTGGGGCATACACACCGTCTTCGCCTATCCCGGCGACGGCATCAACGGCCTGTTGGCGGCTTGGGGTCGGGCGGACAACAAGCCGCAGTTCGTGCAGGCCCGGCATGAGGAGATGGCTGCTTTTGAAGCGGTGGGGTACGCGAAGTTCACTGGGCAGCTCGGGGTCTGCGCGGCGACGTCGGGGCCAGGCGCGATTCACCTGCTCAACGGGCTTTACGATGCCAAACTCGACCACGTTCCGGTGTTGGCGATCGTCGGGCAGACCAATCGCAGCGCGATGGGCGGCTCCTACCAGCAAGAGGTCGATCTGCTGAGCCTGTTCAAAGACGTCGCCAGCGACTACGTGCAGATGGTCACCGTTCCCGAGCAGTTGCCCAACGTGTTGGATCGGGCGATCCGGACGGCCCTGGCGCGGCGAGCGCCGACGGCGGTGATCGTGCCGGCTGATGTGCAGGAGCTCGAGTATTCTCCGCCGACTCACGAGTTCAAGATGGTGCCGTCCAGTCTGGGGATCCGCTGGCCTGAGCTGGCGCCAGATCAGGAGGCGCTGCGGCAGGCGGCAGAGATCCTCAACGCCGGCAATAAGGTCGCGATCCTGGCCGGATCCGGCGCTCGGGGTGCGGCTGCCGAGCTCGAAGAGGTCGCCGACCTGATGGGCGCCGGGGTGGCCAAAGCGCTGCTGGGCAAAGACGTGCTGTCCGACGAACTGCCGTACGTCACGGGATCGATCGGGTTGCTCGGGACGCGCCCGAGCTACGAGATGATGAATGCCGCTGACACATTGCTGACGGTGGGATCGAGTTTCCCCTATACCCAGTTCATGCCCGAATTCGATCAAGCCCGGGCGGTACAGATCGACCTCGATCCCATCATGATCGGCATGCGTTATCCCTACGAGCTGAACCTGGTGGGTGATGCGGCGACCACCCTGCGTGCCCTGGTCCCGCTGCTGGTCCGCAAGGAGGACCGGTCCTGGCGGGAAAGCATCGAGTCGGATGTGGCCCGCTGGTGGGAGACCATGGCGATGGAGGCAGGCGTCGAGGCCGACCCGGTCAACCCGATGCGGTTGTTCTCCGAGTTGAGCGACCGGCTACCCGACAATGTGATCGTCACCGCTGACTCCGGGTCGGCAGCTAACTGGTATGCGCGGCAGTTGAAATTCCGCGGCCATATGCGCGGGTCCCTGTCGGGCACCCTCGCCACCATGGGGCCCGGGGTGCCCTACGGGATCGGGGCGAAGTTCGGCTGCCCGGACCGGCCGGTGATCGTGTTTGCCGGGGATGGCGCGATGCAGATGAACGGTCTCGCCGAGCTGATCACCATCAAGCGGTACTGGGAGCAGTGGTCTGATCCTCGGCTTGTCGTGGCGGTGCTGCACAACGACGACCTGAATCAGGTCACCTGGGAAATGCGGGCGATGGCGGGCGCGCCGAAGTTCGTCGAGTCGCAGAGCCTGCCCGACGTCGACTACGCCGCCTTTGCTGCCGGCTTGGGGTTGCAGGCCATCTCGGTCGACAAGCCCGATGACATCGCTCCCGCCTGGGACCGCGCGCTGGCCGCTGACCGGCCAACGCTGCTGGACGTGCGCTGCGACCCCAACGTGCCACCGGTGCCGCCGCACGCCACCTTCGAACAGATCACCGACGCCGCCAAGGCCATGCTGGCCGGCGACGAGGATCGCTGGGGCGTGATCAAGCAGGGCGTCAAGACCAAACTTCAGGAGTTCCTGCCGCATCGGCAGCGCTGAGCGTCAAGGAGCTGACATCGCCATGCTGTTCACCCGCCCTACCGCCGACCGCAGTGTCGCTGGGTCCGTATTGGACCGCTCACCATCCGCATCCCACGGCGCGGTGGTTTCCGCTGAACACTTCCTTGATCGGATGGTGTGGGACGTCGAGCACGGCCGGTTCGAGCGGGCTCTGTCCGGGTTGTCCCGGCTGGATCGACCTGGTCCGCTGCGCTTCTTCACCACGGAGGAGGAGCCGACGCTGCGGGCATTCTGCGACACGGTCCTCGCCCAGGACTGCGAGCCCCGGGTCCCCGTGGTGGAGATGGTCGACACCAAGCTTGCTGAGGGCAAGCTCGACGGCTACCAGTACGCCGACATGCCCGATGACCGGGACACCTGGCGACTGGTACTGCGCGGGCTGGACCACACCGCAACGCAGGGCTGCCGCACCGACTTCGCCGGCGCTACCGAATCCCAGCGCGACGCCATCGTTTCCGAGTTCGCGCACGGGCGGCTGGTCGGCGGCGCCTGGGATGAGCTGAACGTCACGCGTGCCTGGTCTGTGGTGATGCGCGCGGCGCTGTCCGAGTTCTACTCACACCCCTGGGCATGGAACGAGATCGGCTTCGGCGGTCCTGCCTACCCCCGCGGATTCATGCGCCTGGGCGGCCCCGGCGCGGACGGTGCCGCGGTCCGGGAGCCGTTCGAGAAACCCGGTGCCACCGATGAGGACCCGGTGCGAGTCGTCGACACCTGGCAGCAGTGATGGGCACGTTCTGGCGGGGCATCCTCAAGGGCTCGATCGGACCCCGGGACAACGACTCCCGATTCCTGCTGGACGTGCACTCCCGGGACTTACCGGGCGAGGCCACGATGGCTCGATATCGCGACAACGACGAGGTTGATCTCGTCATCGTCGGCGCTGGCGCGGGTGGATCGGTGCTGGCCCAGCGGCTGGCTCGGCACGGCTGGCGGGTGGTGATCATCGAAGCGGGCCCGTTCTGGCACCCCGACGAGGATTGGGTGTCCGACGAGGCCGGTAGCCACCCGCTGTACTGGACCCAGAAGCGGATCATCGGTGGCGCCGACCCGATCGAGCTCGGGAAGAACAACTCCGGGCGTGGAGTTGGCGGCTCAATGGTTCACTACGCCGGGTACACCCCACGGTTTCATCCCAGTGACCTGTCCACCTACACCGACGATGGCGTGGGCGCGGACTGGCCGATCGACTACGAAGACCTGCGCCCGCACTACGAGCAGGTGGAGGCCGAGCTGCCGGTGGCAGGCCAGGACTGGCCGTGGGGATACCCGCACCGTTACCCCTTCTCCCCACACCCGGTCTCCGGCGCTGCCGACAAGCTCCGTGAGGGCGCGCTGCGGTGCGGCATCGAGATGCGGGTCGGCCCGGTCGGGATCGTCAACGGCACCTTCGGCAACCGCCCACACTGCATCTACCGTGGCTACTGCCTACAAGGCTGCAAGGTCAACGCCAAGGCCAGCCCCTACGTCACGCACCTGCCCGACGCGCTGGCCCACGGCGTGGAAGTGCGGGCGAACTGCATGGCCCTACAAGTGGAGATCGAGCAGGACTCCGGGCGAGCCCGCGGCGTCGTGTACGCCACCGAGTCTGACGGCGCACACCGCCTGCAGCGGGCCCAGTACGTCGCGATCGCCGGTTACTCGATCGAGACTCCTCGGCTGCTGCTGGCCTCGTCGAGCCCTCGTTTTCCGCACGGGCTGGGCAACAACGCCGATCAGGTCGGCCGCTACGTGATGGTGCAAGGTGCCACCCAGACCGCTGGGCGGTGGCCCCACGAGCTACGGATGTACAAGGCCCCGCCGCCCGAGATCTCCAGTGAACAGTTCTACGAGACCGACCCGGACCGAGGTTTCACCCGCGGCTTCTCCGTCCAAACGGTGTCCCCGCTGCCGATCGGCTGGGCGGAGCACGTACTGGCTGATGGGCACTGGGGCCGGGCGCTGCGCGAGTACATGCGTGACTACAACCACTGGGCCACCATCGGAGTGCTCAACGAGCTGCTTGCGCATCCGGACAACCGGATCACTCTGGCCGACGAGACCGACGAGTATGGTCAGCCCGTCGCCCGGATGGACTACACGCTGAGCGACAACGACAAGGCCAACATGGCCTACTCGACGAAGGTGATCACCGACATTCTGCATGCCGCCGATGCTCAGGACGTCCTCACCATCCAGCGTTTCGCGCACCTCATCGGTGGCGCGCGGATGGGAAGTTCGCCCGAACACAGTGTCGTCGATGCCAACCACCGCGTCTGGGCAGTCCCGAACCTCTTCCTCGCCGACGGATCGGTGTGTCCCACTCAGGGTGCCGCCAACCCGGCCTTGACGATCATGGCCTTGGCCTCCCGGCTGGCGCAGCGGATGGCCAGTGGCGCAGCCATGGTCGATGACGTCGCGGCTCGGATAGGCCGCACCCGATCGGTTGCAGGGAGCCGACGATGAACCAGTCCCGTGCCGTCCTGGCGACCGCACTGACGGCCGCGGTAGTCGCCCTTGCCGGATGCGCCGCTGGCAGTACCCCCACTGCTCAGACCGCGTCCAGCTCGCCGTCGATACCCGCAAACGCACCAGCCTTGGAACAGGCCTACGTCAGCGTGGTGGCCAAGGTGCTGCCCTCGGTCGTGCAGATCACTAGCGACCGCGCTCTCGGTTCCGGCATCGTCTTCGACACCAAGGGCGACATCGTCACCAACGCCCACGTGGTGGGTCAAGCGACCAAGTTTCAGGTGCGGCTGGCTGACAACCCGAAAGCCATCCCCGCCACGCTGGTGGGCGCTTATCCGCCCGACGATCTTGCCGTCATCAAGCTCGACGCGCCACCGTCGACGTTGCACCCGGCGCGCTTCGGTGATTCCTCCAAGCTGCAGGCCGGCGACATCGTGCTGGCCATGGGGAACCCGCTCGGCCTGACCGGTAGCGTCACCGACGGCATCATCTCGTTCACCGGACGTACCGTCACCGAGCCGGCCCAGGGTTCCTCCCAGCCCGCGACGCTGCCTGACATCATCCAGACCAGCGCCGCGATCAACCCGGGCAACAGCGGCGGCGCGCTGGTCGACCTGGCTGGTGACGTCATCGGAGTGCCTACGCTGGCCGCGCTCGAGCCGCAGTCGGGCGGTCTCGGTAGCGCCGCGCCGGGCCTGGGATTTGCGATTCCCAGCAACCTCGTCGCAGACATCGCCGGGCAGCTCATCGCCCACAACGGCCACGTGGTCAACTCACATCGGGCTGAGTTGGGTGTCCGGGTGGTCACCGTGGTCAACTCGACCGGCCAACCGGCCGGCATGGGCGTGGTCAGCGTGGTACCTGGCGGCCCGGCTGCCGCGGCTGGGATACAGTCCGGCGAGGTGATCACTGCACTGAACAGCACCCCGGTGCACCAGGCCTCCGACCTGGCCCAGGCGTTGGCCGCGCTCGATCCGGGTCAGAAGGTCGGGGTCACCCTGACCACCGCGCAGGGCGGCACTCGCACCGTCACGGTGACCCTCGGTCAGCTCCCCGGAAGCTGAACTCCACGGAGCCGCCATGATCGTCGTCTGTGTGCCTCCGGCGACACCTGCTGTAGCGACAGACACACAGATGACGATCACCCTCCTGGGTTCTCGCTTTCGCGGGGTCCGTCCTGCTCGGCGAGGAACGCCTCGAGCTCTGCGGCGATCTCGTCGCCGGTGGGTAGCGACTCAGCATCGAGGGATGGCAGGGAGCGTCGATCAGACTCACCCGTGACGGCATCGAACTGCGCCTCCAGGCTGGCCACCACCGACATGCTCTCCGGGGAGCGGGCGACCTGCTCGTTGACCTCGGCGAGGACTCGCTGCGCCGCAGGCAGTAGCGCATCCACGGGGAGATTCAGTCCGCTGCTGCGAGCTAGGTGTTCCAGCAGGCCACGAGCGGATTCTGGGTACTCGTGGCGCGCCAGGTAGTGCGGCACGTGCACGACGAACCCCATTGCGTCGTGCCCCGCCTCGCCCAACCGCAGCTCCACCAGCGCCCCGGCGTGACCGGGCATCTGCATACTGTTGAACCACCGGTGATACCCGGAGATCAACTCGCGACGGGTGGCGTGCGCAGTAACCGCCGCTGGGCGGGTGTGCGGAACCGCCATCGGCGCCGCGCCCAGACCTACGGTCAGGCCGACCGCGAAGCGCTCGACCAGCTCGCGAACTGCGTCGGAGAAACGTTCCCACAGCAGATCCGGCTCCGGCCCGGTCAGTAGCAAAAATGGGGTGCCCGCGCAGTCCTGAACCTCATAGAGCACCAACTCCGGCTGCTCGTAACTCGCCCAACGGTCCCCGTCGAAAGTCATCACCGGTCGGCGAGAGCGGTAATCCAGAAGCTGGTCGACGTCGAATGTCGCGACTACTCGGTGCTCAAGATTCGCCAGTAAATGTGCCACCGCCAGTTGTCCGGCCTGGCCGGCGTCGACAAATCCGGTGAGGGCGTGCACGAGTACCGTGCCCGCCGCGGTCGAAGGCTCGGCTTCAATGTGGTACAGCTCAGCATTCACAGTGGATATAACGCTGCACGTGGGCAAATCCATCCCGTCGGCGGCTGGACAGTGCAAGGAAGGTCAGCTAGGAGCCCGCAGCTGGGTGAGGACTCGGCCCGCACCTCCGGCGGGGAATCGGACCGGATGAAGATGATCACTTGGCGGAGATCGACTTCACAACAGGGCGTGGCGGCGGGCAGGCTCAACGCCATGCCGCTCTTACCGCCACACCTCGTCGCCTTCCTCGCTGCCGTGCTGCGCAGTCCGGCCACTGTGGGCGCCGTAGCGCCAAGCTCTCCCCAACTGGCGGCTCGACTGGCCGCCGTCGTGCCCCGCATCGGTGAGCCGGTCGTGGTGGAGCTCGGGCCGGGCACCGGTTCGGTCACGACGGCCATCGAACACCGGCTGGCTGGCCGGGGCCGGCATGTGGCGGTCGAGATCGACCCAGGATTGGCCCGCTACCTGCGCACCCTGCACACCGGCGTGGAGGTGCTGGTCGGCGACGCCGCCGAACTGACTCGGCTGTTCGCCGAGCACCAGGTGCCTGCGGTTGATGCCGTGGTCAGCGGGCTACCGTGGTCGCTGATGGATACCGACTCGCAGCGGGCGATCGTTGCCGCGGCGACACGCTCGCTGCGTCCAGGGGGATGCTTCACCACCTTCGCCTACGTGCACGCGTTGTCGATGACTCGCGCGCGCCAGTTCCGGGCGTTGCTCGGCGAGATGTTCTTTGAGGTTCTCACCACCCGCACGGTCTGGTGGAATCTGCCTCCGGCGGTGACGTACGTCTGCCGAAGGCCGCGTGCGGTTCAACCAGCAGCCGATGAGTGTGCCGGCGCGGCAGGATAACCACCCGCTCCGACATTCCGCCGTGCGCGACGGCGCGGGTGGGCTAGTAGTCCACACCCATAGCCGTAGTCCACAGCCGGCCGCGACGTGGGTGTCTCCCGAGCTGCCGCGGGAGGACGGTTCGATGTCATGAGCGCACCTACCGCCGGCCGTATCCGGCTAGCCGACCCCTCCGAGCTGATCGCCGCCGTCCCGCATCTACTGGGCTTTCACCCACGCAACTCCGTGGTCTTGTTGGCGCTACACGGTAAGAGTCTTGGATTAACTCTGCGAGCCGATCTAGTCGATGACGACCAAGCCCCGGTATTAGCCGAGCAGCTGTTGCCACCGATCGCCCGGCAGCGTCCCACGGGCGTCGCGCTGATCGTCGTCGGAGGTACTTCCACTCCGGCTGGCGATCCGCCACACCGCGCGTTGGTCGACGCCCTCGACAACGTACTGACCGGCGCGGGGCTCCCCGTGGTGCACGCGGCGTGGACCGCCGAGACAGCCCACGGCGCGCCATGGCGCTGTTACGATGATCCGTTCTGCGCCGGCACGGTGGCCGATCCCACGACGAGCCCACTGGCGGCCGCCACCGTCGCGGCCGGGGCGGTGACGTTCAGCAGCCGGGAAGAGATGGCCGAGCTGGTGGCCGCGGACGATCTGACCGCACTGCAACGGCGGGCGATCCTCCTCGACGCGGCCGACGCTGAGCATCCGATGAGCGCCCGGCTGGTAGCTCAGCGACTCGCCCGGTTGAAGGAGCTGCACCGAGCAGCAGCCGCGGGAGATCTCGCGTTGAACGACGGCATCGTCGCCGAGGTCGCCTCTGCGTTGTGCGACCACCGGGTCCGAGACGCGTGCCTGCCCTGGTGCACCGGTGCCGGCGCGGCTGCCGCCGAGCAGCTCTGGCTGGCGCTGGTTCGCTCGACTCCCGCGCCGGAGCGGGCTGAGCCTGCGGCCCTGCTGGCGCTCACCGCCTACCTTCGCGGGGACGGGGCGCTGGCGGGCGTCGCGTTGGACGCCGCGCTGCACGCTTGCCCGCATCACTCACTGTCCGGTTTGCTGCGGGCGGCACTCGAAGGAGGCCTGCCACCGGAGCTGCTGCGCGGCGTCGCCGAAGATGCCGCTGCCGCCCTGGTAAAATCCCCGCGAAACTCGGTGAAGCGACGATCACGGCGAAAGCGCTGATCGATGATCCGCGCCGGCGCGTTCAACCGCGGCAGGCGAACTCCCACGCGTCGGCCACGATCACGGCCAAGTCGGCGCGCTGCGGCTTCCAACCCAACTCGCAGTGCGCTCGATCGCTGGAGGCGATCAGCACCGCCGGGTCGCCCGGTCGGCGTGGTGCGCACTGCGCCGGAATCGGGTGCCCGGTGATCTGCCGGCAGGTGTCTATCACCTGCTGCACCGAGAAGCCGGTTCCGTTGCCCAAGTTATAGATCCGATGCTCACCGCGCACGGCCTGCGCGAGCGCGCGCTCGTGAGCGTCGGCGAGGTCCACGACGTGGATGTAGTCGCGGATGCAGGTGCCATCCGGAGTGGGCCAATCCTCCCCGTACACCTCGATCTTGTTTCGGCGCCCGAGGGCGACCTGCAGTACCAACGGGATGAGGTGGGTCTCGATGGTGTGCCGCTCACCGTAGCGAGCGTAGGCGCCGGCCACGTTGAAATACCGCAAGCTCACGGCCGCGATGTTGTGTGCGACGGCATAGGAGCCGATGGCGTGGTCGATCGCAAGCTTCGTCGCCCCATAGGGGTTGGTTGGTCGGGTGGTGGCCTCCTCGGTGATCGGCACCGACGCCGGTTCGCCGTAGGTGGCCGCGGTCGAGGAGAAGACCAGTCGAGGTGTCCCATGCTCGCGCATCGCCTCGAGAAGCCGCAGCGACGCCACCACATTGCCAAACCAATATCGCTGCGGCTGAGTCATCGATTCAGCGACCAACGATCGAGCCGCGAAATGCAGCACACCATCGAATCCCTCAGCCAGCACCGCGCCGACATCCTCGACGGTGCCCTCGACGAGCCGGCAGCCGGCTGGTACAGCATCGCGGTGCCCGGTGGACAGGTCGTCCAGGACCACGACGTCGTGGCCGACCTCAACCAGCCGCGCGGCGCAGATACTGCCGATATAGCCGGCGCCCCCGGTGACCAGCAACCGCATCCGATTCGGCCGGGTCAGTGCCGACAGTCCCGTCACCGCCGACGGCCCATGACCGCGTGCGCGAGCGCGCCGCCCACCTCGACCGTGGTCCCTCGACCGGATAGCACCACCGGGTGGCTCGCCCGCGCCTGGGCGGCCACCTCCACCACGTTGCCGGGTACCGCGTCGACCTTGTGCAGGTCCGCCATCAGGGTCGGGTCGAGCTGCACGTGCTCGGCGATACGCCGCACCTCCACCGTGCCGCCGCCGCGTCGGGCCACTTCGTCGAGCCGGACCAGATTGGGTTCGACCGGGCCGGCAGCCTCTCCGACCCCGAGCTCGTCCAGCCCCGGGATCGGGTTGCCGTACGGAGACATGGTGGGGTTGCCCAGCAGTGCGACCAGCTTGCGCTCCACCGCTTCGCTCATCACGTGTTCCCAGCGGCAGGCCTCGGTGTGCACCTGCTCCCACTCGAGCCCGATCACGTCGACGAGGAGAAGCTCGGCCAGCCGGTGCTTGCGCATCACCGAAGTGGCCCGGCTGCGGCCCTCCGCGGTGAGTTCGAGATGCCGGTCGTCGGCCACCGTCAGCAGGCCGTCCCGTTCCATGCGGGCCACCGTCTGGCTGACCGTGGGCCCACTCTGCCCGAGGCGCTCGGCGATCCGCGCCCGCAGCGGGACCACCCCTTCCTCCTCCAGCTCGAAGATGGTGCGCAGGTACATCTCGGTGGTGTCGATGAGATCGTTCACACCAGGCTCCCTCGGTTGTGTTTATGGTAGTGGCCTGCTGGGGATACTGCGGAAACCCACTGCCAATGAGGGCAGAATGGGTGGCGTGCAATCGGTGATCACGCCCCGCGAGCTAGCTGCACTGCTCACCGGCCCCGAGCCTCCTGCCGTAGCCGACGTACGGTGGTCGCTCACCGGGCCCGGCCGCGCGGACTATCAGGCCGGTCACCCGCCCGGTGCGGTATTCCTCGACATGGACAGCGACCTGGCCGGCCCGCCGAGTCGGAATGGCCGCCATCCCCTTCCGGAGCCGGAGAAGCTGCAGGCAACCCTGCGGGCGCTTGGCGTCAGCGCAACGACACCGGTCGTCGCCTACGACGCGGCGGACAGCTCGGTAGCGGCACGGCTGTGGTGGCTGCTGCGCTGGGTGGGACACCGTACGGTTGCGGTCCTCGACGGGGGGATCGCGGCGTGGCGCGCGGCGGGGCTGCCGGTGACCGTCGATGTGTCCAGGCCGCAACTGGGCACGATCACGGTGCGGCCCGGGGCCATGCCGGTGCTTGACGCGTCGCAGGCCGCGGCGCTGGCCCGCGACGGCGTACTACTCGACGCTCGGGCGGCACCCCGTTACCGGGGCGAGACCGAGCCGGTGGACCCGCGGGCTGGCCACATACCTGGGGCAACCAACGCGCCGTTTCGCGAGTTGACCGATGCGCAGGGGCGTTGGCTACCGCCGACCCGGTTGCGTGAGCTCGCGCGACAGTGGGACGTCGGTGGTGGCGAGATCGGCGCCTATTGCGGTTCCGGGATCAACGCATGTGCGCTGGTGCTCGGACTCGAGCGCGCGGGCGTCACCACGCCGCAGCGCCCGGCTGCGCTGTACGCCGGATCATGGTCGCACTGGTGCACCGACGCCACCCGTCCGGTGGTCACTGGCCCGGACCGCAAGTAGAGGTCCGCACACCACCGCGGCCGGTAGCGTGCTGGCCATGAGCTCTTCCCACGCGGTCGTCGTCTGGGACGAGGCCCTCCTCGGCTACGACCTCGGCGGCCGGCATCCGCTGAATCCCATCCGGCTGGATCTCACCGTCCGGCTGGCGCGTTCGCTAGGTGTACTGGACGGGGTGCAGCCGCTGGCGCCGGTACGGGCCACTGACGACGAGCTGTACACGGTGCACTCCGACGACTACGTCGCCGCCGTCAAGCAGACCTCGCGCGGATATGTCGGGCACGGTCTGGGCACTCCGGACAACCCCGTCTTCCACCGCATGCACGAGGCTTCGGCGCTGGTCGCCGGTGGCTCGCTGATGGCCGCCGAGGAGATCCTCACCGGGCGCGCGGCACGGGCAGTGAACATCGCCGGCGGACTGCACCACGCGATGCGTGACCACGCCTCGGGCTTCTGCATCTACAACGACTGTGCGCTGGCGATCCGCCGGCTGCTCGATGGTGGGGTTTCCCGGGTGGCTTACGTCGATATCGACGTCCATCACGGCGACGGTGTACAGGAAGCGTTCGCCGACGATCCTCGGGTGCTCACCATCTCGCTGCACCAGCACCCGGCGACACTGTTTCCGGGCACCGGCAACTCCACCGACATCGGCGCCCCCGGAGCCGAAGGGTCAGCGGTCAACGTGCCGCTTCCACCAGGCACCGGCGATGGCGACTGGCTACGGGCTTTCCACGCGGTCGTACCCGCGTTGCTGCACGCGTTCCAGCCCGAAGTGTTGGTCACCCAACACGGCGCGGACACGCACGTCGAAGACCCGCTCGCCAACCTAGAGCTGTCGGTCGACGGTCAGCGCGCCGCGCATCGTGCGCTGGCCGGCCTGGCCGATGCCACCGCCGGTGGCCGCTGGCTCGCCCTCGGCGGGGGCGGATATTCCCTGTTCCGGGTAGTCCCGCGGTCGTGGACACATCTGCTGGGGGTGCTACTCAATCGGGAGGTGGACCCGAACACCGCGGTGCCGGCCGAGTGGACGGCGTATGCCGCCACCGCGGCGCGCGGCACGCAGCTGCCGACCTCGATGACCGACGGCGCCGTGCCACGTTGGACGCCCTGGGATGGCACTGGCGAGATCGGAGTGGACCGAGCGATCCGGGAGACCCGGCGGGCCGTCTATCCGCTGCACGGCTTAGACCCCGATGATCCCCACGTTTGACCGCGGCAGACTCAGAGTCGGAAGGCCGGACCCCCGACGGGTCCGACCTTCCGCGGCGCGCGACAGCCCTGAGCTGACGTCGCGTGGTCTACGTCGCACATGGTCTGCATCACATGTTGAGGTGACAGTGCCGGTCAAGCGTGGCGGCGTCAATACCGCCATTCGAGGGTAACTCGGGGAACCTCCCTCGCAGGTTAGCTGGCGTACGCCCGCAGCCGCTCCGCGCGGTCGCCATGGCGCAGCTTGGCCATCACCTCGCGCTCAATCTGACGCACCCGTTCGCGAGAGAGTCCGAAACGCTTGCCGATCTGGTCCAGCGTGCGTGGCTGACCGTCGTCGAGGCCATAGCGCAGCCGGATTACCTTCTGCTCGCGCTCCTCGAGAGTGGCCAGCACCCGGCGTAGGTCGTCCTGCAGCAATCCGGAGATCACCACGGACTCGGCGTCGGTAGCCTCGGCATCCTCGATGAAGTCACCCAGCGGTGCCTCCTCCTCGGCGCCGACCGGCATGTCCAGGCTCACCGGATCCCGGGAGTAGTCCAGGAGGTCGGCTACTTTCTCCACCGGGATACCGGATTCCTCGGCGAGTTCCTGGTGAGTCGCTTCGCGCCCCCGCTGCTGGTGTAGGTCGCGCTTGATCCGGGCCAGCTTGTTCACCTGTTCCACCAGGTGGACCGGAAGCCGGATGGTGCGTCCCTGGTCGGCCATGCCGCGAGTGATGGCTTGCCGGATCCACCAGGTGGCATAGGTGGAGAACTTGAAGCCCTTGGTGTAGTCGAACTTCTCCACCGCGCGGATCAGGCCGAGGTTGCCCTCCTGGATCAGGTCCAGCAGGGGCATGCCGCGGCCGGTGTAGCGCTTAGCCAACGACACCACCAGCCGCAGGTTGGCCTCCAGCAAGTGGTCCTTGGCTTTGTGACCGTCGTTCACCAGCCGGATGAGATCGGCGCGCCGGCTGGGCGACAGCCGCGTCGCGGTATCCAAGGTGTGGCGTGCGAATACGCCGGCCTCGATGCGCTTGGCAAGCTCAACCTCCTGCTGGGCGCTGAGCAGCGCGGTGCGCCCGATCCCGTTGAGGTAAACCCGCACCAGGTCGGCCGCTGGGCTCTGAGCGTCAAGGTCAGCCTCGAGCATGGGGTCCGGTTCGACGAAAATCTGCGCGGCGGTCATCAGGTTCCTTCCTGCGACGGATCCTCGTGCCGACTCCGGTGGGTGCGGTGAATCGGCGCGCGACGTTGCACCAGTCTGGACTATCGAGTACCCGCGGCGATGACCATTACAACGTCGGGAGCCCGGATTCCGTTCCCGGACTCTCGTTCGGTTCGACGAACGAGTACCCGGCGAAGTGCCCGATCCGGCGGACCCTCAGACACTTCTCAGGGTTTGGTCGCCAGTTAAGGGAGGTATCGCCCCGGTGGGTGGCTTTTCAAGGCGTCACACGTCGATGAGTACCGTGAACGGGCCGTCGGCCACGCTGCGCACGACCATTGTCGCGCCGAAGCGGCCGGTGGCCACGGCGGTCCCGCGGGCCCGGAGCCGGGCGACGACTTCCCCGACCAACGGTTCGGCGTGCGCTGGTGGGGCGGCCGCGGTGAACGAGGGCCGCCTACCCTTGCTCGTCGCGCCGTAAAGGGTGAACTGACTGACCAGCAGCACCCCCGCGCCGGTGTCGGCGACGGAGCGCTCGTCGCGCAGGATCCGCAGCTCGTGAATTTTGCGGGCCATCGTCTCGGCCTGCGCGGGACCGTCGTGGTGGGTCACCGCGAGCAATACCAGCAGCCCGGGCTTGTCGAGCTCGCCGACCAACTGGTCGCCTACGAGCACCGTTGCCTCGGCGACTCGGCTCACTACCGCTCGCACGGCAATGGATCCTGCCAGGCGAACTGGTCGCCTATGGTGTCCGGAGGCACTGAGGTAGCCCGAGGTGGAGGTGGTCGTCCATGAACCCGTCGAACCCGTCGAACCCGTCGAACCCGTCGAACCCGTCGAACCCGTCGAACCCG
>JBBPZY010000327.1:0-5402 GCA_038276315.1 Mycobacteriales bacterium
CACCGTGGCCGCTGCTGGCTGACGGTGAGGTCGACGTGTTCGCCGACCGGCTGCCCTGGGGCGTGACCATGCGCGCCGAACAGATCACCGTCGGCATGCTGCAAAAACACTGGCTGATCGGCGCCACCTCCAAACAAGGCAAATCCACCGTCCTCCGCCTACTCGCACTCGGATTGGCCCTGGATCCCACGGTTGAGCTGCACGTTGCGGACTTGAAGGGCGATGGTGACTGGTCGATGTTCACACCTCGAGCGGTGACCTTGATCGAGGGCAGCGCTGATGAGCACGCCCAGGCCACCACGGAGATGCTCGAATGGGCGGTGGGGGAGGTCGCGCGCCGCTACGACGCCAAACGCGCCGCCGGGATCGTCGGGGCGATCCCCCGTGAGATCTCCCGCCGCAAGCACTCCGGGTTCCACCCGATCTACCTCATTGTTGATGAGTGCCAGGTGCTCTACGGCGCACCACACCCCCTCGGCGGCGCCAAAGACGACGCCCGAGCCTGGCGAGCCGCCAAAAAACTGCACGACCAAGCCCGCGCAGTCAACGTCCACCTCCTCCAAGCCACCCAACGCCCCGACGACCGCACCCTGCCCGCCCGCGTCCGCGAAGGCGCACACGTCCGGTGCGCGCTCAACGTGCCCAACCACGAAACCGCCAAAATGATCCTCGCCGACGCCGCCGACCGCGGCGCCCGACCGCAGGATCTGCGCCCCGGCGCGGACGCCGGAACGGTCGTCGCGACAGGTGAGGTCGAGGACATCCCCCACGGTCAGGCGTTCGCGATCGTGCGCACCCACTACGTGTCCACCAAAGACGCCTACACCGTGATCACCCGAGCAATGACCATCCTCGATCGCGCCGGCCGGGCCGTCGCCATCAATGAGCCCGCCGAGCCCGAACCCGCCCGGGACCTCCTGACCGATGTTGCTGCCGTGCTCGACGGCCACGACAAGCTGCGCTCCGCCGACGTGCTCCACCAGCTACGGGTCCGCTGGGAACCCGCCTACGGCGGCTGGTCAGCCCAGCAGTTCGCCACCGCCCTAGAGGACTGCGGGGTCGAGGTCAAGAAACGCAGCCTTGAGGGACAGACCGGGCAGCGCGTCATCGTGGCCGCCGACGTCGCAGCGGCATTCGACGCCCAACGCCCCGAATCCGGGCGATCCCCGACCGACCCGAGCTGAGGCAGGGGGTGAGGCACTCACCCTCCCACAGGGCACATGCCTCACCCCCTCATCCGGTCTCTGCCCTACCCCTGACCTGCGGTGAGGCAGACAACCCGAGCGAGGCAGACCAGCACCCACCACCCGAAAACAGCCCCTTTCAGCGCCCCGGGTGGGGTACCCCCGCCTGCCTCGCGCTCTCAGTGACCAGAAGGGCGCCAAACACGTGACCGACCACGACCACCAGCGCCCGGCAGCCACCACCACCGGAAAGGGCGCTCCCACCCTGACCCACCGCCGCCAGCAGCAGCGCATCTCACCCGCCACTCCCGACGTCGGCGCCACCACACAGCACACACCGGTCAGCACGGCGCAACCGCTGGCCACCTACATCCGCCACGTCGTCGACACCGCACCACGCCCCACCCGCGACCAACTAGCCCACCTCGCCGGACTACTCCGCGCCCCCACAACTCCGGCTGAACCCAACCAACCCGACCGTCCACGTACAGCACAAACGGGCGAATCGCGCTAAACCCGCTCCGGCCGTGCCCGGTCGACAACAGAACAGCATGTCACGTGCGAGTTGCTGATGAACAACAGTTTGGGGGTGGGACGCAGACACAACACCTGCTGACATATCCCGGAACGCGGCCGACACCGCCATAGAATCCCCCGTCGGGCCCACTTTTCACTGCTTGTCATGTCAGCTCAGGTAAGTAACCGGAATAGAACAACAAGTCCACTAAAATAAGCATCGTTTCAGTTCGCGGGCTCAGCAGTGTTTCCGAGTTGGTTACTTATTTCGTTTCGGCTCCTAATCACATGACGTGGCTTTTCCGGTGTCAGTCATGGTTCATCAATGGTCACCTTCATCGTCCCGTGCCCACCCCAGCAGCGCGTATCCTCTGGAATTGAGGAGGCTGGCTTCCTCGAAGGGGATGAGCGCCTGTATGATCTCCTCACGCTCGGCCTGGCCGGTGCTACCTGTCGCTTCCATCGCGGCAATTCGTACGCTGAGATACAGCGTGTAGGCCAGCTCGACAGTCACATCCACTCTCTGCGGTTCAAGTCTGTGAATCGCACGACGAATCTCGACTGCCTTGTTGACAAGTTCCCGCGCCGTGTCCAGTTCCCCCGCTTGTAACGCGAGGTCGGCGAGTTTGTTGTAGGAGATCGAGAGGTCGCGGCGGTAGGTGGTGTTGCCCGGTTCGAGTTCGGTGAGTTCCTCGCGGACCTGGAGGGATTGGCGGTAGAGGTGTTCGGCGTCGGCGGAGCGCCCGGCGGCGAGCGCGAGGTCGGCGAGCCGTTCGTAGGAGATCGAGAGGTCGCGGCGGTAGGTGGTGTTGCCCGGTTCGAGGTTGTGCTTGCGTTCGTTGATCGCGTGTGCGCCCTGGAAGATGGCCTGTGCTTGGGTGCTGCGGCCGTGCTCACGGGCAAGATCACCTAGGGTGTCCGCCGAGATGCTCAGCGCCACCTGCGTGGGCAGAGGCAGGGTGGTGACCCGCTGGTCTGTCAGCAGTTTGGTGTGGAGCCGGGTCAGGCCGTCGAGCAGTCCGGTACGTCCGGGGCGTTGCGGTGTCCCGCGGGCTTGTTCGGTGGCGCGCCCCACGAGGGCCGCGTGGCGCTGCACTAGCGCCGTGGCCACGATCTCCTCGGTGCCATTGTCGGCGGCGAGGCGGACCAGCACATCCAACGCCTGTGTCAGCTGCGCGTTGGACCGTAGGTCCAAGGTGGTGGAAAGCAGCGCCAGCCCGCCCTCGTCGGCCCGCAGTGTGCGGGTGATGAGAGCCTCGCCGAGCCGGTCGGGGCGTAGCGGGTTCCACCGGTCGGGGCCTTCGTGCAGGCCCCGCAGCCAGTGGTCGAGCCGGCGCCGCGACGCGGTCGCCGGTTCGCCGGCCAATTCGGGACCGAGCGCGAAAAGTGCCTGAGCTTCGGCATCGTCGCGGGCGCCGGCCAGGGTGACCAGCGCCACACACCGCTCCAGCAGTGGGTGGTCGACCTCGTGGATTCGGGCTCGCCAGTGCCGGATCTCGTGATCGAGCGCCCGGTCCACCGGGGGCCGGTCACCCGGCTGCCAGTGCGGCCCGGACAGTGCGGCGTCGTAGGCTTCGAAAAGGACATCCAGCGGCCGGCCGTACCGGCCAGCGGACAGATCAGGCTCGGTTGTACCTGGCGCTACCCATCCAGAGCTGTGCCAAGTCTGACCGAATCGCTGCCGGGCTACTTCGAACAGTCGGACCCGCTCGGGGTCCGAGAGTTCCGCTGTGGCTGAGGAGCTGTCCTTCGCGGCCTCCAAAGCAGTGAGCGCCTGCCCAGACGCCAGCTCCTTGAGGGGTTCCAGGGCCCACCCTGTGGTCAGCGCGCCTACCGGGCGGCTGAGCAACAGCACCCGTACCGGAGCCATCGCGGTCGCCGTCGCTGCCAGCGCTGACAGTCGCTCGACCAGGACTTGCGCGTCACGTTCCTCGACATAGTCGATGACGAACAGTCGGGGCAGCGGCAGCTCATCGCCGCCGCGGGGCTGCTTGGGCAGCAGCCCGGCCAGCCAACCGCGGGCTTGCGCGGCCAGGCAGACCTCGATGGCGAAGCGGGTCTTGCCCGCGCCCCCGGCTGTGGCGAGATAGCTCACCGCCAACCGGCCGGGGCCCTCACACCACGCCAAGACGTCGTTCAGGTCGGCATGTCGGAACCGGTAGGGCACCACCCGAAACTCCGCGCGCAGCATCGCCGACGGTTGCGCCGATGCCGGATCCACCTCGGCGCCCTCCCATGGCCGGTCGACCGCCAGGGCCTGGGCCCCGGGGATCGGCAGCGCGCCATGCCAGGCATCCCGGTGCCGCCAGACGGCGTCGCGATTCAGTGCCAGCACCTGGTGACCCAGACGAGCCAGATCCTCGGGCACCTCCGGCCCGCCCCACAGCGCCCCGACAGGGGATGCCCATCCACCGCGCGCATTCCACGGGTCGCGGCTGACCGACATCATTCCGGCGATGGCGCGCCGCTGCGGGCACACCAGCGGCGCGCCGCTCAGCCCTGGTGGCGCGTCCCCGGCTTTGAGCTGTAGGTAGCCATCGCCGTCGACCCCCACGTACTGGAACGACGCGGCGGACCCGACCGCGGCTACCGCCTCTTCCCGGCGGCCGAACCCCCACGCGTGCGCCTCGCCCGCCCGCCCCGGCTCCTCCTTGGTCAGCGGCGCGCAGACGTGGTCGGTCCAGCCGGCCAGGTCCAACAGCGCCAGATCAGGGAACGGCCAAAACGCCGAGGGCGACGACGTGTCCCAGGCCTCGGAACGGGCCCTGACCTGTGCCTCGACCCATTGCGGTGCCACTCCATTTAGTGCCGCGCCACGATCGGGAACTACACGGACGGCGTCCAGGCCCGCGACGACATGCGCGCAGGTCAGCACCCAACCCGGTGCGATGAGCAACCCGGTACCCAAGGTGGCGTCGCCATTCGGGGTACCTATCCGGACCACGAAGCGGCGAAACCGCCGGTCTGCGACCTCGGTGCGCAGCATCGTAAGGTCCCCGCCGCCACTCAGCTCGAGTCCGGCGATTTCCATGTCAAGGTCACAGTCAGACTGGCCTCCCCGCCGCCTTCGACCACCAGGCCGGTGAGCTTGCCGGACTTCGCGGTGAGCTTGAGCCCAAACGCCACGCTGGCTTCCGAGGGCTTCACTTTCTCCCATACCTGCGCCAGCTCGGTGGCAATTCCCTCCACCGTCGCCCGCACCCCATCGAAGGACAGCGGACCGCCGTCGCGGATCGTCACCGGCCCCCCGGCGTCGCTCACCTCAACGTAGAACTCCGCGCCCCCAGCTGTCACCAGTCGCAGCTCAGTCACGCGAGCCCTCCTTGCTAGAACGCGCGTTTGACCGCGATCACTCGGTCAACGCACATGATCGGCACGAGTCAATCACAATTGGTATCGCTGACCGGGTGCCCCCAGTTACTCCCAAGATCCACTTGTCTCCACGCCCACTTGCACCGCCTCGGAGGTCACGGCGATGGAGACCGCCGATAGCTCCTGCGATGGGTGAGTGCCCAAGAAACGATCATCACCGATGTGGCGGTCGACTCCAGGAAGGATGGCGAAGCAAGGGCAGTGTCTCGACTCCGCCGCATTGGCCCGTGGAACTCGAGGCTGCTTCCGCACCACCCGCAACATCACGCTGAACCCATGACCCAAACGCAGCCACCGCACGAATAGGTACCTCTAGTAAGGTATCTTGCG
>JBBPZY010000328.1:0-7949 GCA_038276315.1 Mycobacteriales bacterium
ATGGAACCCGGTGGTATAGTACATTATTGACGGCCCGTTAACGTGAGGTTGAGTGTGGAACCCAATTCTCTCGTTAAACGGGCCGTCACCCATGACCGACACGCACCTTGGGTCTACTTTCTACCTCTGTGAATAAGCCTCCCTGACACACCAGAGCATCACTACCGCTATGACCCCGACGAGGCAGAAGCTTATGTCGCCACCACGCTCGCCTGGCTCGGGGATGTGGCGTCTGAGCATCATGCCCGCCAGGTAGTGGCCACGCTGACCCATGAAGCCGAGGCTGGTCGCTGGCCACGCCGACTTGCTTCAGCCAACATCGATCTAGCCGTTGCCCTGTTACTGACTGACCGCCTCGATGAGGCCTGTGCCGTCACCCAGGCATCGATGCTGTCCGGTCGTCTGGTGGCCTCGAACCACTGGCGGGCGCTTGAGGTGGTCCGGACTGTCGAAGCCCGAGACCTGCCAGAAGCATCGGATCTGCGGGAGGCGTATCAGTTGATGAGGCGCGGCGAGCGCGTCGCAGCTGACTCCACATCCGAGTCGACGCCCGTTTGTCCACAGGACTTATCCACAGTGTGGATGAATCTCACCGGTGTTATTCGGGTGGTCAGCGCCAGCGCATGGTCATCAGCAGACCGGTGAGCATCAACGTGAAGCCGATCAGGAAGTTCCAGTTGCCGAGGCTGCTGAGCAGCGGGATCTTGTCGATGGCCAGATAGTTGACCACCAGCCACAGCAGGCCGAGCAGCATCAATCCCAGCATGACGGCCACGTAGAACGGGTGTGAAGGCCCCGCGACGCGGACCTTCACCGGACCGAGAGCCTCGGCCGGCGGGGTGTAGACCGACTTCTTGCGGACCTTGGACTTCGGCATGGTCATTCCTCGTTCGACGTGCGGGTGTCGGCGGCCTCGCCATCCACAGCGGGGTGCTCGGCGCACACGTTACGGCACCCACTACCGTCTCGGTTCCGGCGTCGGTCACCGTCCTGCGAGGAGGTTTCGTGAGCCATGTGCTGTCCCCGGTCCGGGGTTCGCCGCCATCACGCCGACGCGGAAACCCCGTGCGGACGACCGTCCGTGGGCTGGGTGAGCTGCTGTTGACAGTAGGCCTTGTGGTGCTGCTGTTCGTCTTCTACGAGGCCTACGTCACCGACTGGACTTCAGCTCAGAAGCAGCGTCAAGCCACCGCTAAGCTGGATGACACCTGGCGCAACGGTCGGGGCTTGGTCGACCGACCGGTCAACGGCGCGGGTATCGCCAAGATGTACGTCCCCGCGTTCGGTCCCGACTTCGTGTTCACCGTGTTGGAGGGCACCGACCAGGATGTCCTGGCGGTTGGACCGGGGCACTATCACGGCACAGCGTTGCCCGGTCAGCTAGGCAACTTCGGGGTGGCCGGCCACCGGGTCGGCAAGGGCTCTCCCTTCAACTCCCTGGATTTGCTGTCCTCCTGCGACGCCATCGTCGTCGAGACGGCGGACCACTGGTACGTCTACCGGGTGCTGCCGCTGCAGGGCGAGTCCGACGGCTGGGCTGCCGGCAAGGGGACGCAGCCGCAGTGCCGAGGTGTGGCACCGCTGCCTGGCCGCTACGCGAACGTGGTGGGCAAGACGATCGTGCTGCCCCACCAGGTCGACGTGATTGCTCCGGTTCCTGGCCAGCCAGGTCGAGCTCCGGCTAACCGGCTGATCACGCTGACCACCTGCAACCCGCAATTCTCCGCTCGGGAGCGGCTCATCGTGCACGGAGTGTTGGTCACTTCGTATCGCAAGGCCGACGGTAAACGCCCGGTCGAGCTGACCGCCGGCGCCTGAGGAGGCTCATGTACAGCTGGATCTGGCGCCACCTGCCCGGCTCGCGCGCGGTGAAGCTGCTGGAAACCGTGTTGCTCGTCGCGGCCGTGGTCACGCTGTTGATGCTGGTGGTATTTCCGTGGGTAGAGCCCCGGCTGCCATTCAACGAGGTGACGGCGGGGTAGGCGGCGCGGCTGGCGTGGCGCCACCCACGGCCCCGATAGGCTGGCTGGCGTGCGCGTTCTCGTGATCGACAACTACGACAGCTTCGTCTACAACCTTGTGCAGTACTTGGCGCAGCTGGGATGCCAGTGCGTGGTGCGGCGCAACGACGCGGTCAAGCCCGGGGACGTTGCCGCCGCGGACGCCGTACTGATCAGCCCCGGACCGGGTACGCCCGAGCGAGCCGGCGCCAGCATGGACATCATCCGGGACTGTGCCGCGCAGCGCCGCCCGTTACTCGGCGTCTGCCTCGGGCATCAAGCGATCGGGGCCGTCTGGGGAGCCACCGTGGCGCGGGCCCCGGAGCTGCTGCACGGCAAGACCTCGCAGGTGCACCACAACGGCGTTGCGGTGCTCGCCGGGCTGCCGCAGCCGTTCATCGCCACCCGGTATCACTCGCTGACGGTGCTCCCCGAGACCATCCCGGACGAGCTCGAGGTAACCGGACACACTGAGTCGGGGGTCGTGATGGCGCTGCGCCATCGGGAGCTGCCGGTGCACGGCGTGCAGTTCCATCCGGAGTCGGTGCTCACCGACTCCGGGCACCGGCTACTGGCGAACTGGCTGCGTATTGCGGGAGCCCAGGTGGACGAGGCACGCGTGGTCGAGCTCGAGACTCAGATGCGCAAGCTCGCCTGGGCCGCCGCGGTGCGCTGACCCGTCAGCCACCCGACCTGGGGAACGCTGGGGTATCGCCGAGGATCCCGGTGGTGGTGGTTGTACTGGTGGCCGCGTTGTTCTGGCCGACGGTGATCGTGATGGTCTGATCGCGAGCGAATCCGGTACCCGCGGGAACGTCCTGGGCGACGATGAGCCCGACCTGCGTGGCGTCCTCCACCGGCGTGAATACCTGCTTCAGAGTCCCGGTCCAACCCAGCTTTCGCAGCGCGTTCTGCGCCTGTGTCAGGGTCAGACCGCGCAGATCCGGCATCTGGATCTGGTTGCCTCGCGACACCGTGAGGGTGACCGTACTGCCTGCCTTGACGGTGTTACCCCCACCGGGGTTCTGCCTCAGGACCTGACCCTTCTGCACCGTTGAGTCGACCTCCTGGACCGCGGCGGTGAGGTGCGCGACCACGATGTTGCGCTGAGCCTGGTCGATACTGGTGCCGACGACGTCGGGCACACCCACGGTTTCCGGCGCCACGCCGACGGTGATGGCCACCGCCTTGCCCTTGGCCAGCCGGCCACCGGCAGTCGGGTCCTGGACGAGTACCCGGCCGATATCCTTGTCGTCCTGGGCGACTTGGGTGCCTTGGTCGGGTGACAGCACCAGACCCACCTGCTGCAGGGATGCCTGGGCCTGCACGCGATCCAGACCGAGCAGGTTGGGCACCTCCACCTCAGCCGGTCCGGCGCCGACGTCCAGTCGCACCGTCGTTCCCCGTACCGCCTGGCCGACCGGGTTCATCGCCACCACCCGATCGAGGTCCTGCGGGGTTGACTCGACCGGATGGCGTTCGGTCTGGAAGCCGGCGGCGTTGAGTGTCTGCTCGGCAGACGCCACTGGCTGGCCGACCACGTTGACCAGCGCGATGGGCTTCGGTCCGCCACCGAAGACATCGGTGAACAGCAGCAGGAGCAGTCCGACGATCGCGATGATCACCACTGTGGTGAGGATTCCCAGACCCCGTCCGGACCGCCGCTCCTCGACCGACGCTCCCTTGGGGTCCGCGTGGCGGCGGCTGGCCCGAGTGGGTCGGATCGGCCGGATAGCCACCGTGGGCCCCGAGTCGAGCATCAGGTCACGGTCCGCGTCGGTCATGATCACCGGCGCCAGCTGGCGCTGTCCGGACAAGACGCGAACCAGATCCGTGCGCATCTCAGCGGCGGACTGGTAGCGGTTGGCCGGATTCTTGCTCATCGCCTTGAGTACCACCGCGTCCAGCGCCGCGGACACGTCGGGATTCTGCCGCGACGGCGGGATGGGGTCTTCGCGCACGTGCTGGTAAGCCACCGCGACCGGAGAGTCACCAGTGAACGGCGGCTCCCCGGTGATCAGCTCGTACAGCACGCAGCCGGCGGCATAGACATCCGACCGGGCGTCCACCAGTTCTCCGCGGGCCTGCTCCGGGGACAGATACTGAGCAGTGCCGACGACTGCGGCGGTCTGGGTCACGCCCTGCCCGTCGGCCAGTGCCCTGGCGATACCGAAATCCATCACTTTGACCGCGCCGGCATTGTTGATCATCACGTTGGCGGGCTTGACGTCACGGTGGATGATGCCGTTGCGGTGGCTGAAGTCCAGCGCGGCGCAGATATCGGCCATCGTCTCCATCGCGCGCTGCTCGTCCATCGGGCCCTCGGTCTTGACGATGTCGCGCAGCGTCCGGCCCTCGACGTACTCCATCACGATGTAGGGCAACGGACCGTAGCCAGAAACCGTCTCGCCGGTGTCGTACACCGCGACGATGGCGGGATGGTTCAGCGCGGCGGCGTTCTGCGCCTCCCGGCGGAAGCGGTGCTGGAACTGCGGGTCCCGGGCGAGATCGGCGCGCAGCACCTTGACCGCGACGTCACGGTCGAGCCGCACGTCGCGTCCGAGGTGCACCTCGGACATGCCCCCGTAGCCGAGCGTCTCGCCCAGCTCGTAGCGATCCGACAGTAGTCGGGGAATGGTCATTCCGGCGCCGTTCCGGTCCTTGTTCGTGATCCGTGCCGTGGTGGGGCCCGGCCCGGGCTCCATCATGCCCCCCCTCGTGCTGTCGCCCGATGGGGACCGACCGCTCACTGTCCCTCCCGGCACGTCAGCTGAAGGGTTGATCTGGGGGGGACATAGCCGGACATCGGGTCCACTCCGACGACCCGGCACTGGGACCGCAGGTCCGGGTCGACCTGGTCGCCATCGTCGTCGACCACGCGCGGTATCAACCCATGCTCTTTGGCGGTCACGGCGGCATCGCTGCCCCGGTAGCCCAAGTAGTCGGTCGGAATGATGAGCACCTCCGGGGCTGCGTCGCCCGGGTTGGTCGTCTCCGGGTCGGGTCGCATCTTGGTGGGTTCGGGCCCGACCGGCTGCTGCTGCACGGACGGCGCTGTCTCGGACGGCGCTGTCTCGGACGGGGTTACCACGAGCGACGGTGTCACGGGCGCAACAGGCGCCGTGGGCGCATCGGTGGCTGTCCCGGAGGCCACCCCGGCGGGCGCGGCTGCCGAACGCAGCACGTCGTGGGCCAGATAGCCGCCCATCACCAGCGCGAGCACACCTAGCAAGGCAACCCAGATTCGCCCTGTCCCACGCCGTTCGGGGCCGCGCCGTGCGGGATACGGCGAGGCCGCTGATGGAAGGATTGGCAGCAGGGCGGTTGGTGGCGGCTGGTTCGTACGCAGTGCTGCCGGGGCGGTCGTGCTGGTCACGCTGGTAGGCAGCGGCATCCGGCGTCCGGCCTGGATGGCGGCGACGGCGGCGGCGAACTCACCGCCGGTGCGGTAGCGCTGGCGGGGATCCTTGGCCAGCGCCGTCTCGATCAGCTCACAGACCGCTGGCGGCACATCCGGCGGCAACGAGGGTGGCTGGTCGCGGATGTGCATCATCGCGATGGTCACGGCGTTGTCCGCCGAGAACGGGCGGCCGCCGGCCAGGCACTCGTAACCCACCACACCCAACGAGTAGACGTCTCCGGTTGGACCGGCGTCGTCGCCGGCCGCCTGCTCTGGGGCGATGTAGTGCGCGGTGCCCATCACCATCCCGGTGCGCGTCACCGGAGCTGCGTCGATAGCTCTGGCGATGCCGAAGTCGGTGAGCTTCACTTTCCCGTCGGGTGTGATCAGGATATTCGCGGGCTTGATGTCTCGATGCACCAGACCGCGCTCGTGGGCGGCCTGCAGCGCATCGCCGGCTTGGCCCAGGATGTCCAGCGTCCGGTTGGCACTCAGCCGCGGATGCCGGATCAGGATGGTGTCCAGCGGATCCCCCGGGACCAGCTCCATGACCAGGTACGCGACCACCGGATCGCTCGCTGCTTCACCGTAATCGTGCACCGCGGCGATGCCCGGATGGTTCAGCGACGCGGTCAGCCGGGCCTCGGTGTGGAACCGCTGCCGGAACTCTGCATCGCCAGACAACTCCGGCTTGAGCACCTTGACGGCGACCTGGCGGTCCAGCCGGGTGTCCGCCGCCTGCCACACCTCGCCCATCCCGCCGATGGCGATGCGCCGCCCCAACTGGTAGCGCCCCGCCAACACCTGCCCGCTGCTCAGCGCCATACAGCCACCACCAGCTCGTTGCCGCCACCGCTGACCAGCCCTAAAGTTCCCGAACTCAACAGCAGAGTTGTCTGAGGCCTCTCCAACAGCCCTGCTGTTGAGTTCGGGAGACTGGGGGCAGCTGGGACCCGACAGATACTGGACATCAGCGGGCTCCTTGGAGGGCGGCACCGATGACGGCTCGGCCGATGGGGGCGGCTAGTGAGCCGCCGGTGGCCTCCAGGTTGCGGTCTCCGCCGTTCTCGACGAGCACTGCGATCGCGACCTGTGGGTTGTCGGCGGGCGCGAAGGCCACATACCAACCGTGCGGAGGGGTGTTCTTGGGATCAGTGCCGTGCTCGGCGGTGCCGGTCTTCGCGGCGATACTGACACCCTTGATCTTACCGTCGTTGCGATAGCTGTTCTCAGCGGCGACCATCAGGTCCCGGATCTGATCGGCGGTGAACCGAGACATCGCCACGCCGATCTGCTCCGGTTCGGTCTGGTCCAGCACGGACAGGTCCGGGGCCAGGATGTTGCGCACCAACCTGGGTTTCATCCGCACCCCGCCGTTGGCGATCGTCGCGGCGATCATCGCGTTCTGTAATGGGGTCAGCGCCACATCGCGCTGCCCGATGCCGGACTGTTCCAACGCGGCGACGTCGGGAATGGCACCCAGGGTCGACGGTGTCACCGGGATCGGAATGGCGAGATCCTGCTGCCCGATACCGAACAGTTGGGCCTGCTTGCGCAGGTCGGCCTCACCGACCGTGCCGGCGAGCTCAGCGAAGGCGGCGTTGCAGGAACGCACCAGCGCCGTCTTCAGCGTGACGGTGGCGCCCGGTCCGCACGGCTCGTCGGCGAAGTTGTGCAGCAAGGTCGTGGTGCCCTGCAACTGCAACGCGGCGGCTGCCGTCAGCGGAGTCTCCGGGGTGGCTCTACCCGCCTCGAACGCGGCCGCGGTGACCACCAGCTTGAAGGTCGAGCCCGGCGGATAGATCGCCGCGACCGCCCGGTTGGTCAGCGGGGTGCCACGCTTGGGCGAGGTGTCGGCGTTCCAGGCGGCCTCCTGCTGCCCGCCGTCGTGCGAGGACAGCTGGTTCGGGTCGTAGGACGGGGTGGATGCCATCGCCAGGATCTCCCCGGTACTCGGCTTGATCGCCACCACCGCGCCGGTGTAACCCCGGCGGGTCAACTGGTCGTACGCCACCCGCTGGACGGCCGGGTTGATGGTGAGCTCGACGCTGCCCCCGCTGGGCTCCCGCCCAGTGACCAGGTCCGACAGCCGCCGCACGAACAGCCGGCCGTCGGAACCGTTGAGCACGGAGTCCATCGCGTTCTCCATGCCGCCCGAGCCGTAACGCAGCGAGTAGTAACCGGTGACCGGGGCGTACATCGGGCCGTCGAGATACCTGCGCAAAAAGCGCAGCTGCCCGCTGGTCTCCACCGAGTTCGCCACCGGTAACCCGCCGGCGACGATCTCACCGCGCTGACGGCTGTACTCGTCGAGCAGTACCCGCCGGTTGCGCGGATCGGTCCGGTAAGTGTCGGCGTTGACGACCTGGATGTAGGTCGCGTTGAGCAGCAAGAGAACGATCATGCCCATGACGGCTAGCGCGACCCGGCGAAGCGGAGTGTTCACGGGCGCTGCACCATCTCGGTGCGTGCCTCGGCCAGCGGGGCCACCGGCTTGCGCGGGGGCGCCGACGCTGCCGGCGATCGCGCGGCGTGGGAGATCCGCAACA
>JBBPZY010000329.1:0-2784 GCA_038276315.1 Mycobacteriales bacterium
ATCCCCGACCAGGACATGACAGCACTCCAGACCAACGGCATCCTCGCCCGCCACACCTTCCACGGCGACTGGAACTACACGCTGTGCGCCAACCCCGACACACCCATCCCTGACCCAACTTAATTCATCGCAGCACCTAAGCCCGTAGGGCCCCCCGCGATCCGGGCGCGCCCGACCGCGATTCTGCTTGCGATGTATGCCGTAGACGTGATCGAGGTCATCGCCCCTGTCGCGCGCGGAGTGAGCGGATCAAGACATATCGTGTTACGATATGCATGGCTTGTGGGCTGAGCCGAGAATTACCCCTGAGGGAGGTGCGGCGTGTTCGGTGATCTGAGGTCGAACGCCAGTTCATGGCCGGAGTACCCGGAAACAAGGACGATCATTGAGATGGCGGGCGGGCCGGTCGATCGGCGAGAGATTCGGATCGGACAGACCGCGGATGGAGATTACGGAGGGCGAGATGAGTAGCATTTATGTTCTGGTGGGGATCGTGGCCCTGGGCCTGCTGTTGCTCGGGACGAGCGTTCGCGTTATCACCCAATTCGAGCGGGGTGTCGTCTTCCGCTTCGGTCGGGTACGCACCGATACCCGCGGCCCAGGGCTCGCCGTGATCATGCCGATCGCCGACCGCCTCCATAAGGTCAACATGCAGATCGTGACGATGCCGATCCCCGCCCAGGAAGGCATAACCCGCGACAACGTTACCGTCCGCGTCGACGCCGTCATCTATTTCCGGGTCATCGATCCGGTGAAGGTGGTCGTCGACGTGCAGAATTACTATTCCGCCATCGGCCTGGTGGCGCAGGCCTCACTGCGTTCGATCATCGGCAAGAGCGAGTTGGATGACCTGCTTTCCAACCGGGAAAGGCTTAACCAGGGCCTGGAACTGATGATCGACAATCCTGCTCTGGACTGGGGCGTGCAGATCGACCGCGTCGAGATCAAGGACGTCGCGCTGCCCGAGTCGATGAAGCGGTCCATGTCGCGGCAAGCCGAAGCGGAGCGGGAACGCCGGTCAAGGGTGATCACTGCCGAAGGTGAACTACAGGCGTCGGAGAAACTTGCCCAGGCCGCCGAGGTGATGGCCGGGCACCCGGCCGCGCTGCAGCTGCGCCTGTTGCAGACCGTCGTCGAGGTCGCCGCCGAGAAGAACTCGACGCTCGTGCTGCCCTTCCCCGTGGAGCTGCTCCGCTTCCTTGAACGAGCAACACCTCCCGAGCCCACCGCGGTAGCGAACCCACCCGAGGCGGCGGCGCCCGCGCACCCGGCCCGGACGGTCCGCCCAGTACCCGACAGCCGGCAGCTCAACGATGCGAACAACCAAACACGTTCGCCGGGTCAAGGACCGATACGTCTCCCGCAACCCCAATAGCAACAGCGGTCGCTAACGAATGAGTTGCAGCAGGAAGCGGCTCCCATCGTTCGCTACAGACGCCTACGGCGTGATCCCGCTGATTGACGTCGTCGTGGTGCGAAGAAAGGGAATCAGGTTATGACTAGGTTCGTGAATCGGCCCAGCGGCGCTGTGAAATCGCCCCGCGATCCGGTTTGGTACCTGGGCCCAGCGATGTCGCTGCCAGCTTTGCGCCCTCCGAGACCCAAGCCTCCCGAATCCCCCGCACCCGGTCGCCAGCCGACGCGGCGGAGCCGATGGCGGTCCTGACCGTGTCTTGGTGCTGTTCGGTCGGCAGCACCTGGGCCTTGCTGCTACGCGAGCACGATGTCACCGCCCGCCCTGGCCCGATGGTGATGTGGATCAGTTCGGGAGTGCCCATCACCGAACCGGTCCCGGAGTCGCTGGCCCGCGAACTGCTCGCGGAGCATGGCTACCGGCTCTTCTCCGACCCAGACAATCCGCCGCGCACCCGGAGCGTGCACAGGCTCGGCTTCGTCTCCGCGTTGCGCGGGGCGTGTCCCATTGCTCCTTTTCGGGGCAGCGGCAGCGGCGTTCCAGGTGGCCGGGTCGTAGGAGCTCACCGACCGGTCGTCGAGTAACTCCATGACCTTGAAGGTCCAACGCCGAGACCACCCCTCGCCGGGAGTTCCGCCGCTGGCGGTGCGTTCGGAGCGTGGATTCGTCGGGCCTAGTTAGTCCCCGTCCTGCGGCATGCTGTCCCAGGTCGGAAGGGTGAGCACGGCGTCCATCCGGGACAACTGGTCGCGGTGCAGCGTGCTGAGGCGGGCCATGACCCGGCTCCCTTCCGGTGCCAGCAGCACTCGCACCGCCCGCCCGTCGCTTGGATGCGGTGCCCGCTGCACCAGCCCTTGGCCCTGCGCCCGATTGACCAGTTCGACCACGCTGTGGTGGCGCAGTTGGAGCCGGTCGGCCAACTCCCGCACTGTTGCCCATTCCCGGCCGGGGAAGCCCTTGAGCGCCAGCAGTAGCTGATATTGCTGCGGGGTCAGGCCGTCTCGACGCACCGCTTCTTCGCTGAAGCGCAGGTAGCGGCGGATCCCGAAGCGGAACCGGGCCAACGCCTCGAAATCCTGCTTCGTGAGGGCTTCTGATCCCACTCCTTCGTGCTCTGCCGTCATCGCAACCTCTGTCGTCATCGCAACACCACCTTTCCCACCTACGACCGTCGAGGTCAGAATACGAAACAGTATATCGTGCTACGATCAGAAGGCCGGATGGTGCGGCGTCGAGGCCGTGCCAGGCCGGCAGGCACCTCCAGGAGGTGTGTCGTGCTCAGTGATCGCGAACGCGAACGCGAACGCGAACGCGAACGCGAACGCGAACGCGAACGCGAACGCGAACGCGAACGCGAACGCGAACGCGAA
>JBBPZY010000330.1:0-21038 GCA_038276315.1 Mycobacteriales bacterium
AGCGCGTCGAGCCGGACAGGACGAAGGTGCCCGGGCGCGGGTCACGATCCACCGCAGCCTTGATGGCGAGAACAAGCTCGTTGCCCGCTCGCTGAACTTCGTCGATGAACAGCGGCCGCGGAGCCGCTTGGAGGTAACCCCCGGGATCGTCGCGGGCTGCGGCGCGCTGATCCGCGTCGTCGAGGGTCACGAACGTGCCGCCGAGTTTGGCCTGTAACTGGCGGAGCAACGTCGTCTTGCCAGCTTGACGAGGTCCGTTGACGATGGTGACCCTAAAGTCTCGAACACACTCCTCGACGAGCGTGCCTACCTGCCGTCGGACCAGCTCAGTTGGATGTTCAGCCTCCATCACGGGACCGAGTCTAGCCCGTAAGTCGCTTTTCGCGGGCATCTAGTTCACTTTTCGCGGGCGCTCAGTTCACTTTTCGCGGAGTAAGACTGTCGCGAGTGAGGGGTGAGGTGGCGGCTGAGGCAGGTGGTGGTGGGCGCTTCTCACCGCTGCTGAACTCCGATGAGCTCGCGTTCTGCGACGCCGTCGCCCAGAACGAGTCGGCCGTGGCCGAGCAGGGCGAAGACATCTCGCAAAGATCGCCCGCGAACTGGTGTCCGTCATGCGCCGCGACGTGCGCACCGACTGGACGGTCCGCGACGACGTGCGAGCCAAGCTGCGCTCGTCGATCAAGCGACTGCTCATCAAACACGGTTATCCCCCGGACAAGCAGCCCGGCGCGATCAAGCTCGTGCTGGAGCAGTGGAATCGATGGCCCCGCGATACGCGGCGGACCGCACCTGAGCCGCAGCCGGGTGCAGAGTCGACAGCGACTGACGTGCGGCTCCGGGGTGACCTGCGCCCACGGCGTCACCCGCCAGTCAGCAGCGGATGATCGTCACCGATCGTCCCGCCACGCCGGCCAGGTGTTGGATGTCCTGCGGGTCGCTAGTGAGGATGCGGTCGCCGGAGTGGGCGACCAGCACCAGCGTGGCATCGATCGGGTCCTGGGTACTCGCCTTACCGATCAAAACCCCGGCCGCCCGTCCGGCCTCATCATCCACTGGGCGCACGTCGACGCCGCGAAGCAGCCGGGCCAGCAGCACCTGCCGGCCCCGGGGATCACGCCATACCTGGGCCACGACGATCGCGCTGCTGCGCAGCTCGACACCATGGCGTTGGGCAACTCGGAGCCGGGCAATCAGGGCACGGTCATCGCGTTCCGCGGCCAAGAAGGCCCCGGCGTCGAGGATGAGCGCGCTCACGCCGCCGGATCTGCCATCCGCAGTCCGAGTTCCCGCTCGGCGCGTTCCAGTTCCGCTGCGGTCAGGGCCCCGTGGTCGCGCTCCCACTCGTCAAGGAACTCCTTGAGGGCCTCGGCGCGAAGCTTTGCCGCCGCGGCCTCCCCCAGCCATGAGGACAGGCCCTTGCCGGCGCGCTGCGCAGCGGCGCGCACAGCGTCGCCGAGACCACCCTCGAGCGAGATGCTCATCTTGTCCACCTTCACGCCAGCCAGCATACCGCGGTAAGGACCTACCGCGGTATGCGCATACAAAGATCGCTTGTAAACTGGTCTCCGTCATGCGCCGCGACGGGTGCACTGACTGGACGGTGCGCGACGACGTGCGCGCCAAGCTGCAGGTGTCGATCAAGCGGCTGCTCATCAAGCACGGCTATACCCCGGACAAGCAGTCCGGCGCGATCAAGCTCGTGCTGGAGCAGATGGAGTCAATGGCCCCGCGGTACGCGAAGATCCCGGACACCTCCACCGCAGCCAGGTCATAGCGCTCCGCGTAGCGCAGCCGACGCGGCGCGGTTCACGTCGCGATCCACCAACAACACCCGCCGGCCTGCGTTAGCCGGGACCGTCGCTATCGTCACAGCGGTCGTGGTCTTACCCGCCCCACTCTGCGGCGAGCCAACCGCGATCAGTCACCCTCCAACCCTCCAGTGGATAGGTTTAGGTCCGCGATATCAGTGCATTCACCGATACACGCGAACACCTGCGAATCGGTCACTGACCAGCCGAGTGGTAGACGGCGCACAGGGTCACGAACGAAATCCCGTCCGCAGATCACGCAGGCCCATGGATACGGCCATTAGTCAAGCACCTAATACACGGTCAGTATTCAAGGATGTGTTGTCATGAGAAACGGGACAGACCGTCCCTGAGCGCTGACCAGCGGATCGTGATGCCAAGACTGCGCCGTCAACCTCTTCGAGGATGTCCCGAGCCCCGTGGAACTTCGGCGGCAGCCCGGTGATGCGTTCCGGGGTGTCGCGCAGGAACTTCAGGTGCAGGTGACGTTGGTTCAGAGATCAAGAGCCGCGCGGAGCGCGTTGTCGACGGCCTGTTGTTCGTCTGAGCTGATGACGCCAACTGGTTCGTCGAGACGGGATTTGATCACTTGCTCGATGGTGGTGATGACCGCCCAGCCGTGACCTTCAAGTCTCACGGACAGGAGGGAGCCAGGGTCGCGATCGATGACCTGCAGCCCGAGCGCCACAGGTAAGGGTGCCTCGTTGAGCGGGTCCGCGGAGACGATCAAGCGCTGTAGCGATTGGCCGGGCCGTTGAAGGACTGGTTTGTAGGGGTAGACGGCCCCCCGACGAAGGGACACTCAGCCGGCCTCGTCAAGGGCAGCGGCGGTCTCAGCCAGCGAGTCTTCGACATAGGTGGGATTGGCCGCATACCAGCGCGCCATACTGTTGGCTGCTTCGCGCAGGGCATCAGCTCGAACGAGGCGCTCGAGGTAGCCCGACGCGCCCCCACGCGTACGGGCGCCGCACTGGCGAACCCTGGCGGCCACGGGCTGATCCAGAGAGATCGTTAAGCGCTCACGCTGGTTCATACGCAGAAGCGTACCGTGATGCGTAAGGAGATGCATCAGGGTGTCGCCTACTCTTCCTGAGCGTTCGCGAACTCCGCGCCGCTGAGGCGTCCCAGTTGTCCACACCTCGAAGAGCAATGTGGGTTCACTGAGTACGTGCCAGGTATGGTCCTTTTCTGGAGGTCACCGACAGTCACATCATCGTCTTTCACGGGACGAGCGTCGGCTGCCTGGCGGACACCGCTACGGGCGAACGCTGTGGCAGACTCTGCGCGGTCGCTGCGGCAGGTGAGAGGAATCACGCCCCAGGCGGCGATCGAGTCCGGCGCGATTCAGCCTGCAACTCGCCCAGCGGGCGGCGAGGCGCTGGTCGTAAGGCAGTTCAACAGTCCAGCGAGAAACGGATCCCAGACGATCGTCGGACCTCACCGTCGCCGCTAGAAGCGTCTAACGAGATAGACGCTCGTGCGCCTACCAGGCTAGACTTTCACTTGTGGTGAACCGGAGAATGAAGCCGGCGCAGGTGCTCACGCTGGTCCGCAAGCTCACCAGGCAGCAGCACCTCACCGTCGAGGAGCTGCCGAAGCGCGGCAAGGGATCGCACCGCATCTTCGTGCTGGTCAATGCCGAGGGTAACGAGGTTGGCCGGTTCGGTCTTGCTGGGCACTCCCGCGACCTGTCGCGGAAGGTGCTGGAAAACACCGAGCGGACCCCTCGCTCACCTGCTCGGCGAGAAGTGGACGGAGGCACGATGACCAGCTACGACGTAACAGTCACTCGTGAGGACAACCTGTGGGTCGCTCTCGTCGACGATATCGGCGCCACCGATGTCGAGCACTTCCCCGAGCTTGATGTTGAAGTCCGCGACTACATCGCCGGCATGACCGACACCGACCCCGACGACTTCGCCGTTCGCTGGCGCTACGAAATTAACGGCCGCGACGTCACGGATGCCCTGGCGCGCTTCATGGCCGCCGAGCGCGAACTCCGTGAGGTCATGGAAGAGGAAGCAGCGAAGGCGGCCGAGCGAGACGCAGCGAGGCTAGTTGCGATCAAGGCGGTGAGATCTGCCGGGTTGTCTCAGCGCACCGCGGCCGACGTGCTGGGATTGTCGCATCAGCGTGTGCACCAGCTGGTGCACAGCCAGCTGCAGTGACCTCCCGACGGTCATCAGCGGTGCTGCAACGCGGTAACCCGGCGGCCTGACAAGCCGCGAGGCCGCAGGTCATGTCCGGACACTGAGTTCTGGTCACGTTCGCGCGGGTCGAACCTCATGGCGTCGAAGGCGGCGCAGCCCCGCCCCACAGCAAAGCAGCCCACTCCTTTTGGCGCTCACCGACAGTCAGCTCATTATTTTTCCCCGGGCGACCTAGATTACCGCCGGTACACGATTCCAAGACCCTGGCTGGCGCCCCACCGTGCCAGCTGCTCACCCCGGCGCAGCGTCTCCGCACGTATTACGGCTCATGAGCAAGTACACAAACCAGTGGCTGTTGCGGGAAAGCGTGCCGGAGCGGGAACCCCTATGTGGCTCGGCCCCCGCCGGGCGGCGGGAGCCGAGTGTGGTGCAGCCGGTCAGCGAAGCCCCGCAGCGGTGTCCGGTGTTCGCAGAACCACTGCCCTGGTCTCCGGTGTCAGCGAACCCCGGCCTTTCTGGAGCAGGTTGGCCAGGCCTTCCAACCCTGCGCGTGGAGCACCTTTTCGGCGATGGTGATCTGCTGCGCCCGGGACGCGCCGCTGGCGGTACCTGCATAGGCTCCCCCGCCGTAGGAAGCCCACGTGCTAGGGGCGAACTGCAACCCGCCGGAATATCCATTGCCGGTGTTGGTGCCCCAGTTACCGCCGCTCTCGCACTGCGCCACGGCATCCCACGGATCCTGGCGCATCGGGGACGCCAGGGCCGGGGCTGCCAATACCAGCGGAGCCGTCAGTGCGGCTGCGGCGATACCAATACGTGCGAGTAATCGGGAGGTCCTCGTCATCTTTATTCTCCGTGAACGCGCACACGACTGCTGGTTTCGCCAATCGCCCGGAATCCGTGATCCCGCGCCGACCGATAGACCAGACTTCGCCCCCGTCCCGATTCAGGGTGGGCTGCGGTATCCGGAACCGAGGGACAGGGCTTCGCGCACCGGGTCCGGATTCCTGCGCCAAGGTGGCTCCTTCGAGCAGGACAAGGTTGACCGTACGGATAGCCATCGCTGATGCAAGGGGGTGACGGCAGGGCCACACGGCCCGGTGCCCTGTTGCAAAACTGTTACTCAGTGCGACGAATATGGATGTTTCCGCAGGTTGAACCATGGATGAAGAAGCGGTTTTGCGAACGCGATATGCCGGGTTTGTGAACCGTCCGCCATGAAGTTGAATCACCCGATCGGGCGCGCCTAAAAGGTTTAATCTGGTATCTCAGCCCGCCCTCGCGCGCCATCGTTGTTGCCGATCGTCGTCGTGGTGGGCGTGACCGTCGTCACCAATGTGGGGGAACCTGTCCGGTTCACCGCGGGAGGTCTATCAAGATCACCAACTGAGCGCCTGCGACGACAAGAAATGTCGCCGAAGTCGCTCAAACCGTGATCACGCGCACTATCCACTCGGTATCCCGGTTCCAATCACGGAGCACCGAATCACCGTTACGGAAAGTGTGACCGCAGCAGAGTCAGGCAGGGGGCGGTGACGTCGACGGTGGGAAAGGAGGTGCGGTAGCGGGCCGCATCCCGGGCGAGCAGCCGCACCTCGAGTACCGTGGCATGTGCGCCGATGAACAAGTCAGGCAAGATCGAGGCGCGCCGACCCCCGCGGCGCCGGTAGTCGCGATGGCACGTGGCGGCGAGGAAGGCCGCCAGCCGTCGGTCTGTCCCAGCTGATCGAGCAGTGCGGCGTCGCAGCGCAGGCGTTGATTGCGGCCTGGTATTGAAGAACTTCAAGCAGTACATCGGTGTCTGAGGAGGCAGCATGGCTGGACGCGTAGACGCGACAGAAGCCGGCACAACGAGTAAGGCCCGCTCTCAGCCGGACCTGCTCGGTATCTACCTCAACGATCACCTGGCCGGCTTGACCGTGGAGGTCGAGTTGGCTCGCCGTGCGAAGGGTGCACAGCAGGGTTCGGAGATCGGTGCTGCGCTCGGGCGGTTGACAGCTGAAATCGTGGGAGATCGCGCCGCGCTGCGCGACATGATGGCGTCGCTCGGCGTCCCGGTCCGGCGCTACAAGGCGTATGCGGCCTGGGTGGGGGAGAAGGTTGGGCGCATGAAGCCCAACGGCTACGTCCGGGGCCGCTCTCCGCTGAGCCTCGTAGTCGAGCTGGAAGCCCTGCGGCTCACAGTGGAGCACACGGCGCTGGGGTGGCGGACGCTACGCGAGCTGGCGCACCACGACGGCCGCCTGGACATCGGACGTCTCGATGGGCTCCTGGACCGGGGCCGTCGGCAGGCTGACACCCTCGAGGAGCTTCGCGCGCGCCAAGTCGCCGAGGTCTTCGGCACTGCTGGGGTGCATTCAGTGGCCTAGCCGCGACGAGCTGCTGCGCCAGCGTGCAGGTGCCGGTGCAGCAGCCGCAGCGCCTCGGCGACCGCTTCGGCACATACTTCGGCCGGATCGTCGCAATCGACGTAGCGGTGCTCGACGTGCGTCTCCACGCCGTCGGACAGGGCAAGGAACACCGTGCCGGGCGGTTGGCCATCTTAGCTGTCCGGGCCGCCAGCTCCCGTCACCGCCACCGCGACATCCGCCCGCAAGAGTCGCCGGACGCCGTCGGCCATCGCGGCGGCCGCTTGCGCGCTGACTACCGGCCCAAGCGGCACGGTGAGCAGCTCATGTTTGACGTCGCTGGCGTAAGCCCACCACCGCACCCCGGAACCAGTTGCTCGAGCCGGGCGCCTCGGCCAGCGCGCTCGCCACCATCCCGCCGGTCAGCGACTCGGCCACCGCGACCTCCAGCCCGGCGGAGTCGAGGAGCGCGGCGATCCTTCCCGCCAGCTCGACGCGTTCACCGCGACTGTGACTATGACCA
Organism: Mycobacteriales bacterium; assembly: GCA_038276315.1. Taxonomy (GTDB): domain Bacteria; phylum Actinomycetota; class Actinomycetes; order Mycobacteriales; family Pseudonocardiaceae. The sequence goes on from JBBPZY010000330.1 coordinate 6,830, forward strand.
TCGCTACCCACCGCGATACCCCGGCATGCCGTCAGCGACCACCGCATCGCGTTGTCCCATCGGCCGTGGCTCTCCGATGGTGGTGTCGCGCTCGGTCTGGTATTCGGCCTGGGCGTTGATCTCGGCTCCGAGCAGGACGATGTAGCAGGTCAGGAAGAACCACAGCAGGAGCACGATCACACCAGCCAACGCGCCGTAGGTCTTGTTGTAGTTGCCGAAGTAGTCGACGTAGAGGCTGAAGCCCACGCTGCCGAGCAACCACAGCAGCGCCGCCACCACGCTGCCCACACTCACCCAGCGGAACTTCGGTGGGTTGCGGTCCGCCGCGACCCGGTACAACACCGCCAGTCCGACAATGATCAGAGCGACGAGCAACGCCCACCGCACCACTTGAGCGAGCACATTTCCGACGGGTCCCAGCGGCACTGCCTGCAACACCACCGGCACGACCGCGATCAGCGCCAGGGTCAGCACCAGGAACACGACCGTACCCAAAGTGAGCAGCAGCGCGATCCCGCGTAGCTTCAGAAAGCCCCGCGTCTCCTTCTCCTCGTAGGCGATGTTCACCGCCGTCATGAGGTTCGATGTTCCACTCGACGCGCTCCACAGCGCCGTCAGCAGCGAAACCACCAGTCCGATGGTCAATGCGCCACCGCTGCTCTGGGTGATGGCTTGCAGCTGATCGGAGACTAGCTGCCGGGAGGCCGGCGGTAGCCCCGCGGTGAAGCTCTGCACCTGCTGGGTGATCTGCCCGGGATCGGCGATCAGGCCGACCAAAGTGACCAGCGCGATCAGCGCCGGGAACAATGCGAGGAACCCGAAAAAGGCTACCCCCGCAGCTAGCAGGGGAATGTTGTCTTCCTGGCTCGAGTGCATCGCGCGGCTCAGGACCTGCCGCCACCCCCGCACCGGAATCTCCGTCGGCGAATCCGCCTGGCTACCCAGCTCACTATCAGTCACGGCACAGACCTTCCCCAAGACGGCACACTTCATGCAGCGAATGGGGTACCCGTTCGAAGTGCGACAAACCAGCGAGGAGGGTCTAGCGCGGCTGCGACGGGTCGAGCCCAGCGGTCCCGGGTACTCCCGCCGGCGTCGTGGTCGGGGTTTCAGCTACCACGACACCGACGGTGCCGCGATCACCGATCCGGCCACGGTGGCGCGGATCCGCGCTCTCGCGGTGCCACCTGCCTGGCGCGATGTATGGATCCGCGCGCTATCCGACGTCGCCAAGCATGACCGGGTGCTACGGCTGGGCCGGCGGCTGCCCGCGGTCCGGGCGCTGATCCGCGAGCAGCTCGAACGCGGTGGCCGAACACCTGGGTAACACCCGGGCGGTGGCGCGAGCGTCCTATGTGGATCCGCGACTGCTGGAACATTACGTCGAGGGCCGGACGATCCTGGCCGCGGTGCGTCGCGCGGGAACCTTCGAACCCCTCGACGAGCAGGCCCGCCCCCGCCTAGAACGAGCCCTGCTGCGCCTGCTGCGCACCTGACCCTTCCTGCACTCTGAGCTTCCCGAACTCAACAGCAGAGCTTTTTCGCCGGCGCTGGACAGCTTTGCTGTTGAGCTCGGGAACAGGAGGGCCGATCAGGGTTGCAGGAGGATCTTGATGGCGCCGTCTTGCTTCTTCTGGAAGGTCTCGTATGCCTGCGGGGCCTGGTCCAACGGCAGCGTGTGGGTGGCGAAGCCCTCTACCCCGAGCGGGTCGCCGTCGGTGAGCAACGGCAGGATGTCGGGCACCCACCGTCTGACGTTCGCCTGCCCCATCCGCAACTGGATCTGCTTGTCGAACATCGTCAGCATCGGAAGTGGGTCGGTCATGCCGCCGTAGACGCCGATCACCGAGATCGTGCCGCCCCGGCGCACGATGTCGATCGCCAGGTAAAGGGCGTTGAGCCGGTCGACGCCCACCTGCTGCATCAGCGGCGCCGCTACGGCATCGGGGAGCAGGCCGGCCATCTGCTGGGCGATCTTCCCACTGGGTGACCCGTGCGCCTCCATCCCGACGGCGTCGATCACCGCGTCGGGCCCACGGCCGCCGGTCATCCCGCGGATCACGTCGCCGAGATCATCCTGGTGCTCGCGCAGGTCGAGCGCGTCGATGCCGTGCCGCCGAGCGCGCGCGAGGCGCTCGGGTACCAGGTCGACGCCGATCACCCGCTGCGCGCCACGATGGCGGGCGATCCGGGTGGACATGTCACCGATCGGCCCGAGACCGAGCACCACGACGCTGCCGTCCTTCGGGATCCCGGCGTACTCGACCGCCTGCCACGCGGTGGGCAACACGTCGGAGAGATAGACGAATCGCTCGTCGGGTAGACCTTCAGGCACCACGATCGGCAGCGTGTTGCCGAACGGCACCCGCAGGTACTCGGCCTGCCCGCCCGGCACCTGCCCGTAGAGCTTGGTGTAGCCGAACAGCGCAGCCCCCATTCCCTGGCTCCGGACCTGGGTGGTCTCGCACTGTGACTGCAATCCCTGAGCGCACATGAAGCACGTCCCGCAGGAGATGTTGAATGGGATCACCACGCGTTGGCCGGGATGGATCGCGGTGACGCCGGGGCCGACCTCCTCTACGATGCCCATCGGTTCGTGGCCGAGAATGTCGCCCTCGCTCATGAACGGGCCGAGAACCTCGTAAAGGTGCAGGTCGGATCCGCAGATGCCGGTCGTCGTGATGCGCACGATCGCGTCCGTCGGGTCTTCGATCTTCGGATCAGGAACCGTGTCGATGCGGATATCACGCTTGCCGTGCCATGTCACTGCCTTCATTGCGTCCTCCTGACGCTCCGGTCGGTTCGATCGGGCATACCCGCTGCGCGGCACGGGTACTCGGCGGGTATGTCAGATCTGGTCGAGCTGCGTCGAGAAGCGGCGGGGTGCACGGCGTGTGAGCTCTACGGCGACGCGACCCAGACGGTCTTCGGCTCAGGGCCCCCCGGCGCGTCGATGCTGCTGGTTGGCGAGCAACCCGGCGATCGGGAGGACATCGCGGGCGAGCCGTTCGTCGGTCCAGCCGGTCGGGTGCTCGACCGAGCGCTGGAGCGGGCCGGGGTGGCCAGGACCGACGTCTATGTCACCAATGTGGTGAAACACTTCCGGTTCCGGCGTAGGGACCCCGAAGGGAAGGTCCGCATCCACCGCACGCCCGGCGTCGAACACGTCCGGGCCTGCCTGCCCTGGCTGCACGCGGAACTCGCCGCGGTAGGCCCGCAACTGTTAGTGACACTGGGGGCGACGGCGGCCAAGGCGTTGCTCGGCACGTCGTTTCGCCTCACCCAGCACCGTGGCGAGGTACTGGCGTACGCGGAGTTGCCGCTGGTGGCCACGATCCATCCGTCCGCCGTGCTGCGCGGCCCCAAGGAGCGCCAAGCCGAGATGTTCGATGACCTGGTCGCCGACCTGGAACTGGCCGGACGCGCAGTTGGGTGTTAGCTTCCGCTGCGCTGGCGAAGCGGAAGCACGAACCACAGCATGCTGAAACCGGCAATGGTCAGTGCACAAGCCACTATGGCGGGCCAACCACCGAGTACCATGTCGGCCAGCAAGAAGATGGTTGAGCTCATCGCGATGGCCAGACTCGATCGCGAAGGCGTTGGACACCCGCAGGATTTCCGGGCGCTGGCGCTGCCGGAACAGCAGCCGATGCCACGCTGCCGGGGCGGTCATCAACGCTACCGCGATCAGTGCGAAAGCGACTGCCAGCAGGTGTGCGCCGTGTTGCACGTCGGTGGCCCGTCGATAGGTGTCGGTGAAAACGATCGAGAGCAGGAAACCGAAGAGGATCTGCACGCCGGCCAGCGCCACCCGCAGCTCTTGGAGCAGGTCGTTGATGTTCCGTGCCAGCCGCTGGGGCTCGTTCTCAGGGGAACCTGACATCCGTCACCTCATGAGAGCGCTCACAGTTAACACCGCAGCACGGGTAAACCACCCCGATGCCGGGTATGCCGTTGACACTACGGCGAAGGGCCAAGGAGGAGGCAATGACGATTCGCGAGCAGGGGCCGACCAGTGGTGCTGACGCATCCGTCGGTCAACTGGTGGAGCAGCTATCCGCACAGATCTCCGCGCTGGTGCGCGACGAGATGGCGCTGGCTACTTCAGAGATGAAACGCAAAGGGGCCCAAGCCGGTATCGGTATCGGTATCGGGGGCGCCGGCGCGGTTGTGGCATTGCTGGGGCTGGGCGCGCTGGTCGCGGCGGCGATCCTCGGATTGGCGGTCGTACTGGCCGCCTGGCTGGCCGCGTTGATCATCGGTGTGGTGCTGTTGGTGGTCGCGGCAGTGGCCTCGGCAGCCGGGATCATGCAGGTGCGCAACTCGGCGCCGCCGGTGCCTGAGAAGGCCGTGCAGAGCACGAAGCAGGACATTGAGACGGTGAAGGAGAGCGTGCGCCGATGAGCAGCAGCGAGCAGCAACGACTCCAGGAAGCGCAGCTCCAGGAAGAAATCGCGGAGCTGCGCAGCGACCTGGGTGACACCGTGGAGGCCTTGGTTCATAAGGCCGACGTGCCCGCTCGAGCCAAGGAACGCGGCAACGAGCTGAAAAAGGAAGCCGTCGAACGCGGCACCGAGTTGAAAGAAGAAGCCGTCGAACGCGGGATCGAGCTGCGTCAGCAGGCGGTCGAACGCGGCACCGAGTTGCTCGACCGCGGCAACAAGTTAAGCAGTGACGTGCTCGAGCGGGGCAATGAACTCAAGGGTGAGCTGCTCGAGCGGGGCAACGAGCTCAAGGGCCAGGTCCTCGCGCGGAGCAGCGAGCTGCGTGACCGGGCCATCGAGGCTGCCGAGCGGGCTCGCGAGGCAGTGAGTGAGACTCCGACGGAGCGGTACGTCAAGCTGGCCTGCGCCGGGCTCGCATTGATCGCCGTGATGGTGATCGTGCGGAGGGTGCGAGCCTCGTGATTCCTCGAAGTAAAGCGACGCACAAGCTGTTGGGCATCGCCAGTGGCGCCCTTGGCGGGGCGCTGGCTGGCGCTCTGTTCAAGAAATACTGGCGCGGGCTATTCGAGGAATCACGTGAAGTGCCCGAGCCGACGGCGCTGGATCGCGACATCCGTGAGGTGCTGGTTGTCGCAGTATTGCAGGGTGCGATGTCCGGCCTGATCAGGGCGGCACTTGGGCGGATGACGGAACACGGTTACCGACGGTTCGGTGCTCAGGAGTTGGAACGCTGATCAGCGGGCACAAATACAGCGGCGCCCCACCCTCCGTGGGTGGGGCGCCGCTGTGAGGTAGGCTCAGCCGCCCTGGTTGCCCGAGATCGCCTCTGGCATCTCCGGATCTAGATTCGGAGATGCGCCACCTACTCCGATATCCTTCTGATCCGCCTCTTTCGCAGCTGTTGACTTGTTGAGCGCTTGCTCGTTGCCCTGCTTGTTAATTGATTCCCCGACACCCATGGGACTCGCCGCGTCGGTGTTCGTGTCGAGGGAGACGCCCTCGCGCTCGGCTTGGGAGCTTGCCCGGGGCGGGGCATCTGACGTACCCGGTCCGCCACGTTCCGCCGTTAGCTCGGCCTCGCTTTTGCCGTCAGTCTGGCGGTTGTCGTACGGGGGCATCTCGATGCCGCTGCCCGGCTCTGGCTTGCCCCCCGGGTGGACGTAGGGTTCCCGAGTGTTTGACACCTGTGCCGGTCCCTCACGTTGCTCACTCATACCTGCTCCCTTCCGTCGACATTGGTGGACTTCAAGGCCACCGGTCGACCTCGCCGCACTCACCAGCGTCGGGTCGACTTGATATGCCTAGCAACGGGTTACCCGACCGGTGCGGGCGGCAAACGTGGGCACAGCGCGGCCGCTGGAATCAACTGGTCGTCGAGGGTCAGCCGGACATCTCCGGCGCCGTCGCTGATCGGGACCCAGACCACGCCGTACCACTCGCCCCGAGAACCACGGACCCAGCGCTTCAACATGCCCGGAACCCGGCCAGTGAGGACAAGACCGTCGGCGACGACCCGCGGGCGGCGCTCGGGCGGAAGGGGGAACACCACGTCGAGGTCGATCCATACCGCCCGGGCACGCACCGACTGACCGCCGGTGATGCCCTCGCCGCCATGGGCGCCGATCCATCCGAGCGTCACGCGCTGCTCCCTGGTCGACCGGTCCTTCAGTCGAGCGCGGGGGAGCGCGCCTGTGCGAACCTAGTATGTCCCCCCGAACGTGACCGCGGCGACTACGAGGTGAGACGGGCCAGATCAGCGGCACCGACGAGGCCGGCCTCGGGGCCCAGTTGGGCGATCCGTAACTCCGCGAGTGGGCGGTACCCGTGGCCGGTCAAGGATGCGGCGAACGCGGCCACCGCGGGAGCGCGCAACACCTCACCGGCCGCGGATACGCCACCACCGATGACGAACAGGCCCGGGTCCAGGACCGCGGCCAGCCCGGCCAGCCCGCGCCCCAACCACGCCCCGACCACGTCGAAACACTGCAATGCCATCGCATCACCGGCGTGCGCAGCCTGGGTGACCATCGCACCGGTGATGTTCTCCGGCCGACCGCCGGCCAGACGCAACAGCTCCGCGGCGCTGTCGGGGCAGCCGCGGGCCCGCTGCTGGGCCTCCCGGACAAGCGCCCGACCGCTGACGTACTGCTCCCAGCAACCCCGCAAGCCGCATCCGCAGCGCCGCCCGTCCGGGACGACGGTGAGGTGGCCGAACTCTGCTGCTGCGCCGAACTGCCCCCGCAGCAGCCGGCCGTTGCACACGATGCCGCCCCCGATGCCGGTTCCCACGGTGACGGCCACCACGTGGTCCACCCCGCGGCCGGCGCCGAACCGGACCTCCGCCCAGGCAGCAGCGTTGGCGTCGTTCTCGACCACGACGGGCAGCCCCAGCCGGCGCGCAAGCGTCGCCCGCAGCGGCTCGTCGCGCCAGGCGAGGTTGGGGGCGAACATCACCGTGGCGCGCTGCGCGTCAATGAAACCGGCAGCCCCGATGCCGATCGCCGCAACGTCGTACTTGCTGGTGAGGTCGCCCACCGCGGCGGCTATCGCACCCTCGATGAGCGACACGTCCTCGGCGGGTGTGTTCCGATGCGCGGTGGCGACGATCGTGCCTTGCTCGTCGACGACGCCGGCGGCGACTTTCGTGCCACCGATATCCACCCCGATGGTCAGGGTTCCAGTCGTCACGGTTCCGGTCGTCACGGTTCCGGTCGTCACGGTTCCGGTTGTCACGGTTCCATCGTCACAGCCGAGCGTGCGCCAGTGCGTTCAGAAACTGTTGCACCTCCCCGGTCGACTCCAGAACGAAATCCGCGGCGGTGGCTCGATCGGCCTGTTCCGGATCGCCGAGGTCGACGACCACGACACCGATTCCCGGTCCATTACCGGATTCCTTCAGGGCCGTGAAGGCGTCCTCGTCGGTGATATCGTCGCCGAGGTACAGCGCCACGAATTCTTCGCCCTCGACGCCCAGCGCGTGGCGCAGGTACTGGACAGCCTTGCCCTTGTCCCAGTCGACCTTCGGCTGGATCTCGTAGACCATCTTGCCGGGAGTGACTTTGAGCTGGTCGGGATATCCGGCCAGTAGCGTGTCCACCGCCGCGGTGACCGAGGGCCGATGCTCCGGGGCCACCAGCCGGTAGTGCACCGCGACCGAGAACCGCTTCGGTTCGATCACCGCGCCCTCGACTGGTCCGACTTCGGCGCTCAACCGGTGGGTGACGGTGGACAGCAGGTCTTCGAAACCGGCGACCGCATCGTGGCGGACCGTACCGTCGCGGTGCCCGCCGATGTCGAAGCCATGGCTGCCTGCCACCACCAGGCCGTCGATACCCATCCACTGTTCGATGACGGGTCGATCCCGACCGCTGACCACGCAGACCGTGGTGCGCTCGGCGAGCCTGCGGACCGCGTCTCGCATGCTGTCGGAGATGACGGCGTCCTGTGGCCGGTCCACGATCGGTGTCAGCGTTCCGTCGTAGTCGAGGAACACCGCCGGCCGGCGACTATCCAGGCGCTGGGCGAACTCCTCGCTATCGCCTAGCGCGTGTGGCAGGTCCGCAATGCGCGACAAGAGCACTTGCCTGACTCTACCGGACTCTTGGGGCGGTGACCCCACCGCGCTTAAACGACAGTGCGAGCCACCGCCCACGACTATCCGGACGGATTACTTACCGGTGTTACCGGCACCCAGTGCCAGGACCAGCAATCATTCCCGCGTTCTGGATGCAGACTGCTGCAAACCAGGCTCCTTTTGACGCAGTCTGCATCCAGAACGCGGGAAGGGGACGTTGTGAACGTGTATGACGATGAGCAGGCGCGCCGCGAGGATACCGAGCTACAGCCACAGCCCTCTCATTGGACGCTTTCCGGCCACCGCGTGGACGGCTCGCTGGCACGGGATTGCGCAGCCAGACGCATCAATGAGAGCATCAGCAGCAGGAATGCCACTGCGTACAGCGCGAAATCCAGTGCGTGGCCGTACTCCCACTGTGCCCGCAGTGCGATGAAGTCGCCGGGCACCTGACCGGGCGACAGCGCGCGGAAGCGAACGTTGACCGGTTCGACGCGCGCGAAATAGTTCGCCAGTTCCGCTACCTGCAGCGCGAACGCGGTGCCGGTGAGCAGCAGCGCAGACCGCTGCCGATGCACCATCCAGGCCAGCGCACCAGTCGCGATGACCGCACCGATATTGATCGCAGCGCCCAGTGGTGGGCCATACCAGGCGTAGAGCGAGGTGTTCAGCCGCAGGTACAGCTCCGGTGGGTAATGCATCTTCGGGCCGAGCTCCAGGACATGCGCGTACAGCTGCCCCATGGTCAGCGCAACCAGCAGCAGGCTCAGCACCTGCGTGACGCGAGTCGTTCGGGTCATGCCACCAGCGTGCGTGCGGTCCCGGCTTGGCGGGTCGGTCCCGCGGCGGGTCAGGGATCGGTCTCCCGGCGGAGCACGCCGTGGCGCCACGCGTGCACCGCGGCCTGGGTGCGATCAGCGAGTTGCAGCTTCATCAGGATCGCGCTGACGTGGGTCTTCACCGTCTTCTCCCCGATCACTAGACGCCTGGCGATCTCGGCGTTGGACAACCCCTCGCCGAGCAGCCGCAAAACCTCCAGCTCGCGCTCGGTCAGGTCGCGTAGGGCGTTGGGGGCATCCAGCCGGCCGCCTCGCAACTCGGCGACCACCCGGGCCGCCACCCGCGGGTGCAGCACCGCCTCGCCAGCCGCGGCCGCTCGCACGGCCTGCGCCAGCTCGTCGGGCGTGGCCTCCTTGAGCAGGTAGCTCAACGCCCCAGCGTGAATGGCGGGGAAGATGTCGGCGTCGGCGGCATGCGAGGTCAACACCACCACCCGGGTGTCGGGGCAGTCCCGGGTGAGCCGCCGGATCGCCTCGATCCCGTCGAGGCGGGGCAGTTGTAAGTCGATGACGGCGACGTCAGGGCGGTGCTCGACGGCGAGCCGGACGGCTTCGGCGCCGTCCCCAGCCTCCGCAACCACGGCCAGGTCGGGTTGCGTCCCCAGGAACCCGACGATGCCGCGACGTACCAGCGGGTGGTCCTCGGCGACCAACACGGTGATCACAACTGGGCCGCCGGATAACGAGCGACGATGGTGGTGCCGTCGGGGCCGGAGCGCACGTCGAGGGTGCCGCCGCGCTCGGCCAGGCGTTCGCGCATTCCTCGCAGCCCCTGGCCGATAGGGGTTCGCCGCACGTCGAACCCGCGCCCGTCGTCGGCGATCTCGAGCACCGCCTGGTCGTCCTGCCCGCTGAGTGTGACGGCGACCTGGCCGGCTCTGGCGTGCCGGGCCACGTTGGTGAGCGCCTCGACCGCCACTGTCAGCAGCGGCTCGGCCGCAAGCCACTCGGCCGGTTGGGAGCCGACCGTGAGATTGGCGCTCACCCCGGTGCGCCGCGACCACTCGGCGAGATGCTCCCGCAGTGCCGCAAGCAGCTGCCGCTCCGGCGGCCGTACGTGCTCGATGACCTCGCCGAGCTGGCGTTGCACGGTGGCCACCGCGTGGGCGGCGGCGTCCAGATGCTCGTCGGGGCCCAACCGGGACCGGGCGCTGGCCAGCTCCAGCGCGGCGACGAAAGCCTGCTGCTTGACCGAGTCGTGCAGCTCGCGGGCCAGCCGTAGCCGCTCGGCCTCGACGGCGAGGCGCTCGGCGGTCCGCCGGGACGCGGCGAGTTCACCGGTGAGCACGCTCTGACGGACCACGACTACCACGGTGACTCCCGCCACCGCGGTCACCAACGGAACCGAGACCGCTTGCGGGGATGCGACGTCGATCAACGTCGCCTGCGCGACCGCGAGACCGGTCGCCGCCGCTACGCCGGCAAGTGCCTTGCGCGCGGGCAGGCTCAGGCCGAGCAACGCTGCCAGGAACACGGTCCCGCCAAACCACGCCGCACCGACCGCCAACGGCAACGCCACCGCGACCGCGGCCACCACCGCCAGCGAGAGCGGCGCCGGCCGGGGTGCCCCGTTCCGGGCGGCGCGGATCGCGGCCCGCAGGTAGACGCCGACCAGCAAGGAGAGCGCGACCAGCGCAACTCCGAGCGGGACCCCCGATACCGCCCCGCTCACCGCATAGGCCACCGGGAAACCGAGCATGGCGAGCCACACCAGCGCTGCGGCCAGCACCGCGACCTGATACCGGGCAACACGCATCCACCCAGTGTGGCGCAGCCGACGTCGCAGAACCGGCTGATGCTGTACAGCTGCGTGCCTGCCGGGTGTTTGACCGCTTACCTGCGCCGCGTTCGACACCAGGGCTGCCCGTCGGCGAAAGAGCAGCCGTGGTGTCGAACTCGGCGCACTGGGCGACGGAACGTTCAGAACGCTTGAGACCGAACGTGCAACGATGGTACGACCAAACGTCCAGCGTGTCTGCGTCTAAACGTCAATCTACCGAGGTTGGAACTGGCATGCTGAGGCAATGCCAGCTGCTCCGGCGTCGCCGCTCGGACGCCTGCTGCCCCGCCGTGCGGAGCAGCAGGTTAGGGCCGCGCTGCAGGACACCCGCGTGGTCCTGATCAACGGTGCCCGGCAGTCGGGCAAGAGCACCCTGGTGCAGGTGGTCGGCGCCACGTTAGATGCTCAATGGCGCAACCTCGACCGGTCGGTAGTCCGCAACGCTGCCGCGTCGGATCCGACGGAGTTCGTCGCAAGCGGGCAGCCGATGGTCATCGACGAGGTGCAGCGAGTTCCCGAACTCCTGCTCGCTATCAAGGAGTCGGTCGATGCCGATCCGCGGCCTGGTCGGTTCCTGCTGACCGGATCAGCGCGGCTGCTGGGCCTTCGCGGCCTGCCCGACGCGATGCCCGGCCGGATGGAGACCATCGAACTATGGCCGCTGTCCCAGGGAGAGATCGACACCACCCCCGATGGATTCATCGATGCTGTCTTCGCCGAGGGACCCGATCTGCACCACGACTCCGAGGAAATCCGCGCTGGATACGCGGCGCGGGTAGTCAGGGGCGGGTTCCCTGAGGCGGTGGCGCGTAGCGACCAACGTCGCCGGGCCCGCTTCTTCGATTCGTATCTGGCCGACTTGATCAACCGAGACGTGATCCAGCTCTCGGAGATCGAACGGGGCGCCGAAATGCGTGCCTTGACCCGGCTGTTGGCCGCACGTTCTGGCCAGCTGGTCGTCGCGGCCACCATAGGCAACGCGCTCGGGCTCTCAAGGAATACCGTCGCCCGCTACCTCAGCCTGTTGGAGGAGGTATTCCTGATCAAACGCATCCCGGCATGGTCGCGCAACCTCAGCACCCGCGCGGTCGGCACACCCAAGGTGGCGATGGTCGACTCCGGCATTGCCGCCAACCTCCTCGACGCTGGCACCGATCGGCTGTTGCAACCGGGCGGGCCCCTGGGTTCGCTTCTTGAAGGCTTCGTGCTGATGGAGTTGTGTCGCCAGCTGACTTGGTCGGATCAGCGGGCAGAGCTGTATCACTACCGCACCAAGGACAAGGTCGAGGTCGACGCGGTTCTGGAGAACCGGCGGGGGCAAGTCGTCGGAATCGAGGTCAAGGCAGCGTCGACGGTCCGCGAGGAGGATTTCCGTGGGTTACGGCACCTCGGGGACCGGCTCGGCGACGACTTCATCGTGGGACTGGTGCTCTACACCGGACGCCAGACGCTTCCCTTCGGGCCGCGGCTGCGGGCGATGCCGATCAGCGCCCTGTGGCAGGTTGTTTGTGGATGTGCACGGTGACGTTCATCCCGGGCACGAGGTCGAGGTTGTCGACGTTGTCGAACCCGATCTTGACTGGGATGACCTGGGTGACCTTCTGGAAGTTGCCCCCGCTGTTGCTCTGCGGGAACAGCGAGAACATCGCGGCGGCTCCGCCTTGGATCTCCCGGACGCGGCCGGTGAGTGGAGTATTCGGATAGGCGTCGACGTCGATGTCGACCGCCTGCCCGACATGGACCGCTTGGATGTCGGTCTCGTCGACGCGGGCCGTGACGTAGATGTTGTTCATGTCATAGGCCACGGCGAGCGGGGTGCCGGTGGTGACGAACGTGCCTGGCACGCCGTTGTCGACCGCCACGGTGCCATCGGCCGGGGCCTTGATGCTCATCAGGGGTTGGGCGAACCCGTCGGGGATCTTGACGCGACCGACGACCTGACCTTCGTGTACAGCGCTGCCCTGATTGATGCGCCAGTCGGTGAGGGTCCCGGTGGTGGGGGCGTTGATACTGATCTTGCTGCCGTCGACCTGGGCGTTGTCGGTGCTGACATAGTTGCGGGCGTTGAGGAAGTAACTCGTGCCAAAGCCGCCAGCGGCGACCAGAGCCAGGATCAGGATGATGATCAGGCCGATACGAGTGGAGCGCTTGAGCTTGCGCCGGGGCGGTGGAGCCGCGGCGCCGTCGGTGGGCGCCTGATCGGTCTGTGCGGGGGGCGCCGATACCGGGCCTTCCATGCGCACACCTTCCGTCGATGTCGGGGAGCCTCACCTATAGGCTACGTTCCGTACCCTAATTTGGGGAGGTTCTCAGCGCGACGGAGTTAGTCAACTCACATCCGGACCAGTGGCATGATCACCTCATCGACGATCTCGATCAGCACCTGGTCTGAAACCGGTGAGCGGTGCGCCAGGAAATGCTGGCGTAGAAGTTCCGGACCCACGCTCGCGATGCGGGTCGTCAGTGCACTGGGGCGGACTTCGCCGCGTACGGCGCCGCGCCGGAGCACCTCCAGAAAGAGGTTGACCCCAGGCTCTACGAAGCGGGTCCGGACGACTTCCATGAGGTCGGGGTTTCGGATGGTCTCGGCCATCAGGCCACGGACCGCTTCGCCGGAGGGACCGTTGAGCAGGTTGGCGAATCCACGTAAGCCGCCGAGGATGTCCTCGCGCACGCTGCCGGTGTCCGGTGCCTCGCCGCAGCCGGGAACGGTGTGGTGGACCGCGTCGGCGACCAGCTCTGCGCGGCTGGACCAGCGCCGGTACAGAGATCCCTTGCTCGCCCGGGCCCGGTTGGCCACGTGTTCCATCTTCAGTTCGGCGTAGCCGACCGCGGTCAGCTCATCGAGAGTGGCTTCGAAGATCGCGGCGTAGAGCGCGTCACCGCGGCGTCGCGGCCCCTTGCGGTGATCAATCGCGACGCTCGCGGATTCGCAACTCTCGCCGACGCTGCTCAACGTCGATACCTCCTTGTGCGCTGGCTATCACAGAATGTCACGTAGCGGAAAAACAGGCTAGAGCACGTGGCGTTCCGATGGCACAGTGGTGTCATGACTCGCCCCGCGGTAGCGAACTCGGCTGCGAGCCCCAACGGGGCCGTTGCCCGGCCGGTAGGCGCTGGAGCGCGCAACGTGGCCTCCTCGGGAGGCTGGGGCTTGCCGTTAGCGGTGTTGGTCGCCGGGATGTTCATGTCGGTCCTGGACATCAGCATCGTCAACGTGGCCATCCCCACCATTCAGAACGACTTCGGGGCGACCACCGACGATGTGCAGTGGGTGGTCACCGGGTACACGTTGGCGCTGGGCGTGGTGGTGCCGGTCACCGCGTGGTTGGGGGATCGCTTCGGGCTGAGCCGGGTCTACAACCTCGCGCTGCTGGCGTTCGCGGCCGGCTCGGCGCTGTGCGGGCTGGCCTGGGATCTGAACAGCCTGGTGATCTTCCGGATCATCCAGGCGATCCCCGGCGGGATCCTGCCGGTGATCACGCTGTCGATCCTGTACCGGATCGTGCCGCGGGAGAAGCTCGGTGCCGCGATGGGCCTGTACGGCCTGGGCATCGTGTTCGCCCCGGCG